>JAFGRB010000204.1 GCA_016935365.1 Deltaproteobacteria bacterium
AAGCCCGTGGTGCGCCTGCAGCAGATCGTCGACATCCTCGTCGGCGCCATGGTCAAGCGGCTGAGCTACGGGCGGCACGACGGCGTGGCCGTGCTGGCCGAGGGGCTCGTGGAGCACCTGGATCCGAAGGACCTCGAGGAGCTCGAGGACGTGGAGCGGGACGAGCACGACAACATCCGCATCGCCGAGGTCAACATCGGCACGATCCTCAAGTACCAGGTCCAGAAGAGCCTCAAGGACTTCGGCATCAAGGCGACCATCGTGGCCAAGAACATCGGCTACGAGCTGCGCTGCGCCGATCCCATCCCCTATGACATGGAGTACACCCGCGATCTGGGCTTCTGCGCGGCCGAGTATCTCTTCAACGACGGCAACGCGGCCATGGTGTCGATCCAGAGTGGACGCTTCGTGCCGCTGCACTTCAAGAACATCATCGATCCCAAGACGAATCGCACCCGGGTGCGCATGGTGGACGTGGGCAGCGAGTACTACGCCATCGCCCGGCAGTACATGATCCGGCTCAACGAGTCCGATTTCACCGATCCCTACGAGCTGGCCAAGTACGCGGCCACCTGCGGGATGTCGCTCAAGGAGTTCCGCGCCCGCTTCGAGTACCTGGTCAAGAGCGAGAAGATCCACGAGGCGATCGAGGAGAAGCGCCTGCTCGAGGGCGCCGGCGATGGCGTGCGCGACGGCACGGTCGACGGCCAGCACTAGGCCTCTCACGGCTCCATTCTCTCACTCCACCGAGACGGAACTATTTGGCCCCCCGCGCGTATCTAGGGGTGTCGGCGTGACCATCCCGAGGAGCGAGGCCATGAGGACCTACCGGATTCGACGGCTCGAGAGCTGGGAGTGCTACCGTCCGCATCGCTGCACCCGCCGCTCGCCCCGTTACACCACCAGCTTGAAGGTCGAGATCGAGGGCCGGGAGCTCACGCGCCGCGGCAACGTGGGCAGCGGGGGCTTCTTCTTCGAGCACGACCGCGAGCTACCGCCGGGCAGCGAGCTGCCGTTGCGCATCCGGCTGCCGGGGCCGGGAGAGTGGCTGCGGGTCCAGGGCCGGGTGCTCGGCAGTGTCTGCAGCCGCGGCCAGGCCGGCGTTCGCGGCGGCTTCGCTCGCCTCGACCCGCCCGAGCAGCGCCGTCTGCTCGACTGGATCGACTCGCTGCAGCCCTCGGTCGACCGGGCTGCCTGAACGTCCCCCCGGATGACTCCTGGAGAGGATCGCGGGCGCCTCTTGTGCTAAGCTGCGGCCGGTGCTGGACGCAGAGCGCAGAAAGGAGCCCAGATGTCCGATCGCATGGTCCAGTTGTTCATGGAGATGGTCCGCATCGACTCGGAGTCCGGTGACGAGGCGCGCTTTCTCGACTACCTGCTCGCGCAGGTGCGGGAGATGGGCGCCGAGGCCGATCTCGACTCGTACGGCAACTTGATCGCCCATTTCGAGGCCAAGGGATGCCGGGGCGCCGAGCCCGTGCTGCTCTCCTGTCACGCGGACACGGTCAAGCCGGGCAAGGGGATCGAGCCGGTGCTCGGTCAGGACGGGATCATCCGCTCCAGGGGCGATACGATCCTGGGCGCGGACGACAAGGCCGGCATCGCCGAGGTGCTCGAGGCCTTGCGCACGTCCGAGATCCACCCGCCGATCGACCTGGCCGTCAGCCGCCAGGAGGAGGTCGGGCTGCTGGGCGTCAAGCAGCTCGACTTCTCGAAGCTCAGAGCCAGGCGCGGCTTTCTGATGGACAACGACGAGCTGGAGACCGTCGTGGTCGGCGGCCCGACCTACTTCGCGATCGACGTGCGAGTGCGCGGCAAGGCGGCCCACGCGGGCATGGAGCCCGAGAAGGGCATCAACGCGATCCAGGCCGCGGCCCGGGCCATCGCCGCGTTGAAGCTGGGCCGGCTCGACGAGGAGACCACGGCCAACGTGGGTGTGATCGAGGGCGGCCTGATCCGCAACGGCGTGCCCGAGCGGGCGAGCTTCCTGGCCGAGTGCCGCTCGGCGGACCACGCCAAGGCGGTCGCCCTGGCCGAGGAGATGGGCAGGACGATCGCCGAGCAGGTCGAGGCGTCAGGCGCCCGGGTCGAGATCGAATCGAACATGCTCTGCGAGGCGGTGTCCATCCCCGACGACGCGCCCACGGTGCGGATCGCCATCCAGGCCCTGGCGTCGGTCGGGATCCAGGCCCGGCCCGTGTTCATCACCGGCTACACCGACGCCTCGATCTACAACAACCGCGGCATCGAGATGGCCGTGGTGGGCATCGGCGCCCGCAACGAGCACGCCACCGACGAGCACATCGCGGTCGAGGACATGCACAAGGCCAAGGACGCCCTGGTGGAGATGCTCCGGCTGGCCGCCGGGAGCGGCGGATGAGCGAACAGGACGAGAAGGAGGGGCTCGAGCCGGAGCCGGGCCCGGCCGGAGAACGGGGCGCGCAGCAGGGACCGAGCGACGAGCCGGGCATGGGCGCGATCATCGCCAGCGTGGCCCCGGCGCTGGTGGTGTTGCTGCTGGGTGTGGGCCTGTGGTGGTATCTGGCGGGGCGCGGAGAGGAGGAGCCGAAGAGCGCACCCGACGCAGGCCGGCCCGCGGCCGCGAAGGAGGTAGACCCGATCGAGGCTCTCCGGTCCGTCCGCGACGACGGCGGCCACGACATCGACAAGACGATCCGGGTCATGCTGGAGCTCGAGAGCCTGCTGGACGAGTCCTCCTCGCTCGCCGAGTACATCGCCAGGGCGCGAAGGCTGGACTACGAGGGTGTGGCGCCACGGGTGCTGGCCGTGCGGGACGCCGTGCTGTCGACCGTCGCGGACATCGAGCACATCCGCTCCGAGCACGGGGCCCACGACGCGAGCTGGGACTGGGTGCGCACCGCGCTGTCCGCGGTCCGGGCAGTGCGCTTCGGCATCTCGAGCGACTCGAGCGGCGAGGCGCGCCTGGACATCGGGCTCAAGGACGAGGAGATCGCCCGCGTGGCCGACGAGTACACGCAGCGCCTCGAGACCAAGGCGAAGCTGCAGCGCGAGATGGGGGCCGCCCGGGAGCGGCTGACCAGGGTGCTGGCGATCTACTCGGGCTTCGCCCACCAGTACGTCAAGTCCTGGGACGCGCTGTGCGTCCAGCGCGATCTGGCCTACCTGGCCGCAGACGAGGGCCACTGGGACAAGGCGATCGAGCACGCCCGCAACGCAGTCTCGGCCGCGCCTCACGAGACCGAGGCCCACCTGGTGCTCGCCCTGGCGCTGATCGAGAAGGCGGGCCGGCGCAGCTCCTCGGAGGCCATCGAGCTGCCCGCCGGCGACGAGCATCCCGCACCGGCCGGAGAGGCGCAGCCGGACGCAGCCGCCCTGCTGTCCGAGGCCGAGCGCGTGCTGGACGGCTACCTCGCCGAGCACGCGGAGAAGTCGGCCCCCGCGCTGCTGCTCAAGGGCGTGCTCCAGGGGCAGCGCGGGCAGCTCGAGGACGCCCGGACCACGCTGCTGGCCGCGTCGGCCGACTACCCCAAGCAGGCCGCCCGGCTCGAGGAGATGCTCGGCCCGTACCGATACCGGCAGAAGTACCTCCAGCGCTCCAGGGCCGGCCTGCACGTCATGGAGTTCTACGAGGCCACCCTGCAAGGCGCGGGCATTTTCAGCTCCAACCTCCAGCTCGCCCGGCTGCACTTCGCCCGCGGGGACTTCGATGCCGGCCGGGCCGAGATCATGCGCCACTTCTCGCGGCGGCGCGCCCAGGGCTCGTGGAGCTTCGTGCTGTCGGACATCCGTTACTGCTACGGCCACTTCGGCGCGGACTTCCGGCGCATCTTCCCGGCCGAGTCCTTCCTGGACCTGCTTCCGGGCAAGACGATGATGGGATTCGGAGGCGGGTTCAAGGTGGCGGTCCGCAACCGCAGCGATCGGGACGTGCAGAACGCCACGCTGGTGCTCTGCCTGCGCTTCACCGACATGCACCCCGAGGACTACGCCACCTTCCCCCTCGAGACCCGGCCCGTGCTGCGCGCGGGCGAGGTGACGGACTTCGGCGAGCTGGAGCTGCCGCCCGGCTTTGCGGTGGCCGGCCGGCCCAAGACCTTCGAGGATCTGATCTCCGACTCCACCCGGGCCGTGCTGATCTCGGACAGCGCGGTGATCTGGGTGGACACGGACGCCTTCCGGAAGAGCCAGATGCGGGAGCGCCGCAGCGACGTGAGGCCCGGGCCCCGCCTGGAGCTGGGCTGGCTCCGCCAGAGCCCGGACGAGCTCAAGACGGGGCTTCTCGCGAGCGCCCGGCTCGAGCTCGCGCTCGGCCTGGGGGACGACGAGATCGTCGCCAAGCTGCCAGGCGAGCTCGCCATCCTGCGGCCGGTCTTTCGGCTGCGGCTCGAGCCCGAGGCGCTTCTCGAGCCCGAGTCGGTCCACATGGCGAAGGGCGTCATCCTGGCGCGCTTCGACGCCAAGACCAACCTCGACCCGCTCGCCGCGCGCAAGAACCTCGTCAGCCTGCTCGTGCAGAGCGCCCAGGCGGACCTGCGGCTGGACTTCGCCCTGAACCAGAAAGGCGGCTACGATCTGGTGCTGGTGGAGCGGGTCGAGTGAGAATGTCATGAGAACGGTCTCGATTACATGTGTGAAGAACGAAGCGGATATCGTAGAGCCTTTCGTGAGGCACACGGCGTGCTGTGTCGACCATGTGGTCGTCTTGGACAACGGGAGCACGGATGAGACGGTCGATGTCCTGAACGCACTGCGGGAAGAGGGGCTGGATGTCGAGGTCGTCCACGACGCATCTCACGGTCACTGGCAGTGGAGGCGCATGACGCGTCTGATGCACGAGTATGCACTGGGCAAGTACCGCGCCGACTGGATTGTTCCGGTCGACGTGGACGAGTTCCTCGTGACCGACAATGACGAACCCCTGCCGCGCCTCCTGCAGGATCGCGACTCTTTGGTGGGGGTGGGCTGGAAGACGTACGTGCCGGATATCGAGGACGACCCTTCGGTCTCGGGCCATGCGAACCCCGTCACCAGGATTCGAAAGAGGCTCAAAGAGGAGGCGCACCCGTGGCGCAAGGTCATCGTCCCATCGAATCTCGTACTCGGAGGGAATGCGCGCCTCACGCAGGGCAATCACGCCGTCGATATCGATGGAGAGACTCGGCATGGCTCCGATCTGCAGTCCGTCCATCTCGCGCATTTCCCCGTGCGCGGGGTGGAGCAGTATGCGTCGAAGGTCGCCATCAAACACCTGCAGTACCTGGCCATGTCGGAAAGGGGAGAGAGCTGGGGCTTTCACTACAGAAAGAGCTACCAGCTTCTGATGCGCGATCGCCGCGCGTTCGATGACGCTTGCCGTGAGGCGGCGATCTACTTCGCCGTTCAGGATCCATCGACCTTTCAGCCGGAGCTCGTCGTCGATCCGATCCCGTATCGGGGCGGCGAGCTGAAGTACACGTGCGGCCAGGCTCAGGAAAACCGCGCCTTGCGCAACATCCTGAGCTATGGCGAGATGCTTGCGGCGGATTTTGCAGAGAGCGAGAGGGCTTGTCGGAAGAGCGAGAAGAGGATTTCCGATCTCGTGACGGAGAACGAGCGATTGAAAGACAAGCTCGTCGAAGCGGAGTGACGGGGCTCGGATGTTTGACGGTACTTTGGTTCCTGGTATGTTCTATTCGAACAGGTACGAGGAGTAGATGGCTAGCACGAGCGTGCATTTCCCCAAGGGGATGGAAAAGCGACTGGATGAGCTTGCCAGACGTCGGGGAGTCAGCCGAAACAGGTTGATCGTAATGGCACTCGAGCAGCTTCTGGAGAGTGAACTGGGCGACTGGCCAGAGGGCTATTTCGCTCTCGATCGGCTGTCTGTCGAGGAGCGTGAGATCCTCGAGCGGTCGGAGGAGGAGTTCATCGGCTTCATCGAGAGCAGCCGCAACAGCTCGACGGAGCCCGTGCTTTGAGCGTGGTTCTGGACACCAGCGCCCTGTCCAGGGTCATGCACCGCCGACCCGAGGCGCTCTCTCGCCTGGCCGAGCTCGATCGGGGACAGGTCTTTCTCGCCAGCCCGGTGGCGGCCGAGATCGCCTATGGCCTGGAGAGACTGGAGGAGGGATTGCGCCGAAGGGAGATCTTGCAGCGCGAGTACGATCTGCTGCGCGATCTCGTGCGCTGGGCGGACTGGGACGAGGCTGCGGCCCTGCGTTTCGGTCAGCTCAAGGCCAGGCTCGCGGTGGCTGGCCTCTCGATACAGGACATGGACTTGGCCGTCGCCAGCATCGCCCTCGGTCTGGGTGCGGCCCTGGCGACCTGCAATGCGGGTCACTTCTCGCGTATCGAGGGGCTGGATGTGGACGACTGGGGACGGAGAAGATGAGAGCTGGTGTATCGTGGATTCTGCTCGCCTCGCTCGCCTTCTCGTGCGGTGACGGCACGGAAGGTGACAGGTGCGCCGGGGTGCTGTGTGACCAGCCGCCTGAAAACACATGCCTGGACGGCAGCACCTTGCGCAAGTACCACACCCCCGGCGACTGCGCTGCCGACACGGGCGCTTGCGTGTACGGCTTTTCGGACGAGCACTGCGATCACGGCTGTGTCGCGGGCCGGTGCATGGACGAGGACAGGTGCCGGGGCATCGTCTGCGACGAGCCCGAAGACAACTACTGCCGGGACGACAGCACTCTGGTCCAGTACGAAGCCATCGGGGACTGCGTGCCGGAGACCGGGGCGTGCGTGTACGATTCCACGGAGAAGGACTGCCAGTACGGCTGCCAGAGCGGCCGCTGCCTGGATGAAGATCCCTGCGACGGCGTGATCTGCGATCAGAGCCACAAGCCGGCGGACACCTGCAAGGACGAGAGCACCTTGCTGTCATACGGGGATACAGGCACCTGCGATCCGTCGACCGGCCGGTGTCGCTATGACTCCACCGAGCTGCCCTGCGAGCACGGCTGCGCCGACGGGCGCTGCCTGGGCGAGAAGCCCGTCTGGGGCTGGGTGAGCGTGCTCGAGCTCCACAGCGCGGTCTTGAACGCTCCCTGGTTCTGGAATGACGGGCTGCGAGCCATCGCATCCGAAGAAGCGCACTGGACGAGGACCCTGGACCACCAGCTGGAGGTCGCCTGCACGGAGGTCATGGCGCAGGGCGCCTGCAGCTACTTCGAGTGCGAGCAGACGATCCCTTTCTGGTTCTGTGAGCCGAGCTGTGCATGGGCCACCGAGGATTGTGTCCAGGAAGGCGAGCAGTACGTCTGCCGGGACATGCCGGCCAACTGGGACATGGGGACGATCTCCATCACCGGCCTCGCGCAGGATGTCCAGATGACTCCGGACGAAGACAGGTTCTACTCCGCGAACGCGCCCGCGGAGCTGTTCGACCAGGGAGACAGCGTGTCGGTCGCTTCCACCGGGGGAGACCTGGAGCCCTTCTCGCTGGAGACGACCGGTGTCGCAACTCTGGTCATCGACTCCAACGAGGTCGATCTGTACGGCGGCGAGCCGGCCACCATCTCCTGGACTCCGGCGGATTCGAGCGCCCGCATCGTGGTGCTTCTGGAGAGCGGCCACCACTTTCCCTCCTTGCCCGAAGCGGTGATCCGCTGCGATGTGCAGGACATCGACGGGCAGGTGGAGATACCGGCCAGCTTCGTGGACGCCTTCCTGCAGACGGACGTGGCCACCAGGAGTTCGCACATCACCCGCTACCACCGCGAGACGCAGACGGTGTCGGGCGGGCAGATCGAGTTCTTTCTGGGCAGCGTCCAGGGCCTGCGTCTGGGCCTCTTCCCTTGATCGAAGAAGGCCCGAAGTGGGTGAGAAGGTGGACGACCTCGTTGGCTTGACCGCGGCGCTCGACCGGGCGCTCGACGACGGAGACGAGCCCGCTGCCGAGGCGGCCATCCGGGCGCTGGGCGTGCTCGGGGACGTGCGGGCCGCCGGAGCCCTGATCGGGGTTCTGGAGAGCGAGCGGGACGATCTCCGGATGGTCAAGCTGCGCGCGGAGGCGGCCAGCGCACTGGGCGAGCTCGGCGCGGCCGAGGCCGCGGCGGCGCTCGGCGCATACCTGGCTTCTGGCCGCGACTGCATACGTGCAGCCAAGGCGCTCGAGAGCCTCGGAGCCCGTGCCGTCCCTGTGCTCGTCGATGTGCTGGAGACGCCGAGCAGCGAGGCCCGCAGGGCGGCCGTGCAGGCACTGGGCAGGCTCGGAGATCCGTCTGCCGTCGATCCCCTGCAGCGCCTGGCGGGCAGGACGAAGCATTTCTCCCTGCTCGCGGCGCTGGCGGAAGCGCTCGAGCGCCTGGGGTGGCGAGCGCGTAGGTCCACGTCGCGTGTGCGGATTGTGCAGCTGCTCTTGGCCGGAAGGGCTGTCGAGCTGATCGAGATGGGCAGGCAGGTCTTGCCCACGGTCAAGCTGGCGCTCGGGTCGCGAAACCCGCGCGCGCGCAAGACGGCATCCAGGGTGCTGTGCGCGCTGGGCAGGAGAGAGGACGTCGACTCGATCTTGAAGGCGCTCAGGAGCAGGCGCGGTCATGCTGCCGAGGAGGCTGCCCAGCTGCTCGGAGAGCTCGGAGACAGGCGAGCGATCGAGCCCCTGATCGAGCTCCTGCATCGGAAGCCACGCCCATGGTTCCACGACCGGGAGCACGCGGCCATGGCCCTGGGAAGGCTCGGCGATCCAACGGCCATTCCAGCTCTCGGCGAGGTCCTGGCAGACAGCCGCGATGTCGAGCTGCGCAAGGCGGCGGCGCAGGCGCTGGGCATGATGGGCCGCGAGGATGCGGTCCAGAAGCTGCTCCCCCATCTGCGTGACGCTGACGGCGAGGTCCGGCAAGCCGTGTCCAAGGCGCTCGAGGCCTCGGGATGGGAGCCGCCGGGCGATGACGAGGCGGTGGCCGCGCTGGCCGCCAGGAAGGACTGGGAGGGTCTGGTGGCGCGCGGGCGCGAGCTCCTCTGGCCCATCGTCCGGGCCTTGAGCCAGGGGCACGCAGAGGTCCAGCAGCGGCTGGTCGCCGTGCTGGGACAGCTGGGCGATCCGCGGGCTGCCGAGGCGGTCGTGGCCTGGCTCTTCGGCCACCCGACGCTCATCGAGAGCCGATCGGCGCTCGCTCGCTGGACACGGGAGATGAGCCCGCTCTTCGGCGACTATGCGGAGGTGCTGCTCAGCGCCGCGTGCCTGGTGGAGGTCCACTCGGAGCACTGGGAGGACGAGTACGGCGACAAGGGACAGACCACCTTCTCGTACGACCTCGGGCCGAGCGAGCGAGCCATCCGGGAGCTCGAGGGCTTGCAGACGGGCGTGGCCACGAACCTCTTGCATGCCGTCACGAAGAAGAAAGACGTCCAGGTCGTCTCCGGCGACTTCTGGAACGACTGGGGTGGCGGGCAGAACCACGAGTGGCTGCGGTTTACAGCCCAGCGCGACATCGCCCGCCGGGCGCTGCAGCGTCGGAAGAGCGATCGGGCAGACCCCGAAGCGTATCTGAAGACGGGCGCCTGGACGGGGAAGTAGGCTGTCTTGCAATTCAGCCTGGCCGGGGGGACAATCCGGCATACGCCCCGGGTTTTCGATTGAATTCATTTCGCCAGGTGGGCGTCACAAGCACTTGGGAGGAAGGACGATGACGAGGACTCTCCGATGCGGCCTGGGTGTGGCCCTGATCCTGGGCCTGGGCGCGGTGGTTCCGGTGCTGGCGGACAACGATCCGTTCGGTCTCGACGAGGAGACGGTCCACGAGAACGCCGACTTCAACTTCGACGAGCTCTCGGGCAAGCTGAGCCTGCGCTTCTACGACGCGGTGAGCGGCGCGCCGATTCCCGGGGCGCGGGTGACGCTGCGGGGCAAGGAGAGCATCACCGACTCGAGCGGCAAGGCGATCTTCCCCTTCCCGAGGCAGAAGCGCGAGGAGGGCTGGGAGGAGGCGGTCTTCGAGAAGAAGGGCTACATTTCGAGCCGGATCCGCATCCACGTCTTGCTGGACAGCGTCTTTCTGCACCGCTACTCCATCTCGCCCGCGCTGCCGCCCGGCCGTTACCGCTTCGTGCTCGACTGGACGAGCAAGCCGCCCGATCTCGACGTCCACCTCGTCAAGCAGGGCCGCTACCACATCTCCTTCCGGGACATGCGCAAGTTCGAGGACCGCGCCTGGCTGGACCGGGACGACGTGGACGGCGAGGGGCCCGAGACGATCACGGTAGCCAGGCTCGAGCCCGAGGCCCACTACACTTTCTTCGTCCACGACTACACCCACCGCCAGGACGGGTCCTTCCGCGACTTCGGCAAGAGCCGGGCCCGGGTGCTGGTCTTCAACGACCGGGAGCTGGTCCAGGCCTTCGAGGTGCCGGACGGGGCCGGGCGCTTCTGGAAGGTCTGCGAGATCCGCGACGCGCAGATCGTACCGGTGAACCGGATCGAGGACGGCCCCTGACAGGAAGTGATGCCCGCTTTCTCGAGGAACGCAGTCGCGCTCGTCTGGCTGCTCTCATCGCTGCCTGCTCTGGGCGGCCCGCCGCCGGCCTCCATTTCGATCGACCGCAAGCTGCAGATGCTGCGGGTGCGCCGCGGCAAGCACCCCTACCGGCGGATGGTCGCCAGGGCGGGAAAGCTGCTCGGCGAGTGGAAGATCACGCTCGCGGACGTGGAGATCGACGGCGCGTACCTGCAGGCCCTGGCCCGCAAGGCGCCCGGCGAGCCCTTCGTGCGGGTGATCCGCGAGCAGATGCGCCGGCCAGTCGACATGGACGATCTGGTCTTCTTCCTCGACGACGTGCTCCGGGCGGGCCGCCGGGGCCTGCGCGGCAAGCTCGTCTGGATGCCGGCCGGGCGGGCGCGCGCGGCCGGCATCCTGGTCCACCCCCAGGACGTCTTCCGCAAGAACAGGCCTCGCGTGTACGCCGGCAAGAAAGACCTCCTCCACATCGATAAGCCCGTGGAGCAGCTCGATCTCGAGCCGGCCGCAGACGGCGCTCCCCTGGGGCCCGACTGGACCGTGCGCTACAAGAACCCCTGGACGCGCGAGGCCAAGCTCGAGGCCCTGGCGGAGAAGTCCACCTCGGGCACCTTCTCCCAGCGCACGGCCTGGCTCATCCGCCAGCTCGAGGAGCAGGGCTGCGAGGTGGCGCTCTACACCACGGTCCGCAACCGGCACCGGGGCTACTTGATGTGGGGCGCCTTCCGGCTGAGCCGCAAGAAGACCCGGCGGGACGTGATGCGCACGGTGCGCGACCTGGAGCGGGTCAACGAGCGCTGGAGGCTGAACGTGCCCATCCGCTGGCTCCACCCGGCGGGCTGGCGCGCGACCATCGAGGCCGCCAGGCGGATGAACGACGCCTACGGCGTGGTCTACGCCACCCGCACAGGCGCCCGCGAGTCGCGCCATTACGATGGGGAGGCCATCGACATCACCGCCGTGGGTCTGCCGCGAAAGCTCACGCTCGAGGCGCCGAGCGGGGCCAGGCAGTCGTTCGACCTCTCGGATCCCCTCCAGCCGCGCGACCTGAACCTGACCCCCGAGCTGGTCGACTGGATCGAGAAGCATTTCCAGATGGAGAAGCTGGAGATGGACTACCCCCACTGGAACGACACCGCGCCGCGGATCCGCGAGCCGGAGAAGATCCCGGACTGACGTTACGAGAAAGAAACGTCCGCGTTGCTGCTGCGAGCATCGCTCTCGGGCGTCTTGCTAACATGCGCTTTCACCATGGCATCTCCGCGCGCGACATAGGGGCGGGCTTCATGCCCGCCCGCATACGCGAAGAGGCGTGCGGGCGTGGATGATCCACGCCCCTGATATGGAGGGGGGCGCCGCGCGCCCCCCTCGCCGCCCGGCACAGGTCCGGGCGGCTGTACCCCCCGCGGATGGATGGCT
>JAFGRB010000018.1 GCA_016935365.1 Deltaproteobacteria bacterium
AGTCCTAAAACAAGCGCGGCTTTCCAAGCCGCGTTTGTTTTCAGGGCTAGCCGCCCGAAGGGCGGTCGTTTTGGGGTGAAGCTGCTGTAATCGTATTCCAGCAGCGAGGGGGCTTTGCGAAAGCCCCCTGATAGTGACTAAGCCCCAAAACAAGTGCAACGCACTTGTTTTGGGGCTAGTCGATCTCGCTCTCCGAGGCGAGCCTTCTCCTGGCGGCCTCCAGCCGCTCCTCGATCTCCTCCAGCGCCTGGATCATGGAAGGGCTGACCGAGTGGGCGGGCAGACGCGCCTGCAGGTCGGCCAGCTCCTGCTCGAGCTCGCGGATCAGCTCCCGGGTGCGGGCAGGATCGTCCTCCATCTCGACTCCTCACTCGTGATGGTGGCCGTGCGGGATGCCCCGGACGTGCTGGAGCAGGTGCTCCTTGCCCGCGACGCCCTCGATCCAGCCGTCGTCGGCGTCGGTCTTGCTGTCCAGGGTGGCGATGTAGGGCTTGATGTCCAGAAGAGGCGTGCCGTCGAAGACATCGATGGGCCAGGTGTGTATTTCTCTGCCCTCGATCGCGTGGACGCGGACGATGGACAGGCCGATCGGGTTCGGTCGGTTGGGGCTTCGCGAGGCGAAGAGACCCACCTCTCGGTCCACCCACGGGGGCCTGACCAGGAGGCCAGGCTCCTTCTCGATCCGGTCGAGGTAGTAGACCAAGATGACGTACGCGAAGCGATCGAGGTCTTGCAAGCCCTGGGCGTACCGCTCGTGCACCTGGACATGGAACTTCCCGACTCCCTCCTCTCGCTCCACCGGCTGGTAGGGTGCCCAGTCCGTATACGGAGTGCGGATCACTCCGATCGGCCGGAGGAGTATCGGCGTGTCCGCTCCCTGCTGTCTCTCTGGCATGGCTCTCTCACTCCTGTTCCATCTCTCCGCTACTCAACGGAGGTAGATCGCGCCAAGCGGGCATATGGGCACGCACTCCCCGCAGCCGGTACACATCTCCGAGAGGCGGTACGGCGCCTCGTAGGGCGCATCTTGCAACAGAATCTTCCGCTTGCAGATCTTGACCGCCGGGCAGATGCCGTCCGCGCAGCGCTCGGGCTTGCAGAGTTGGTAGTCCACCCATGCCTGGGGCAAGGCCATCTTTGCGTCTCCCGCCCGCAGTACAGCACCTCGTCCTGTCCGGGTCAATGCCGTCCAGGCGCGTCCAAGCGCTCTTTCCGGCCTCCGTTTCCTTGCTTCGCTCGGGAGCCCGTTCTAGCATGGGTGCAGGGAGAGCGCGCCGATGGGCATCCGACCCAAGCTCATCATCCTGGTCCTGGCCCTGACCCTGCCGCTGCTCGGTGCGGGCGGCCTGGTGGCGGTGACCGTCATCGAGGACCAGCTGCTGGACGAGATGCGGCACCGCGGTCTGTCGCTGCTCTCGGCGCTGTCGGTGCCCTGCTCGATCGCCCTGGCCAACCACGAGATCGAGCGCCTCGACGACTACCTGGCCCAGTTCCGTCCCCCGGCCTCCAACCTGGGCGTGCCCCCCGGACTCGACGTCCAGAGCGCCCGCGACCCGATCCGCGACCTGCAGAGCCTCTGCATCGTGGACGGATCGGGCCGGGTCATCGCCCACACGCGCGAGACCGCCTACGGCACGAAGTGCGAGGACGCCTTCACCCGCCGGGCGCTCGCGGCGGACAGGGTGCTGTTCGAGGAGCGCTTCCCTCCCGGAGAGAGTCCAGTGCTGGCCATCGCCCTGCCGGTGAAGTCGGGACTGCGCTGGGGCACGCTGCTGGCCGAGTTCTCCCTGGCCCGGCTCGAGGTGCGCTCGGACCGGCTGCGCTGGCACCTCACCAAGCTGACCGGCGTGCTCATGGTGCTGACCGCCCTGGCGCTCATCCTGGGGCTGTCCCGGCTGGTCATCCGCCCCGTGCGCGCTCTGAGCGCCATGGCCGAGCACCTCAGCCGCCGGGAGCTGGATCACCGGGTGGCCGACAAGGGCCGGGACGAGCTGGGCACCCTGGCCCGGGTCTTCAACTCCACGGCGGCGGAGCTGGCCGACTACACCCGGGACCTGGAGACGAAAGTCCGCGAGCGCTCCCAGGAGATCATCTCCAAGAACGAGGAGCTGGAGCGAGCCAACCAGCAGCTCAGCGACATGAACGTCCGCCTGGAGGAGCTGGCCACCACGGACGGGCTGACGGGTCTGGCCAACAAGGCCCACCTGCTTAGCCGGCTGGACTTCGAGGTCATGCGCGCCCAGCGAGGCGGGCACAAGCTGAGCCTCGTCATGCTGGACGTGGACAAGTTCAAGCACTACAACGACACGCACGGGCACCTGGCCGGAGACCGGGTCCTGGCCCAGCTCGCCGGCGTGCTGCGATCCAACCTGCGCTCGATCGATATCGCGGGCCGGTTCGGGGGCGAGGAGTTCTGCATCGCCCTGCTGGACACCAGCCTGAAGGCCGCCTCCAAGGCGGCCGAGAAGCTCCGCCGGGCCGTGGAGCGCGAGGACTTCGAGGGCCAGGATCAGCAGCCCGGCGGGAATATGACCATCAGCCTGGGCGTGGCCGAGCTCGGCCCCGCAGAGCGGGTGAACGAGCTGATCGAAAGAGCCGACAACGCCCTCTACGCCGCCAAGGGCGCCGGCCGGAACCGGGTGGAGCTCATCGAGTGAGGACCATCCCCTTATGGCTGCTGCTGTGGCCGGTGCTGGCGGGCGCCCAGGCGCCGCCCCAGAGCGAGATCGTCTTCGGCATGACCCCGGTCGTGGGCCCCGAGCACACCCGCCAGCGCTTCTCGCGCGTGGCCGAGTACCTCTCGGAGCAGCTGGGCATGCCCGTCCGCCTGGTGGTGACGTCGAGCTACGGCGAGCTGATCGACAAGACGATCGCCGGCGAGGTCGATCTGGCCAAGCTCTCTCCCCTGGCCTATGTGCGCGCCCGGCGCAAGAACCCCGACATCCGGCTCATCGCCTCTCACGTAGCGGCCGGATCGGTGAACTACTCGAGCTACCTCATCGCCCTGGCCTCGGGCCCGTTCGCCTCGCTGGACCGCATCCGGGGTGCGCGGCTGTGCTTCGTCGACCCGGACTCCACGTCCGGCTTCCTCTTCCCCGCAGACTACCTGCAGCGCCGGAGCTTCGATCTCGGCAAGGACTTCCAGTCCATCAGCTTCGGAGGAGACCACCGGGCTTGCCTCGAGGGCCTGTTCGCCGGCCGCTACGACCTCGTGGCCACCTGGGCCGGCGCCATCCGGGATGCCCGCTCGGGGGGCATGGACGCGGGCGAGCTCGTGATCGTTGCCAAGACGGGCCGCATCCCGTACGACGCGTACTGCCTTCGGCCGGGCTTCAACGAAGGGCTCGGCCGGCGGCTCAAGGCGATCCTGCTGGATCTCAACACGCTCACGCGCACGGGCCGCCACGTCCTGGCGCCCACGCTCGGCATCAACGGCTGGGTGGAGGGCGACGACCGCATCTACGACGGCATCCGGAACGTCGAGCAGAACGTGCGCTCGGATCGCTTTCCGGACATCCGCCCCGCGACCTTGCCGGACCCGACGCAGGACGGTCCGCGCTGAGGGTGCGGGATCCCACGAATTCCTTGCCAAGGTCCATCAATCGGATACCATCCCCGTGTGGTGCACCCCACCTTCAAGCACGCGATCGCGCTCGCCTCGATCGCCTTCGGGCTCTGGCTCGCATCCCGGCCCACGCGCGCCATTCCGGCCTTCGCCCGCAGCCACGGCCTCGACTGCGCGGCCTGCCACGCGCCGCCCCCCCGCCTGAACGCTGCGGGAGAGCGCTTCGCGTCCAGCGGATTCCGGATCGAGGCCATCGACGGCCGGCGAGACCGGCCCGAGATCGAAGGCGACTTCGCATCCCGGCTCCCGCTGGCGCTGCGAGCCGACTTCGGCTTCCAGGTCCAGAGCGCAGGCGAGGGCAGCGCATTCGATGACTTCAGCGCCCCGCTGGGCGTCTGGCTGCTCGGCGCCGGGCAGCTCGCGGATGGGCTCTCGGCCGGTCTGTCCTTCCGTCTCGACCGGGCCTCCAGCGAAGGGCTGGAGGAAGCCTGGCTCCGCTTCGACGACCTGCTCGGCAGCGGGCTGGAGCTCACCGTGGGCCAGATCCAGATAACCCGTCCGATCTTCCGCCCGAAGCACAGGCTCAGCTTTCAGCCCTATGAGATGCTGGCCGTGCGCCCCGGGCTCAGCCTGGCCGATCCGGCCTACGATCGGGGCATCCAGCTCGCCTACCGATTCTCCTTCGGCCTCGACGTGACCGCGGCCGTGCTCAACGGCAACGGCCGCTACCTGCAGGACATCGGCGCCGATCTGGATATCGACAAGTACAAGAGCTACCTGCTCGCACTGGGCCAGGAGCTCGGTCCGGTCCGCGTGGGCCTGTTCGGCTACTGGGGGAAGGAGGAGCGGGACTGGACGCTCGGTGAGGACGGCCTCGCCGTCCAGATCGGCACCCCCCGCCCGAACGAGGTGCTCCTGTGGGGCCCGGATCTGCTCCTCTCGCTAGGCCGGGCCGATATCCGCGCCCAGTACCTGATGCGGCGAGACTTGAACCCCTGCTTCGAGGCCCGCAATCCCGAGCACGCCCTGCTGACCCACGGCGTGATCATCGAGGCGCTCGCCAGCTTGCTCGGAGATCCGCCCGAGCTCTTCCTGGTCATGCTCTTCAACTACACGGACAGCGAGGCGATCGACTCGGACAGCCGGCCGATTCGCGAGGTCAGCTTCACCGCGAACCTGGCCTATCTCCTGTGGCAGAACGTGAGGCTGGTGGGCGAGTATGGATTCTCGCCATACAGGCGAGGCGAGATAACGAACGACCACCGCGCGATCCTCGGTCTGGTCAGCGGATGGTGAGAAGGAGACGGTCATGGCCATGGAGGTCGATATCGACGGCAGGACCTTTCGCGTCGAGGTGCAGGAGCTGGCCGCGGACGCGGCCACGGTCCTGGTCGACGGCAGGCAGGTCCGGGTCCGAATCCGAGAGGCGGTCTCCGAGCTGGCGGCGCGAAGAGCCGAGGCGTCCCCAGCCCTGGCAGATCGTCCCCCACCCGGCCAGCCGGTCGCGAAGGATCGGCCCCCATCGCCCGTGGCGTCCGCGAAGACCCTGACCGCCAGCATGCCCGGCGTGGTGGTCAAGGTTCACGCGGCCGTGGGCCAGCAGGTCCAGACGGGAGACGTCCTGCTCATCCTCGAGGCGATGAAGATGGAGAACGAGATCCGGGCCAACCGGAGCGGCAAGCTGGCCGAGATCCACGTCCAGGCGGGCCAGCGCGTGCAGACCGGCGAGCCCCTGGTCCGTTTCGAGTAGGAATTCCCTTCTCGCGTTCTCGGATCCCCGGCCAAAAGATTTTCGTTGCCCGGGCTCTTCCCCGGAAGTACGATCCGCACGTTTCGGAGAGCGCATGATCCCGCTGAGCATCCTCTTGGGCGCACTCGTCGCTTTCGGCCTCTGGGAGTACCTTTCCCACGTCGCCAACCAGCGCGCCGTCCCGATACGCATCCACGTGAACGGCACGCGGGGCAAGTCCTCGGTCACGCGCCTGATCGCCGCCGGGCTGCGCGCCGGAGGCATCTCGACCTGCGCCAAGACGACCGGCTCGCGGCCCCGGATGATCCTGGAGGACGGCAGCGAGTACACCATCCAGCGGCAAGGCCGGGCCAACATCATCGAGCAGGTCCGGGCCGTGGCCGTGACCGCCCGGCGCGGCGCGCGCGCGCTGGTGGCCGAGTGCATGGCGCTCAACCCCGGATACCAGAACCTGTGCGAGGACGTGATGCTCCGCTCGACCGTCGGGGTGATCACGAACATCCGGGCCGATCACCTCGACGTCATGGGGCCGACCGTCATGGACGCGGCCCTGGCCATGGGCGGAACCGCCCCTCGACGGGGGCTTCTGGTCACCGCCGAGACCAATCCCGATCTCCTGGCCGTCCTCGCCAGGGTCTGCCAGCGACGCGGGACCGAGCTGCTGCCCGTCAGCGCCGAGAGCGAGCAGGTCACCGAGGACATGATGCGGGGCTTCGGCTACATCGAGCACCCCGAGAACGTCGCCCTGGCCTTGCGGGTCTGTCGATTCGTCGGCGTGGAGCCCGACGTGGCGATCCGCGGCATGTACGTGGCCGAGCCGGACATCGGCGCGCTGCGCTACTACCGGCTGGCCTTCTTCGCCAAGAAGATCGGCTTCGTGAATGCCTTCGCCGCCAACGATCCCTTCTCCACCCTGGCCATCTGGTCGCGAATCCTGAGGCTCTTTCCCGATCACCCGCGGCGGATCGTCATCCTCAACTGCCGCGCCGACCGCCCCCACCGGAGCATGCAGCTGGGCGAGATCCTGCCCGATCTCGAGGCGCTGGATCACGCTCTGCTCACGGGCTCGGGCACCCGGCTGGCCTACCAGGCGGCGCTCAAGAAGGGCATGCATCCCGAGCACATGACCGTCATGGAGGAAGCCATGCCGGGCGCCATCTTCGAGCGATCCATCTCCCTGCTCGGCAAGTCGGGCACCGTCTTCGGCATGGGCAACATCGGCGGCGGGGGCACGACCATCGTGGAGTACTTCCAGAACCGGGCCTTCATGCCCGGCGAGGAAGGCGAGGAGGTCTGAACCGTGGAAGATCTCATCCCCAACGCGATCGGCATCGGGCTGGTGGTCAGCCTGGTCTTCTCCGAGACCATGGGGCTCGCGGCCGGCGGCATGGTGGTGCCAGGCTACTTCGCGCTGAACCTCAACAACCCCCTGGTCATCGTGGTCACGCTGGTGCTCGGCATCGTGGCCTGGCTCGTCGTCCGGCTGCTCGGCTCCTTCACCATCCTCTTCGGCCGCCGGCGGACCGTGGTCATCATCCTGATCGGCTTCCTGCTGGGCATGTTCTTCAAGTCGTTCATGTTCTTCGACGTCGCCGGGCAGACCGTGCACCTGGCGGCCATCGGCTTCATCATCCCCGGGCTCGTGGGCCTGTGGATCGACCGCCAGGGTGTAGCAGAGACCTCGGCCACGCTGATCACCTCGGCCGTGATCGTCAAGCTGGTGCTGGTCTGCATCTACGGCGGGGAGCTCTACGAATGGCTCTGATGTGGAGACCCGGCAAGGCGTCCAGGGGGACCCTGGTCCTCGTGGCCGGCCTGTCCGTGCTCGGCTACCTGCTCGTCCAGGGGCTGCCCGAGAAGCGGCGCAAGTCGTACTACACCGAGAAGCTCGATGCCTCGCGGATCATGGCCCGCGGCATGGAGGCCATCCGCCGCGCCCGGGTGGACATCTACGCCCGCATCGACCGGGAGCACGATCCGCTGGGCACGGGCATGATCGGCTCGGGCCTGACCCCGATCACCTCCAAGGAAGGCGTGCTGGCCGCCAAGCAGACCACGGCCAACCCCAACTGGGCGGCGGTCATGGTCCACCTCTTCAAGCGGGCCAAGCTGAAGGAAGGCGACGTGGTGGCCATGGCCTTCTCGGGCTCCTTCCCCTCGCTAAACCTGGCGTCCCTGGCGGCCGCCGAGGCGCTGGGCCTGCATCCGGTGATCATCACCTCCAACTCGGCCTCGCGCTGGGGGGCGACGGATCCCCAGCTCACCTGGCTCGACATGGAGCGGCTGCTGTTCGAGAAGGGCATCACCCACCACCGTTCGGTGGCCGCCACGATGGGCGGCGAGCAGGACCGGGGCGGCGGGCTGCCGCCCGACGGGGTCCAGACGCTCCGGGAGGTCATCCGGCGAAACGGCGTGGAGCTCTTAGACCCGCCCGATCTGCCGACCAGCTTCGACATGCGGATGAACATCTACCGCGAGGAGGCCGCGAACCGCCCGATCGCCTGCTACGTCAACATCGGCGGCGGCGCGGGCAGCGTGGGCAGCACGCTGGTGAAGAAGCTCTTCTCGCCGGGGCTCAACCGGACCACCCCGCAGCCGGGCAGGCTGCGCGACTCAGTCATGACCCGCATGAGCCGGGAGGGGGTCCCGGTCATCAACATGGTCTACATCGCCACCCTCGCCCCCCGCTACGGCCTGCCGGTCACCCCCACCCAGGTTCCCCAGGTCGGCGAGGGCGGCATCTACGCGGCCGCGGGCTACAACATGCTGCTGGTCTGGCTGACCCTCGGCGGACTGGTGATCGTCATCTTCGTCCTGCTGCGCACGGACCTCAGGCACTACGCCCTGCGCTTCTCCAACCTGCTCCGCAAGGAGAGCGAGGCCGCCGGGCAGGATGCGCCCCCGGCAGCCAAGAACGGATCGAGCTCGCAGCCCCCGCCGTGACCTGGGACGAATCCGCCAATTCATAGAATGTTGGATTGTCCCAGCCTCGCGATGCCTATTTGTCGCTACTGGGAGGGTGAACTGGTTGGTTTTGCATCATGGTCTTATATGTCGGCATGACGCAGGTTGCGAATGCGTCGCAAGGCTGCGCACCGAGGCACTTCTCGGCCATCTCCTCGTAGAGAGGTGAAATGTTGGTCGCGGTCTTCTCGCATGTGTCACGACGCGCGGGTTCGGCCGCGTAGTTGGCAAACTTCCGACGAGCTTCGGCGACCAATCCGGCACTGCCGTCTCTGGCAGCCCGGGCAGCAGTGCCCTGCGGCAGGTCCAGGTCAATACGAAGGTCTACCAGTGCGGACAAGAAGCTGTCAGAGCACTCTTCCTCCTTGGCCAGAACGGCCATGCAGGCCTCAATCGCATCGACATCCCCTGCAGGTCTCGTGGGTGTGCCAGATTGGCAACAAGCCATGATAATGATGATTATCATCAGCGAGACGAGCAGGAATGACGAACGGCTTTTTTCTCCTGACCATTGCATATGTCGGCACCCCTGCTACCTCGACCGCTTCGAGCCGCGGAGCTGCCACTCGATCCGCTGCTCGGCCCCGCTCTTGACCTGCACCGCGGCGTCGGGGCACGGCATGCCCGTGAAGCGCCAGGAGCCTGCCGGCAGGCCGTCGAAGCGGAAGCGGTCTCCCAGGAAGGAGAAGCCGAGGCGGCGCTCGCCTTGCGAGACGGTGAAGGGCTCGTAGCCCGGGCACTCGATCCGAAGCGGCGCGCCGGGCACGGCCCGCGCCTCTACCGAGATCGTCCGGTCGCGCACGGGCCGGACCTCGAGGGGCTCTAGCGCCCAGCCCTCCCCGCCGCCGAGCAGCCAGGACGGGAGCTCGCCGAGCTTCTCGATCGCCCACTCGCCCGCGCCCCGCACCTCGATGCTGCGGGCTGCCCAGAGCAGCCCGCGCGCGCCGGGGGTGTAGACCGTGAGCCTGCCCGGGCCGGGCGCGTCCAGCTCGACCGAGAGCGCGGCGCTCGGCGGGCGCCAGTCGACGTAGATGGGCGGGCCGGGCGCGACCCGGATCGCCTGCTGGGGGCAGTAGCCGGCGGAGACCATCCACTCCCCGGCCGGCAGGCCGTCGAGCTCGAAGGAGCCGCTGGGGCTCGTGTGGAGCTCGAAGCGCTGCGATTCGTTCCAGAGCGTGAAGGGCCCCTCCCACCGGCAGAGCAGGCGCACAGGCGCGCCGAGCACGGCCCGGGCCTCGAGCCCCGCCTCCGCGCCGGGGCGGACCGCGAGCGCGGCCGGCTCCAGGGCCCAGCCGTCGCCACCGCCGAAGAGCGCGAAGGCGCCCCCTCCGAGCCCGGTGAAGCGATAGCGGCCCGTACCGGCCACAGCGAGCGAGCCCGAAGGCCACAGCCGGTCTCCGGAGCCGCGCCTGAGCAGGCTCAGGCGCCCCGGCGCCGGGGCATCGAGATCGATCTCGATGCTCGACTCGGGCTGGGCGCGAAGCTCCCCCAGCTGCACCCGCTCGCCCGGCCTGCTCTGGACCGTCAGCGAGAAGGGCGCGAAGCGCCCCGAGAACCGGAGGCGCTCCTCGCGCGACCAGATCCGGACCGCGAAGCGCCCGTCGGGCGCGTCCACGCTCCCGTAGTTCAGCGTGAAGCGGGTGACGGGCCGCCCGGCGAGCGTCAGCCTGCCCTCGGCCAGGGCGGGCCGGGGCACGACCACCGAGACAGGCTGGCCGGGCTGGAGGTCGAAGTCGACGCCGATGGGATCGTCCTCGGCGTGCGCGTTGCCGCGGCAGCCGGATGCCTCCTCCAGCGCCAGGCGGAAGCGGCCGTCCTGGCCCGTCCGCGCCCGGTCCTGCCCGCAGCTCGAAAGGACGAAGATGCCCGGAAAGGGCAGCCCGCGATCGTCCAGCACCTGGCCGGTCGCGACCGGGCCGTCCGAAAGCTCGATCCGCACAGGCCCCGGGGCCGGGAGCCGCAGCTCGATAGGCGGGCTCTGCAGGTGCCCTTGGGCGCTCACCTCGAGCACGTGCCGGCCGGCGGGCAGGTCCTCGGCGCGCAGGACGCCCTGCTCGTCGGCGTAGTGGGAGCGGTCCGAGCCGACGTAGGCGATCCGGGCCCCGGGGATCGGACGCCCTGCCCGGTCGACCACCCGGATCTCGATTGGCAGCGCCGCCTGCAGCGTGACTTGCACGCAGCCGCGTGCGGGCAGCTTCACGGTCTGCTCCCGGGGGACGTAGCCGGGCCTGGACACGCGCAGGGCATGCCTGCCCGGGCCGAGCGAGTCCAGCTCGAAGCGGCCGTCCGCTGCGGTCTCTGCGCGCGGCTCGGCGACACACCAGAAGGGAAAGTGGACCAGGCGGACATCCGCGCCGGGAAGTACGGTGCCCGCCAGGCCGACCACCTGGCCGCTCAGCACGGCGGCCGGCTCGAGGCGCACGGGCAGGACCTGGCGCTGGCCGGCCGAGGCCCGGATCTGCATCCGCAGCGGCTGGTGCCGCGGGGCGCTCAGCTCGAGCGCCAGGGCCTCGGCGCCGGGCGGCAAGGAGAACGACAGCGTCCCGGGCTCGCCCGAGGCGTCTATGCGGACCCGCGGACCGCCTCCCGGCGCGCAGGCCCTCGCGCCCGGCAGCGGCTCGCCCGTCCGGGCATCGAGCACCCGGAGCTGGACGGACACCCGCTCCGAACCAGCGCGAGCCGCGCCAGGCAAGAGCAGGGCAGCTGCCAGGATGGCCGTGCGCGCGGTCATGGCCCTGGCTGGGCCTCGGCCGGCGTCACAGTGAGGCTGGCCCCGACCATGCTCGCCCACGGTAGGCTGACCACGAGGCGGTACTGGCCCGGCGGCACGGGCTCGGGTACGGGCTCGGGCCGGCGAGACGCCCTGTCCGACACGACCCGGATCACCGACGGCCTGAGCGCGGCCTCCACCCGGAGCGGGAGCCTGAGGGTCCCGCGCGCCTCGAGCACGACCCGGACGCCCGGACCGAGCTCGATTCGACCGGCAGGCAGCCTGGCGATCACGCCGGCCACCTTGAACGTGCCCGGCGGCGGCTTGGCGCGAAGCCGGGTCTCCCCCGCGTAGATCTCGGCGCGGAGCCCGAGATGGAGCGGCAGCTCGATCGTCGCGGGGCTGTCGGTCGCGTTGGTGAGGACCACGAAGGCGTTCGCGCGCTCGCCCGAGCGCAGCTCGAGCTCGGCCGGATCGACCGAGACCTCGATCCCGGCGGGCAGGCCGGCCTCCGGGGCCCTCCCGGCCACCCGGCAGCGCTCGCGCAGCAACTCGAAGACCAGCTCGCTGCCGCGGCAGGCGTCCGGCCTGACAGCCGCGGGAGAGCAGGCCATGAGCGAGAGTGCCGCGACCGCCGGGCTCCCGAGAAGGACCTTGGGCACGCGTACCAGAAGGCAGGACAGCTGCCTGCAAGACGATCCGATCGGCATGCCAACCCCCTTCAAAGACTCGATGACCTCGGCGACTCTGTCAGAGGTTCTCCAGGAGGAAGCGGGTGAGCAGCTCCTCGTCGCTGACCTGCTCCTCTCCCGGCTGCGCCCGGGCAGGGGCCGGCTCCTGGGCGGGCGGGGAGACGTCGGGCGGCAGCTGCGGCACCGGGACCGGATCGATCCTGGGCACGCCGGGAGAGGGCTGCGTCCGGGCGGTCTCCAGGGAGCGCGCATCCGGCTCCTCGGCTCGGGGCAGCGGCGGGGGCGGCGGAGGGGTGGGCCTGTGCGGCGGGGGCGCAGCGGCTCCCTCGACCTCCTTGAGGAAGATCTCCGCGATGAAGCCCTCCTGGACCTTGTAGGCAACATCCTGGTAAATCACGGAATCCCGGTAGCGCTCGGCGCCCAGATCCACGAGCTGCATGTCGGTCTTGACCTTGCCGAGCAGGCCCTTGTCGTCCTGATCCCCGCACTCGAGACCCACGAAGCGGACAGCCTCGACCAGGCGGAACCTGCGACCGTCGGACTTGATGGTCATGACATTACCATCGAAGTCCACCTTGTCCTGATCCACCCAGGAGGAGATGGTATCCTGCGAAATGAAGAGCTGCCGCGCCATGCGGTAGGTCTCCTAAACCCCCTACTTTCTTATCGTAGTCTGCATTGAAGCCCCTGGCAAGTCAAGAAAGGGTGCCGCGGGCATTGATCCGCGCGCGGGAAGGGAGTATAGCTCTGCGCTGGCTTTCGGGAGGGTGTTGCACACATGACGAGCGCGAACGTGATCGAGGCCGGCGACGAGAACTTCGACCAGCTGGTCCTGGCGAGCGGACTGCCGTCTCTGGTGGACTTCTGGGGACCGAGCTGCGCGCCGTGCATCGCCAGCATGCCGGTCGTCGAGCGCCTGGCCGAGAAGTACCGGGACCGGCTCAACGTGGTCAAGGTCAACGTGAATGCCTGCCCGAACATCGCCCTGAAGTACGCGGTCCAGTCGCTCCCGACCCTCGTCCTGGTCAAGGGCGGCAAGGTGCTCGGGCAGTACCGCGGCCGGATCGATCCCGCCTCCCTGGACAAGTTCGTCCAGCAGGCGCTCTGAGCGGTCGACCCTCAGGCGCGCTTGTGCCGGCTGACGCTCATCAGCAGGCCGACGCCCACCAGGATGGCGACCACCGAGGAGCCGCCGTAGCTCCACAGCGGCAAGGTGATGCCCACCACCGGCAGGACGCCGATGACCATGCCCACGTTGATGAACAGGTGCCAGAAGACCATCCCCGCCATCCCCACGCCGATGAGCACCCCGAAGCGATCGCGGGCGCCCGACGCGATGTTGACGATCTGGACGAGCAGGAACAGAAAGAGCCCCAGCACGAGCGCGCAGCCTATGAAGCCTCGCTCCTCGGCCCAGACCGAGAAGACGAAGTCCGTATGCTGCTCGGGGAGGAACTGGTACTTGGTCTGGGTGCTCTCCATGAAGCCCTTTCCGTGCAGGCGTCCCGATCCGACGGCGATGATGGACTGGTAGGCGTGGTATCCGCTGCCCATGGTGTCCGTGCCCGGTGAGAGGAAGGCCTCGATGCGGCCCTTCTGGTATGGCTCCAGGACGAGGTACCAGGACGCCACCGAGGCGGCCACGAGCACGGCCGCGGCGATGAGCAAGCTGCGAAAACGGACTTTCATGAAGAGGATGATCGTGCCCGCCACCGCCGCCAGCGCCAGCGAGGTGCCCAGGTCCGGCTGGCGGATGATGAGGATGGCCGGCAGCACGATCGGGATGACCGGGCTGAGCATGTCGTGCAGGCTGGTCCTGCCCACGCGGTAGACGTACAGGACGCTCAGGGCCGCCCAGATCATGCAGGCGGCCAGCATCAGGAAACGCCAGTGGCCCGCCTCGGCGAGCGGAGCCTTCTCCCAGAACAGGATCAGGGCCCCCAGGGCGCCGAGGGGGTAGAACGGCGTGGCCGGCTTGATGAGATCCCAGAGCCGATAGCCGGCGGCCGGCGGATCGCTCTCGTCGCTGAAGTACTTGGCCAGGGCGAGGATGACCGCGATCTTCGCCATCTCCGAGGGCTGGAAGTTGAAAAGCCCGAGCGGGATCCAGCGCCGCGATCCGGAAGCCACCCGGCCCACCGCCAGGACGGCCAGCAAGGACAGCAGGCTCAAGAAGAACAGCGGGTAGGCGATCCGCTCGAAGATGTGGTAGTCGATCAAGGCGATGCCCAGGGCCACGAGCAGCCCGAAAGCCAGGTAGATGGTCTGCAGCATGGCCAGGTCGCCCTCGAAGCCCCGGGCTGCAGACATGAGGTTCCAGGCACCCAGGCCGCCGGTGAACGCCGCGGTGAGCCACAGCAGCCAGTTGATGCCACCCCGTGCTCTCTGCCCTCCAGCGTTCACGGCTGCATCCATCCCTCCGCCACCGGGCTGGCCTGCAACTGCTCGAGGTAGTAGGTGATCATCTCCATCACCAGGGGCGCGGCCCCGCTGGATCCGTGCCCGCCGTGCTCGTTGACGACCGCCACCGCGATCCGGGGATCGCCGACCGGCGCCCAGCCGACGAACCAGGCGTGGTCCCGGAAGTCATACGGCAGGTCCTTTCCCCGGTCCTCGCCCTGCTTGACTACCTGGGCCGTGCCGGTCTTTCCCGCGGCCTGGAAGGACACCCGGCGCGGGCGTCGCCAGTAGGCCGTGCCGCCGGGCTCATTGACCACGCCGACGAGGCCGTCGTGGACGATCTGCAGGTTCTCCTCGCTCACCTCGACCCGGTGACGGACGACCGGCTGGTAGCGGCGGACGCGCGTGCCGTCCGGGCTCTCGGCGCGCAGCACGACCTGCGGCCGAAAGAGCGTCCCGCCGTTGGCGATGGCGGCGTAGGCCATGACGAGCTGCAGCGGTGTCACGTTGACGTCGCCCTGGCCGATGGCGTCGGAGATGGTGAAGCCCGGCAGGAATCCCGTCTTGGTGTTGCGCTCGTACCACTCGCGGTCGGGAATGATGCCCGGGACCTCCTCGCAGGACTCGAAAGCCGTCATCGATCCGAAGCCGAAGGTCCTGGCGACGCGGGCGATCTGGTCCAGGCCCGCCTTGCGGCCCGCCTTGTAGAAAAAGATATCGCAGGACTGGACGATGGCGCGGTGGATTGCGATCTTGCCATGTCCGGCGGCTCGCCAGCAGCGAAAGACGTGATCGCCGAAAGGCATCGCACCTGTACAGCGGACCTTCTCGTCCAGCATAAGCCCGCCGTACTCCAGGGCCGCCAGCCCGGTGAAGGGCTTGAAGGTCGATCCCGGGGGGTAGTGCTGCTGGGTGGCCCGGAAGTGCAGCGGCCGGTCCGGATCCTCGATCAGGTGCCGCCAGATCCTGGGGCTGACCCGGCCGGAGACCAGGTTCGGGTCGAAGTCGGGCCTGGACACCATGGCCAGGATGAAGCCCGACTTCGGGTCCATCGCGACCACGGCGCCCTCTCTCCCGGGAAAGCGGTTCTCGGCGAGGTCCTGAAGGCGCGCGTCGATCGAGAGGATCAAGTTGTCGCCCGCTGTCGCCTTCTCCACGATCGCCTCCCCCTGGAGGACCTCCCTGGCCTGCTCCTCTGGCACCCGCTGCCCTCTGGCGTCCACGACGACCTGGATCCGGCCATCGGCCCCTCGGAGCTGGGCCTCCCAGCCCTTCTCGACCCCGGACTTTCCGAACACGTCCCCCTGCTGATAGCCCTCGTCCTTGTATCGCGCGAGCTCCGCCGGGCTGATCTCGCCGACGTAGCCGAGCAGATGGGCTGCCAGCCGCCCGCGAGGGTATGCCCGCTGGGTCTCCGGCCTCACCTCCACGCCATCCAGGGTGAGCATCTGCTGCTCGATCATGGCCAGCTCGGCCCAGGCCACGTCCCGCCGGACGAGCAGCGGGAGAAAGCGATCCAGGCGCTTCGTCTCCTCGAAGTAATCCCGCGTCCTCTCGATCTCCTCGTCGGACAGACCGAGATACTCGGTCAGGTGCGCCAGGGTATCGTCGAAGGCGCTCTTCTTGCAGAAAGCCGGCGTGAAGTAGACGTTGAAGGACGGCCTGTTGTCCACCAGCAGGCGCCGGTTGCGATCGAATATCATGCCGCGCAGCGCGACCTTGCGTCGCTCCGAGACGAAGTTGCTCCGGGACAGCGCCAGGTACTCCGCACCTCGATGGATCTGGAGATAGTAGAGCCGCCCGGCAAGCAGGAGCAATGCCAGCGCCATCAGCAGCAGCATCCAGAAGTAGCGCGCCTTGTAGCGGGACAGGTCTGTCTGGGGGGCGAAGAGGGACAAAGGGCTCGCCTCTCAGTGCCCTGGACCGCTCGCCAGCGGCCCCAGCACGCGTCGCGCCAAAGCCCAGACCGGCAGCGCCAGCAGCACATTCGCCAATGCCAGCGGCAGCATCCAGGTCAGGAGAATGGCGATCGGGCCCTGACCGAGATCGAGCGCAAAGTACATCAACGCCACCAGCAGGTAAGAAAACACGCTTGCCAGGAAGATGGTGATCATCTGGACGGAGCGAATGCCCGGTATCACGAAGCGCATGCTCCCGCGGACCGCGCTCCAGACCACGATGTAGACCGATGTGAACAGGCCGGGAGGCGTTCCGGCAAAGCCATCGGCGATCAGACCCAACCCCAACACGAGGACCAGTCCGCCTGCCCCGAGATGAAAGGACGTGAAGACGACCAGGACGAGCGACAGATCGGGCCGCAGCGATTCCAGATGCAGCACCCTACACAGCGAGCCCTCCAGGGCCAGCAGCACGATCGCCAAGACGAGCAGGCCCGCGTATCTCACGGCTCCCCATCCGTTCCGGGAGCGGATGGCGCCCTGGGGCGTCTCTGCTTCCCTGCTGCCAAGATCACCAGGACCTCCTCGATCTTCCGGAAGTCCACGACGGGTGCCATGTCGGCATGGCGGAAGACACCGACCTTGGGCGTCGTGGTCGTCGTCACGGTCCCGACCGGAAGCCCGGGGGGGTAGACGCCGCCCAGACCCGAGGTCACGAGCAGATCCCCCTCCTCCACGTCCGCAGTCCGGACGAGGTGATCCACCTTGCAGAGCTCGTCCCGGCCCATGCCCCGCACGATGCCCCTGGCGCGCGAACGCTGCGTCGTCACGGCCACCGCGCTTCGCGGATCGATGATCAGCTGGACCTCCGAGTATGCAGCGACCACCGATGTACATCGTCCCGCGAGCCCGACGCTGGCCACGACGGCATCTCCCGGCTTGATGCCGTCATCGGAGCCCACATCGATCTGGATGAAGCGAGAGATGGGCGATGTGCCCACCCCGATGATCCGCGCCGCCACCACGCGGTGCGCCCCGAGCGTCTGCCGCATGCTGACCAGCTCTCGCAAGCGCTCGTTCTCCGCCAGGACTTCTTTCTGGTTCGCAAGCTCTCGCTGGAGAACCTCTACCTGGCTCTTGAGCCCGTCGTTCTCCTCCCGCACGTCGAGCAACCAGACATAGTCCTTCCAGAGACCGGCCGCGCCATCGATGAGCCATACAAACGCGTTTTGCAGCGGTCCACTGGCCCACAGCAGTCCACGGTCGAGGGCATTCTGCTCCTCCGCATCCTTCAACCCGGCCTGGAGAAGAAGAAAAGCAAACAGGAACAACCCGGCGACCACCAAGCGGAACCGGTTTCTACGGATCCAAGACACAGCAGCCAATCTACGCGCTCAGGGCATCACCCTGAGCTGTCGGCAGATGATACGAGTCCATCAATCAATGGAGACCTGCTTGAGCAGATCCAGCTCGTCCAGCGCCTTGCCGCAACCGAGCACGACCGCGAACAGGGGATCATCCGCGATCATGACCGGCAGTCCGGTCTCCTCTCTCAGCAGGACGTCCAGGTTCTTCAACAGGCCCCCGCCGCCCGCCAGGACGATGCCCTTGTCGGCGATGTCGGCCGACAGCTCCGGCGGTGTCCGATCCAGCACCACCCGGACCGCATCCACTATCGCGTTGATGGGATCGGACAGGGCGTCCCGGATCTCGTCGGAGGAGACCGTGATGGTCTTCGGCACGCCAGCCACCAGATCCCGGCCCCGGACTTCCATCGACAGCGGCTCCTCGGTGGGATACGCCGTGCCGATGTGGATCTTGATCCGCTCGGCCGTCGCCTCGCCGACGAGCAAGTTGTACTTGCGCTTCATGTGCTGGATGATGGACTCGTCCATCTTGTCGCCACCGATGCGCACCGACCGGGAGTTGACGATGCCCGCCAGGCTGATCACGGCCACCTCGGTCGTGCCGCCGCCGATATCCACGATCATGCTGCCGGAGGGCTCCGTGATGGGCAGGCCCGCCCCGATGGCGGCCGCCATGGGCTCCTCGATCAAGTAGACCTCTCGAGCACCGGCCGAGTAAGCCGACTCCTTGACGGCCCGTTTCTCCACCTCCGTGATGCCGAAGGGAACGCCGATGATGATCCGGGGACGGACGAAGGTCTTTCGGTTGTGGACCCGGGTGATGAAGTAGCGCAGCATCTCCTGCGTCACCTCGAAGTCGGCGATCACCCCGTCCTTCATGGGCCGGATGGCCGTGATGCTGCCGGGTGTGCGGCCCAGCATGTCCTTGGCCTCTTTCCCGACCGCCAGGACTTTCTTGACTCCCCGCGCGTCCTTCTGCACCGCCACGACGGACGGCTCATTGCCCACGATCCCCTTGCCCTTGACGAAAAGCAACGTGTTGGCGGTCCCGAGATCGATCGCCAAGTCGTTGGAGAACATGGCATACAGCCAATCGAAGAGCATCGAGGTCTCCGGCACCCGGCCCGCAGGTCCGAGTCATCCCGTGCGTATCAAAAAGCCCCTGAGCAAGCAAGGAAAATTCTGTTTGCCGGCCGGCGGCCCCCAGCGCCTGATCGAGCGTGCAAGCGCCTTGGTCAGCCGGAAAAATTCCTTGCATCGCCCGTTTCGGATGGTACCATCGGCAGCCTGCCAGCAGGGCGAGGAGAGTAAACCATGCTCGACCAGATGCGCAAGCAGTCGCAATCCGCCATCGTGCTGCTTCTGTTCGGATTCATCATCTTCGTGTTCGTCTTCTCCTTCGGCTCCGGATCGGTCGGGTTCCGGAGCGGTGGTTGCGGCCAGGCCAACGTGGCCGCCATCGTCAACGGCGAGACCATCTCGGAGATGGAGTACACTTTCCACTTCGATCGCCAGCTACAGAGCCTCTTGCGGTACCGCAAGGGCGACTCGAGCCGCCTCAAGAAGGAAGAGAAGCTCCAGCTCCGGCAGCAGGTCATGGATTTCCTGGTCGATCAGATGCTCCTCATCCAGGCGGCCCGCGCGCTGGGACTTCACGTCACCGATGAGGAACGCAACGAGGCCATCAAGGAGATCAAGGCCTTCCAGGACGAGCAAGGACACTTCGACTTCAAGCTCTACAAGATGATCGTCCAGCGCCAGCTGCAGACCTCACCGGCCATGTTCGAGGACACCTGGGCGAAGCAGATGCTGGCCGACCGCATGCGGGACATCATCCGGGAATCCGCCCGGGTGACGGACGAGGAGGTCGAAAACACCTATCGGATGCAAGAGACGAAGGTCGACCTCGAGTTCGTCAAGCTCGACCCATCGCGCTACAAGTCCGAGGTGGAGGTCACGGACGCGGATATACAGAAGCTCCTGGCCGATGATTTCGCCCGGGTGGAGCGATTCTACAACGAGCGCGAGGACCGCTATCACAAGGCCCGCAAGGTCAAGGTCGCCCACGTCTTTTTCGAAGTGGGCCAGGGCTACGACGAGGAGCAGACCGAGGACAAGCGCGAGCGAGCCGAGCTGACCGTCGAGGATCTCAAGCAGGGAGCAGAATTCCACGAGCAGGCAAAGGACTACTCCGAGGACGATGGGTCCAAGGAACGGGGCGGCGAGCTCGAGATGGCGACCCGCGAGGTCCTGGCAGCCCGCTGGGGAGCCCCGATGGCCGAGGCAGCGCTCGCGCTGGAGAAGGGCAAGCTCAGCGGGGTGGTCAAGTCCGACAAGGGCTTCCACGTGATCAAGTGCCTCGAAGAGATCAAGGCCGAAGATCACAGCCTCGAAGAGGTCAAGGCGGAGATCGCTCGCGAGTTGCTGCTCGAAGACAAGGCCGAGTCGAAAGCCCGCTCTCTGGCCGAGCAGCTGCTCGCGGGCGTCAAGGAGGGCAAGACCCTCCAGCAGCTCGCCGACTCGAGCCCGAAGCCCGAGGGCGAAGGCGCGGAGGCCGAGGAGGAGGGAAAGGCGCCCAAGCCCCCGTTCGAGGTCCGCAGCACGGGTCTGGTGGCGCGCATGGGGGGGTTCATCCCCCAGCTGGGGCTGGACAAGAAGCTGGCCCGAACGGCCTTCGAGCTGACTGCGCAGAAGCCCTACCCGGATGAAGTCGTCGAGACGAGCAGCCCCCTGGGGGGCAAGGTCTACATCGTGATGCGCCTGAATGCGCGCTCCGAGCCGGACATGGACAAGCTCGCGGAAAAACGAGACAACCTCAGACAGAACCTGCTCCGATCCCGCCAGCAGCGCCAGATCGAGAGCTGGCTGCAGCAAGCCCGGGACAGCGCAGAGGTGCAGACGCGCCAGGCGCTGCTGATGGACACGACTCCGCGAGCGCTGCGAGGCAGGGCCCCAGTCGAGGAGTAGCTCACTCCCCCACGAAGAGCTTGAGAGACTTGTTGGTCTCCTCGAAGTAGGCGATGACCGGCGTGCCCGAGTTCGTCAGGCCGGCCGACAAATAGGATCCACTGCCCCGAGCCGTGTCCACTTCATAGCGGAACCAGCTCCCATCCCTGCGCCAGGCCATGCAGAGATGTCCCTTGCGCGGATCGCGGCCCGAGAGCTTCTCGTACGCGACGAGCAAGTTGAGGCTGGCGTCCACATCGATCGACATGTTGTAGGCATCGGGCACCAGGGGCTCCGCCTTCCATCCCTCGATGGACGTCTCGGCCATGGCCAGCCGGTCCTTGCGCGCCTCGCGAAAGACCACATGCGGCTCCCCGCCCGGCGTGAAGAAGAGGGCCGAGGACTTCCCGGGGTTGTCCTCGAAAGCCGCCACCTCTGTCGACCAGCTGCCGTCCTCGGCCTGCATGGCGATCCGGAGCTCGCTGCTCAATCCCGACCAGTGGAGGTAGCTCGTCGCCAGCCTGCCCGACGGCTGGCGCACGAAGGAGATCTGCACTTTCTCGCTGCCGTTGGCCTTGTCTACCCGTTCCGAGCCCCAGAAGCCCTCGGCGGGCTCGGCTAGCTGCGGAGTCGAAGCCCCCGCGCTCCCCGTCGAGCTCTTCCTCTTCGCCTTCTTGTCGAGCCTGCGGGCCTTCTCCAACGCCTCCCTGCGCAAGCGCTCCATCTCCTCGGGGCTGCGACGAACGCGCCAGGCGTGCTTGAGGTAGCCATCGCCCGAGTAGTACAGCGCATGGAGCAACTGGTCCGAGTCGAAAAGAAGCCTGGCCCCCATACCCGTGCCCTTGCCCCATTCGATGGGCTCCTTCTTCCACCGGCCCTGCTGCCGATAGGCGTAGGTCAAAGTCTGCGTGCTGTCGCTGTAGTAGGCCAGGTGAGGCTCGTTGTCTCCATCCATTTTCAAGGTGGCATACAGGCAGCGCTCACACGCATCGTCGACCACGCTGATGGCGAAGCCCGCGGAAGACTGGCTGACGAACTTCAAGGACTGGTTCTTCTTGTCGTAGTAGACCATGTGGGCCCGGTCTTCCAGATCCAGCTCCATGGTGACGTGGTACCCGACATCGCCGGAGTCGACGGTCAGAATCTTGCCCTTCGCCTTGCCTCCGTCCTTCATGGCCACGCCCTGGCTGCAGGCCGTGGCCATGAGGCACAACGCAAACCACTGCACTCGCCAGCAAGCCGTCATGTCTCTGCCCTCCAATCGAGCAAGTTCACCTCCAAGACAGCTCCGCCGGGATTGTATCCTCTCGGCGGCTGCTTCACCACCCCTATCCGCTCGTCGACTCGTCGATTTGCATCCGGGGTCATGGCCGCCTATCATCGTAACCCTCTGAAGGAGGCGGCTTGAGAGTCGACCCGGCTCTGATCCTGGTACTGCTCGTGTCGACTGGAGCCTGTCAGGCACATCGCGCCTCCTGCGTGGACCGGCCGCAGATCGATGCCCCAGAGGCGAAACGGATGCCCAAGAAGCTTGCGATCCATGACGACGTGCGCATCGACCCGTACTACTGGATGCGAGACCGGGACAGCCCCGAGCTGATCGCCCATCTCGAGGCCGAGAATGCCTACACGGCGATGGCGATGAAGCCCACACAGGGCCTCCAATCGAAGCTCTTCTTGGAGTTCAAGGCCCGCATCCAGGAGACCGATTCGAGCGTCCCCTATCGCCACGGCCCGTACTGGTACTACTCCCGCACAGTCGAAGGCCTGCAGTACGCCATCTACTGCAGAAAGCGCGGCTCCATCGATGCCGCCGAGCAAGTCCTGCTGGATGTGAACGAGCTGGCTCGAGGCCACGAGTTCTTCCAGCTCGGCGTCCTGGCGATCAGCCCGGACCACCGCCTGCTGGCCTATGGTTTCGATACGAGCGGAGACGAGATCTACACTCTGCGGATCAAGGATCTCGACAGCGGGGAGCTGCTCGACGACGCGTTGACAGGCATCTCCGGCTCTGCGGCCTGGGCGGCCGACAACCGGACCCTCTTCTACACGGTGCTGGATCCGGCCATGCGCCCCCACAAGCTCTTCCGTCACCGGCTGGGGGAAGCGCAGTCCGCTGACAGGCTGATCCACCACGAGACCGACGAGGCCTATCACCTGGACGTGTTTTGCTCCCGCTCCGAGGCCTTCGTCTTTCTGCACCTGGGCAGCATCGACTCCGACGAGCTGCGCTATCTTCCAGCCGACCGACCCGACGAAGACTTCCGGGTGCTCCTGCCTCGCAAGCCCGGACTGGAGTACGCTGCAGCGCACTGCGGAGAGCATTTCTACCTGCTCACCAACGACCAGGCCGTCAACTTCAGGGTGGTCCGGGCTCCGGTCCGCGATCCGAGGCGCGAGCGCTGGGAGGAGATCATCCCCCACGATCCCGCGGTCAAGCTCGATGCCGTCGACCTGTTCTCGGATCACATGGTGATCAGCTTGCGCGCTGACGGCATTTCCGGTCTCCGGGTCCGGCGCCTGCAGGATGGCGCCACCCACGACATCCGATTCCCAGAGGCCGTCCACACGGTCTGGCTGCAGGACAACACCGAGTTCCACACCGACCGGCTACGTATCGCATACGAGTCGCTCGTCACGCCGGAGTCGATCTACGACTACGCGATGGACAGCCGGGTTCTCGAGCTCAAGAAGCGCAAGCCAGTCCTGGGCGGCTACCGGCCCGAGGAATACGAGAGCGACCGGATCCACGCCACGGCCTCCGACGGCACCCGGATCCCGATCTCCATCGTCCACCGAAAGGGCTTGCAGCGCGACGGGCGGAACCCGGCCTGGCTGACCGGCTACGGCGCCTACGGGGTGAGCTACGATCCCACCTTCTCATCCAGCCGCTTGAGCCTCCTGGATCGCGGCTTCGTCTACGCCATCGCCCACGTGCGCGGTGGCGGCGAGCTGGGCCGTCCCTGGTACGACGCCGGCAAGCTGCACCACAAGACCCGCACCTTCACGGACTTCATCGCCTGTGCCGAGCGCTTGATCTCCGAGGGCTACACATCGAGGCAGCGGATGGCCATCTCCGGTGGCAGCGCCGGAGGCCTGCTCATCGGGGCGGTGCTCAACATGCGCCCCGATCTCTTCCGGGTCGCCGTGGCGGATGTGCCCTTCGTGGACGTCCTGACGACCATGCTGGATCCCTCCATCCCGCTCACCGTGATCGAGTACCGCGAGTGGGGCAACCCCAACGACAGACGCGACTACGAAACCATCAAGTCCTACTCGCCTTACGACAACGTCCGAGCCCAGGCCTACCCCGATCTGCTCGTCCTGGCCGGCCTGAACGATCCCCGGGTCCAGTACTGGGAGCCGAGCAAGTGGGTGGCCAGGCTCCGGGCGCTCAAGACCGGCGATGGCATCCTGCTGCAGCGCACGAACATGGGCGCAGGCCACATGGGCGCTTCGGGCCGCTACGACTATCTGAAGGAGATCGCCTTCGAGTGCGCCTTCGTGCTGGACAGGCTGGGCATCAAGGACTGAGCCGGCGAGCCCCCCTGGCCGGCACCGTCACGCCATCCACCTCCACGGCCTCATCCGACAGGTTCAGGTACAGCTCGCCTCCGTCGGACAAGCGGTAGCGCACGGGCAGGACGTGGCTGTTTGCCTGCGTCAGGTGATCCTCCAGGGCGGTCGCCAGGCTGAGCGGCGCGGGGCGGCCGAACACGTCCAGCGGGCGCGCGGGCTCGCCGCTCTGCGCCAGGCCGAGCCGGTCCGCATCCAGGCCCCAGCTCCTTCGCTCCTCGGGAAGGCGTCTCAGGTCGTCGGACAGAAAGAAGCCCCCGCCTGCCAGCGCCACCACCCAGGTGCCGAAGCCCACCTCCTCGGCCTCCATCTGCCTGAGCAGCGGCGGATCCGGATCGCAGACAGCCGCCAGGCACAGGGGCCAGCGTCCGGACAGCGAGCGGGCCTGGCTCACGGCGAAGTGCCAGGAGGGACCGAACGGCTCCAGGGCGATGTCGGGGCCGACCCGCCATAGCTCGGCGTAAGGAAAGCTCACGACCGGCGGTGCCCCCACGGCGAGCAGCACGACCTGCTCGCCGGCCGCCTCGCGGATGGCCTGCAAGGCCAGGTGGTAGGCCTCCAGCCCGGTGACCGGCTCGTGTCGGCCGCCCTCGAAGGCGCCGGCGAAGAGAAAGTCGATCTTGAGCAGATCGTAGCCCCACGAGACGAGCCGGGCGATGGTCTCCTGGAGGAAAGCGCGAGCCTGCGGCTGGGTCGGATCCAGGACCCGCATCCGGCCGTGCTTGGCATGGTCGTACACCGCACCCTCGACGAACCAGTCCGGATGCTCGACCACCAGGGGCAGATCGGCATCGACCAGCAGAGGCGCCAGCCAGATCCCGACCTCGAAGCCGTCCGCCTTCAACTCGGCAGCCAGGCCCGAAAGACCGTCGGGAAACTCCTCGTTGGGTTGCCAGTCGCCCCAGGCGAGCTGCCAGCCATCGTCCACCACGATACGCAAGCCGGAGCCGCTGTCCGACAGCGGCTCCAGGAGCCCGCGGGCCAGCGCGGCGTTCTCGAGCACGGAGCTCTCGTCCACGCCGTCGAAGAGCTCGTACCAGGAGTTCCAGCCGAGCTCGGGCGAGGCCGGCACGCTGCGCTGGACCTGCCGCCCAGCCAGGGCGCGGCCATAGCGCTCCCCGAGCTGTGCCAGGTCAGGCCCCAGGAGCACGAGCCAGCGACCCGCGGCGCTCTGCTGGCCGGTCCGCAGGGACACCTGCTCGCCAGCACAGCCGGACACGAGCCGCAGGTTCAGGCCCAGACCCGAGCGCGCCACCTGCAGCCAGGGCTTGAATCGCTCCGCTCGCAGGGCCCCGGCCAGCATGGCCATCTCCCCGCCTCCGGCGAAGGTGTAGAACCAGGACAGCGCATCGCCCTCGCGCAGCACCTCGGCGTCTCCGCGCGCCAGCAGCTGCGCGTCGAGCCTCGCCTCCTCGACCGGCTCCCCGATCGCCACCAGGCCGGTCTGGGACCAGGACTGGAAGCCGTTCGACAGCCAGGCCACCGCGCCTGGCAGATCCAGCTCGCCCCTGAGCTCGATCCCCTCGAGCTCCACATCCTCGAAGGCCTCGAAGCGCAGCTCGAGCGCCCCTTCCTCCTCGGACACACCCACCCGGCCCGCACTGCCAGCCGGGCACCACAAGATGCCATCCGACTGCTCGCAGCCCCCCTGACCGCCCAGCCAGCTCCCCGCCACCCGGGCTGCAGGGCAGAGCGAGGCGGAAGCGCCGCCACAGCCCACCTCGATCCGCACGCCCTCCGCGCCCAGGACCATCCTCTGCCCACAGTCCTGACCTCCTTCGCAGGCGATGAGCTGGCAGACGAGCACCAGGCAGGCAGAGATCGCGCAGAGCGCCCTCAATCGCTCCTCCACGCCGGCCATCATCGCATGGAGCGCGCTGCGTATCCATGCTATTCTCCCGGGCCATGCGCCATCTGGCAGTGCTGGCATGCTTCCTCGCGAGCGGCTGCCCCGGCAGAGCTCCCCCGACTCCAGGCCGGCCCGCGCCCGCACCGGACGAGCTGACCTGGTCGCGCTTGCTGGCACCCGCACCCCCTGCGGCCGAGCCGGCTGGCTTCCCCCTGCCCCGCCACGCTGCCCTCGCCCTGGATCCCGCGGGCAACCAGCTCCTGCTCGCGCCGGGATCCGGAAGGAGCCTGAGCCTGACGCTCGCTGCGGCCGACGGCGCTCCTTCCTGGTCCCAGGCCATCCTGGCAGAGGACTGCGGCCCGGCCCTGGACGTCGCCTTCGACTCCGAGGGCGAGGTCCTGGCCGCCGTCTGCCTGCGCGGCGCAGCGCGTCTGGGCACGAAGGGCCTGGGTATCCCAGGCACGTGGGCCCTGGCCGTGTCGCGCCTCGATGCAGCCGACGGCCACAGTCTGTGGCTGCGCACCTTCGACATCTCGAGCGCCTGTGACGCGCTCCGGCTCGCGGTCGACCGTGCTGGCCAGACCATGCTGCTCTGCGCTGCGAGATCGAGCAGACCGGCGAGCAGCCCGAGAGGAGAGATCCTCACGAGCCTTCTGCTGGCCGGAGGCCAGGTCGCCTGGACACAGCGAGCGGCATTCGAGGGGGCCTTGATGCCCGCCAGCTTGCTGCCCCTGGCCGGCGGCGACTCCATCCTGGCCGGCACGTTCCAGGGATGCCTGCGGCTTCCGGCTGTCGCCCCCCTGACGAGCGGAGCGCCAGCGGGATTCGTCGCGCGCCTGGACCCGGCCGGTGCGGCCCGCTGGGCTCGTCAGCTGGGAGGCCGGGGAGAGATGGCCGTCCTGGCCGCCCAATCGGGCCCGGAGGGCAGGATCGCCATGGCTGGCACCTGTGCGGGTCAGTTCCGCTTCGCGGGTCGAGACCATCACAGCCCGAAAGGCGGCGGCGCCTGGCTGGGCTGGATCGACGAGGCTGGCCATGAGCTGGCCCTTCGAGAGCTGCCGGCCGGCCTGACGCCCACCTGCCTGGGGACGGAAGAGGCTCGACTGCTGCTAGGCGGACGCGTCTCGGCCCCTGTCGAGCTGGACGGCCAGCGGCTCGCTCCGGATGGAGACTGGAGCCTCTTCGCAGCCCGCCTCTCGGCCGAGGACCGGCTGGAGTGGTGGCAGCGCTTCGGGCGAGGCGAGCGAGACGCATCGCTCGGTGCCGGGATGACCCACCTGATTCCCACCGGCGATGGCGACATCCTGGCGCTGGCGCGCTTCACGGGCGTCCTGCACTTGGAGCGCTATCGGGTTACGGCCCGCAGCCAGCCGGTCCTGGCATGGATGATCCTGCGCCCCCCGAGCCTCTGAAGCCAGAGCCCACGATTTCCCACCTCCGCCGCGATCTCCGCGTCGCTGCTGCGAATCCGCTCCTCGACGTGGGGAGACCACGACTGCGGACGGATTCTTGCGGCTCCTTGACATCACGGCGGATCTGGGAAATCTGCGAGGTGGGAGATGCGGGGAGCCTGGATCGCTTGCACCTCCAGGATCGCTCGGCTACAATCCACGACATGTTCAAGCTCATCGTCATCGACGCGGCTGGCAAGAAGCTCACGATCGACCTGGAAGACGAGCCCAAGACCCTCGGGCGAGGGACCGATTGCGACGTGCTGCTGAGGTCGCGCAGCATACCGCGTCACCTCATGAACGCCTGGATCGAGGACGAAACCCGGGTCATGGTGGAGGACCTGACCGGCGGCCAGGGGCTCTCGCTGGAAGGAGAGCGCATCTCCGGCACTTTCGAGCTCGAGCCCGGTGCCCAGCTGGAGTCCGGCCCCTACGCGTTCACGGTCTCGGGCGAGGACGCCCGCGACACCGCACTGGAAGCCAAGGGCTCGACCCGCAGGGACTTGCCCGCCATCACCCAGCCCAAGGCCGAGCCGATGTCCGAGACGCCGCGCCCCGCGCTCTACGGCATCAGGGGCCGCAGCCGAGACCAGCGCTTCGTGCTGGCCGACGGGGCGAACGACATCGGCCGCAGCAGCGCAAACCAGGTCGTGCTGGACGACGGGTCCATCTCCAGGCTGCACGCCAAGCTCACCGTGGACGGTGACCAGTACATCCTGCGCGACATGCGATCCTCCAACGGCACTTTCCTCAACAAGAAGCGACTCGAAGAAGACGAGGTGGAGCTGAAAGACGGCGCGCTGGTCCGCTTCGGCAACCTGGAGTACGCCTTCAGCCTGGGCCCCTTCGACCTGAGCGCCTATCTGCGCCGGAAGAAGCGCAAGATGATGATGCTCGGCGGCCTTGCGACCGCCGCTGCGCTGATCGCCGTGGTGGTCGTGCTCATCGGCATCATGCGGCCTCCGCCGCCGAAGCCCAAACCACCCACGGGTCCTGCGACCGGCCCGGCCACACCGGCCACACCGACCGAGATCGAAGTCGAGAAGCGCATCGTGCAGGCCACGAAGAACATGCGCCAGCGCGACTGGGCCGGGGCCAAGCAGTCCTTGGCAGAGGCCATCGAGATCGATCCACTCTGCAAGAAGTGCCGGACGCTGGATGCGAAGATCGACGAGGAGATCGCGAACCAGAAGCGCTTGCACGACGGCAGGGTGGAGTACGAGCTGAGCCACTGGGCCGAGACGCGCAAGCTGCTCACGGCCATCCCGACCCACAGCGTCTACTTCCGGGACGCCAAGGAGATGATCGCCGAGAGCGAGAAGAAGCTCTCGAGCTTCTACAAGATCCAGTTCGAAGCCGCGGACCGACGCAAGGACTACGCCAAGGCCCACGCGATGGCGATCGACTACATGAAGCTCAATCCCTGCGATCGAACGATCTACGATCGCTGGGTCGTCAAGTTCGAGAAGCAGATGCGCGCCAGACGGATCCAGTTCACGCCCCACCTGTTCGACTGCGAGGTGGAGATCCGGGGCCCGATGGATCCCGAAGAAGCGCTGCACCTCATGTACCCCAAGGACGAGCTCTACGAGGTGGCGCTGGGCTACTACAAGGGCAAGCTGGACCGGGCCATCGAGGACACGAAGAAGCTGGCCGTGGACTCCAAGGACAAGCAGGTCCGCGCCCTGGCAAAGCAGCTTCTACGCGGGCTCACGATCATCCGCAACAACTACAACCAGGGATCGAGCGATCTGATGCGGGGAGACGAGACCAAAGGCCGCACCGCGTTGCGCACGGCGCTGCAGCACGACAGCAAGATCATGCCCACCGGGCTGGTCAGCTTCTACCGCAACGAGATCGGCAACCAGCTGGGCGCAAAGCTCTACAAGCAGGGCTTCTCCGTGTTCACCAAAGGGGATTACTTCGCTGCCTTCTCGGCCTGGAACGAATGCCTCAAGATCAAGCCGGACCACGAAGAGTGCAATGCGGGCATGAAGAAGCTCGAGAAAGTAGGCGATGACGTGCTCGAGATGGCCCGCAAGGAAATAGGCCGGGGCAACGCGGAAAAGGCCTTCGCCATTCTTCAGGACCTGAAGAGGATCGTGCGCCCCACGAGCCTCCAGCACAAGCAGGCCGAGCTCCTGCTCGAGAAGGTCGAACGCTAGAGCCACCAGGGCATCGAGCCTGCTCCGAAGACCTGATCCATCGTCAGGGCCACCACGCCGATCCCCAGCAAGGCCCGCAGAGGCATCCCCAGGAAGAAGACAGGGATGGGCGGGGCGCTGCGATTCACGAAGCCGAGCAGGCAGTCGGCTCCGAGCAGCGCGCCCGCGACCGGCAGGGCAATCGATACCGCTGCGCGCAGTGCTGCGCTGCTCAGCCCGATGAGCAGCCCGGCGGCCCGGCCACAATGGGGGTCTCGAGGAAAGGCGTCGAGGGGAAGAACGTCGAGGCTGTGCCGGAGGGCGTCCAGGAAGAAGGCCGGACCGCCGAGTGCAAAGAAAGCGCAGCACGCGAGTAGCAGGTGAAGCTCCTCCATGGGCGTGCCGCGTTGGTTCTGGAAGAAGACGAGGCCGCTCGACAGCTGCCGGGCCCCGCGGAGTTCGTCGATCCACCGCCCCCCCATCCGGAAGGCTTCCAGCAAGCAGGAGCCGGCCAGGGCCAGCACCGCGCCGACCGCCAGCTCCTTGAGCATGAGCCCGAAGTAGCGAAGTCCCTGGGGTGGCGCCGAGACGAATGCCCCAAGCTCGGGATAGACGGCGATGGCCGTGCACACGACGAGAGCCAGGCGGGCGGGGAGCGGCACCCGCTCTCCCCCGAAGACGGGCACCAGCACCACGGGCGGGAGCACCCGACACGAAAGCAGCACACCCCACCAGAGCGGATCCAGCGCGGGGATCGAGGCGCTCACGACCCACCACCGGTCAGGCTCAGCCGCGCAAAGCGCAGCAGCTGCTCCCCCATCCAGGGAGCAGCCAGGGCCAGCGCGAGCAGGACAGCCAGTATCTTGGGGACGAAGGACAGGGTGAACTCCTGGACCTGGCTGGCCGCCTGCAGCAGCCCGACCACCAGACCCACGGCCAGCGAGACCGCCACCACCGGCGAGGCGACGACCAGCACCAACCACAGCGCTCGGCGTCCGAGCTCGAGCAGCACCGCGAATTCCGATTCCACGCCGTACTCCTCAGAGATACTGGCCCAGCAGGCTCTGGGCGATCAGTGTCCATCCGTCGGCTGCTGCGAAGAGCAGCAGCTTCAGCGGCAAGGAGATCGTGGCCGGCGAGAGCATGTGCATGCCGAGAGACAGCAGCACGCTCGAGACCAGCATGTCCAGGACCAGGAATGGCAAGAAGATCGCGAAGCCCATCCGAAAGGCGTCGTTGAGCTGGCCCACCAGGAATGCGGGCACCAGCGCCCGCCAGGAGGTCTGCTGTCCGCCATCCGGCTCGAAGCTGGCAAAGGCCCGAAGGTGCTCTGGGCGGGTGTGACGCCGCAGGAATGCTTCCACCGGCTCGAAGGCGATGCCGATGGCCTGGATCATCTGGCCCGGCGCTCCGGAGACCAGTGCCGGCTCCTCTGCCTCCAGGCGCTGGCCGACCTCCGAGAGGACCGGCGCCATGACCACCAGGCTGAGCACCAGAGACAGGCCCGTCACCACGCTGTTGGGCGGGATCTGGGGCGTGCCGATGGCCGAGCGCACGATGGACAGCACGACCGCGATCTTGACGAAGGAGGTCAACATGACCATCAAGAAGGGCAAGAGGCCGGCGCCGATGCTGATCAGGATCAGGGTCGTCGGCGAGCTGCTCATGATCTCTCCTCCAGCTCGCGCTCTTCGCGCTCGCCTTGACCGATCGAGCTCTGGCCGTCCAGGTGAGCCAGGAGCTGCAGGCCCTGCTCGGTACTGCAGGCGACCAGGAAGCGTCTGCCCTCGGCCTCGATCAGGTGAAGGCTGCGGCCCGGATCGAGCCGGATGCGCTCGAGAGACCTGAGGCGCCCCGCGCCTTCCGCTGCGCGCGCCTTGCTTCTCGCGCGCCTGACTGACCAGGCGACCGCCAGACCACCGGCGACCAGCGCGCCGGTCCCGGCGCCCGCGCCGCTCCGCTCGCTCGGGCTGTCGCCCGGCCGCATGTACAGGCTGCCCAGAAGCAGCGCGGCCAGAGCGCATATCGAGAGCCAGACCAGCTTGCGGCGCGGCAGAGCCGGGCCCCCCGCTCTTGCCGAGAGCAGACCGAGTTTCATCTCGAAGCTCCTTCAGCGGCCAGCTCGGCCGGATCGGACAGGCACTCCATGACGCGGACCCCCCGCCGGCCCTCCACGTCGACCAGCTCGCCGCGCGCCAGGGTCCTTCCCTCGCAGCGCAGCAGGACCGGGCCCAGCACGGGCTCCGGCAGGGTCAGCACGTCGCCCGCCCGCAGGTCGCATAGCTGGCCGATCGGAATGCGGATCCGGCCGGCCTCGGCCGTCAGGTTCACGATCAGGGCGCTGGGATCGATGCCGCCAGCATCGGAGCCCTCGAAGTCTTGCGAGCGGATGACCATGTCCTCACCTCCCTGCACTTGGATCTGTCGAGCCCCTTCGATACGCAAGACGCCTGCCCGCTCGAGGCGGCCGAAGATCTCGAGATCGGTCCGGCACAGCGAGATCTGCCCTTCGGGCAGCGAATCGGCCAGCACGAGCACATCGCCCGGTGCCAGGGCTGCGACCTGGGCAGCGGGCAGGCTCACCGAGCCCAGCCGGAAGGACATGTCCAGCTCGCGCAGCCAGCCCGGCAAGCGCCGATCTCGAGAGCCGCGTGCTCGCTTGCGCTGGACCGAGCTGTCCGGCTCCAGCCAGACCGCGAAGACCTTCTCCGCCCCGAGGGCGATATCGAGCCAGGAGCTCAGCAGGTACTCGTTTTCCAGACACATGCGACCCAGCTGGTCCGCGGACTCGGCGATGCCCGCGAAGCGCCAAGGATCGAAGCGCGCGTCCTCGGCAGCGCAGTCCTCCAGCCCCCAGGCGAGCGCCCAGGCCACCACCCCGCTGCCGCCGAGCCCCTTGCCGCTGCGGGCGCCGCGTCTGTCCACGCGCTCCCAGATCCGGGCCAGCAGGCGGGGATCGAGCGCGATGAAGCCGCGTCTGTCCAGCGCGGGATCGCAGAGCACGGCAAATCGCCAGGCACCCGGGAAGGTCCGCCCGAGGTCTTCGATCCGCAGCGCGCGAACGCGGCCAAGGCGCATCTCGGCAGCGCCCAGACCCAGGGCCTTGCTGATCCGGGATGCCGTCCGCTGGATCGCGTCGAGATCCGGTCCGCCCGCGCGCTGCATCAGCTCCAGCTCGGCGCGCTCGACTTTCTCGAGCCGGGCGGCGGGAAAGCTCATCACCCTGGGTCTGCGCGCGCTCATCGCTTCACCTCGAAGACCACCAGCCGCATGCCGCCGGCTTCCAGACGTCCCGAGAGCCTGCTCCGCAGCCGCCCGAGCTGGCGGCGGAGCTCGGCGCCCTCCGCCCGCATGCGGCAGCGCACCCGCCCCCGATGCACCCAGACCAGGCACTCCAGCCCGGCGAGCTGCCCGCCCTCGAAGCGCACGGCCAGGCGCTGCTGCCCGGTTTGCGCCGGGGCCGCGGACATCAGCTGCTCGACGAGCCTGTCCGCCGCCCCTTCCGCGCCGAGCTCCGCCGCGGCGACATCGACCCGCACCACGCCCGCCCGATCGTCCGATCCCGGCCTTGCCTTCAGGCCGTCCGAGAGGGCGAGCGGCAGGTGAGTGCAGCCGGCCTGGGAGAAGCGCTCCGCGAGCTCGCGGATCGGCTGCAGCTCATCGAGGAGAGGCTTGAAGCGCCGGCGAGGGATCCGCCTGGCGGAAGCCCTGGGCAGGTGATTTGCGCTCGCTTGGACCTTCATGGCCCGGCTTTTTCGCAACGCCCATGCCAGCTCGGACCTGTTTCGTATATGCCTGATAGGTCGAGATATTCTTCAGAGCCCTGCCAGGCGGACAGCCCGGCAGTCCGCGAGATACGGATCGGGTGACCGGAATCCGTACCCTCGACTGAATGTTGACTCCGGCCTCTGGCCGTGCTTTTTAGTGTCCAGTGTCGAAATCCAAGTTCACAGGAGCGCACATGAAAACCGCAATCGCCTTGCTTTCTGTTCTGGCCTGCCTCGCCTGGACCGCGCCCGCCCTGGCCCAGGGCACGGAGGGCGGAGATACCGGCGGCGATACCGGCGGTGGGACCACCGATCCCAAGCCCGAGCCCAAGCCCGAGCCCAAGCCCGAGCCGACCCCCGAGCCCGCGCCGCCCGCCGCGAGCGGCGGCTGGATGAGCAAGCTGAGCGCGGGCGCCAGGATCGAGCTGATCGCCTGGAGCGAGTATGAGGTAGACACCGGGGTGGGAAGCGCCTCGACCGATGGCAAGTTCGGGGCCGGCTTCGGCTTCTCGGGCCACTACCAGGTCTGGGACTACGTCAAGGTTGGCCTGGACCTCGTCTTCTCGACCGTCAAGGCCAAGAACTCGAGCGACCGTGACACGCTCGTCACCATGGGCGCTCGCGGCACCGGCTTCTACCCGATCAACAAGAAGCTGGGCCCTATCACCGCCATCCACCCCTATGGCTTCTTGACCATGGGTTTCGGGGCCTACATCCCCAGCAACGACAACTTAGACACCGAGCACGGCTTCTGGATCATGGGCGGCGCGGGCGGCGAGTTTCTCTTCGGCCACTTCGGAGCATTCAGCGAGATGTCCATCCAGGGCGTCATCAATGACGACTACACCTGGCGAGGCTTCCAGATCACCTTCGGCGGCAGCTACCACTTCTGATCGTACAAGCGCCCGCACCAGCGCTCGATCACAGCTCTGAGCTGCTTCCGCGCTGCGGCCCGACGCCGCGCCTGCTGGCTCCGCTCGCATAGCCGCTCGGCCGCAGCGAGCCTCGCCTGGGCGTGGCCGAGCTCTGCGCGCTGCGCCCGCTCGCAGTCCTCGCTTTCCTCGACCTGCTGGCTCGCCTCTTCGAGCCTCGAAGCGCATGCCTCGACCCGCTGCTCCCGGTACGGGATCGAGGCGCAGGCCAGGCCGGCCGTTCGCGCCAGGCCCGGCCTCGCGAGGCGTGCGTCCAGATCGTCGCGCTGCTCGCGGGCGCGATCGAGTGCCGCGGCGCAGCGCTCCTCGTCTCGCACGCTCTCCTGCCTGGCGAGCCGCGACCGCGCCAGACCGGCCAGGGCCCGCTGCCTGGCCAGCCGCCGGAGGAGCAGGAGCGAATCGAGGTGGCCTCTCACCGTGTCCCTCCGAAGGTGGAGACCAGCTTCTCCACGCAGGATGCGAGCGGGCAGCGCTCGTCTCGCTCCTGGCGCAGGAAGTCCAGCATGGCCGGCCGCAGCGCGATCGCCCGGTCGGTCTCGGGCTCGCTGCCCGGCTCGTAGGCGCCGGCGGCGATCAGATCGCGCCTGGCCTCCCAGGCCGCGGCCAGAGCGCGCAGGCTCCGCGCGGCCAGCCGGTGCTCGTCGTCGACCAGCCTGTCCATGAGCCGGCTCAGGGAGCGGATCGGATCCACGGCCGGAAAGCAGCCCTGCCTGGCGAGCTCGGTCGACAGCAGGATATGGCCGTCGAGCAGGCTGCGCAGCTCCTCGGCCAGGGGATCCTCCTCGGCCTCGTGCTCGGTCAGGACGGTGTAGATGGCCGTGATCGATCCCCGCTCGTCGGTGCCGGCCCGCTCGACCAGGGCGGCCAGGCGATCGAAGACCGACGGCGGGTAGCCCCCGCGACCGGGCGGCTCGCCCGCGTCCAGGGCGATCTCGCGCACGGCCCGGGCAAAGCGGGTCACCGAGTCGACCAGCAGCAGCACCCGCTGCCCTCGGGCTCGAAAGCCCTCGGCCAGGGCCGTGGCGGCGCACAATGCCCTGGCGCGCTCGGCCGCGGGCGCGTCCGACGTGGCGCAGACGATCGCGCTGCGGGCCATGCCCTCGGTCCCGAGCGCATCCGAGATGAACTCGCCGAGCTCCCTGCCCCGCTCTCCGACCAGGCAGATGACGTTGCAGTCGGCCTGGCCATGGCGGGCGATCTGGCCCAGCAGGCTCGACTTGCCCACGCCCGGGGGCGCGAAGAGCCCGATCCGCTGCCCCTCGCCCAGACAGGTCAAACCATCGATCGCGCGCAGCCCGGTCGGGAGCACGTGTTCGATGGGTCGCCGCTGCAGCGGCGACGGCGCCGGCGCCTCGATCGGCATCCAGGCCCGGGCAGCCGGAGCGGGCCGTCCGTCCATGGGCCGACCCGAGGCATCCAGGACCCTGCCCAGGCAGTCTTCCGACCAGGCCACCCGGAAGACCTCACCCCGGGCGACGATGCGCTGGCCGGCCCCGAGCTGATCCCGCCTTCCGGACGCCAGCAGCAGGGCGCGCTCTCCGCGGAAGCCGATCACCTCGGCTGGCCGCGAGTTCGGACCGATCCGGACCTGCTCGCCCAGACGCGCGCCCGGCAGGCTGGCCAGCAGCGAGCTGCCCTGGACGGCCTCGAGCCGGCCGGAGCGCACGCAGGGGTTGGCGACGCGCAGGCGCTGCTTCCACTCCAGCAGGGGGATGCAGAACGATCCCATCTCAGCCCTCCTCGCGGATCCCGAGAGCGGCTTGAAGCTGAGCGAGCTGCACGCCCAGCCTGGCGTCCACCCGCCCGAGCTCGCCGCAGAGCACACAGCCGCCCCGCTCCACGTCCGGATCTGCCTGCCAGCTCAAGCGGCACTCGCACTCGGCCTGGAGCTCGCGCCAGTCAGCGCTCGCGAGCCGGTCCAGGTCGGCCGGGTGGACCCGCACGCTGAGCGAGCGGCCGGCCCGGTTCTCGCGTATCACGCCCTCGCAGATCGCCTTGATCCGACCGGGATCGAGCTCCAGCTCGGCCCGTAGGATCCTGCGGGCCATGTCCGAGGCCAGATCGACGAGTTGATCGAGCGCCTCCTCGGCCAGGTGCGAACGCCAGCGCAGAAGCGCGCCCAGCCGCTCGGCCAGCTCCCGCTGGCCTGCCTGCCGGCCTTGATCGAGCGCCTTGCGCTGCAGCTGGCGGGCGCCTCTCTTTGCCTTGACCTCGATCTCCTCGGCTCGCTGCCTCGCTCGTGCGAGCACTTCCGCTGCCCGGTCGTGGGCCTGCTGTCGCTCTGCCCAGATCACCGCTGCCCACCCGTCATCACTCGCCTGGATGCGGATTTTCGCAGTCAAGTCGGCCGGGATGCGACCACCATGCGGGCAGGCCACGACCGCTGTCGTCTGCTCGTTCACGACTCCTCCTCCAGGGCCGAGCCACCTACGCAGCCCGTCCCGAATGCCAGGCGCGCATGCGTGGACCGAAAGCAGCGCGACCAGGCGGGATCCCAGCCGTCCAGCAGCAGGTCCAGGCTGACAAGCCGATGTCGGACCAGCTTCCTCGCCAGGCGGTGAATCCCCGCCCGGATCTCGATATCCATGTCCCCGGGAAGAGGCATCAGGAGGCAGGCCTGCAGGGATACCACTTCGCGGGGGCTCAGGCGGCGCCACGGGAGGCGCCACGCGTACAGACCCATCCCGAGAGCTGGCCCGACTTCCCGCCGGCTGCGCCTGTCGAGCAGGGCCAGCCAGGCCGCGAGCTCTCGCCGGCCCCAGCGCCTGAGCCCGGACACGTCGAGACGGGCGCGCAGGCGGACCAGCTTCCGCTCCAGCCCGGCCGGACCGGCCCAGGCTCCGGGATCGACTCGCTGCCGCAGCCGCAGCATATCGAGCGAGCGCTCCCGGCAAGCCCGCTCGAACAGTGCTCGGTCGGCCAGTGCCAGGCCGGTCAGCGTGGTCATGCCTCGCTCCCGTACGCCGCAGGGAAGAACCGCCGCCAGGCCCACAGCGCTGCACCCGCCAGAAGGGCCACCGCCGCCAGGGCGGCTGCGATCCAGCGCCCCCAGCCTCCGGCCGAGCCAGCGCTGCTCTCCTGCAAGCGATCCGCGGTCGGCACAGTACGGCGCGGGGCGAAGACCACGGCCACACGCGCAGGCTCCAGGCCCTCGATGGCATTGGCGACCAGCTCCTGTACGGCCTGCCTGGAGACCGGTGCCCGGCCTTCCGGTCCGGCCTGGTGGCAGATCAGCACGGAGGCCGTCCGCTCGGGCTTGGGGCCCTGCCTCGAGCCCGCTCCCAGCGGAGAGGGCCGAGCCGGGCCCAGGCTGGCGTGCACCCGGACCGCGATCACGCCCTCGATGGACTCGAGCGTCTCGGCGACCTCCTCCTGCAAGGCGCTCAGGAAGATCGCCTGGGCCTCGGTCCTGTCGGGCACCAGCCCCCGCTCCTTGTAGACCTGGTGGAAGCCGGCATGGCGTGCTCTCGGCAGCCCGGCCCGCTGCAGGGCTTGAAATGCTCGGGCCAGATCCTCTTGCTCCACGCGGATCTGGAAGGACCGCTGGCCCTCCTCGGACTTGCTGGCCTCGATCCCGGCCTCGGCCAGGACCAGCAGCATCTCGTTGGCCTCGCGCTCGTCGAGGCCCCCGTGCAAGGTGGAGCGGCATGCCGCCAGGGACAGCAGGCAGCCAAGCGCCAGGATCGATCGCATCGTCTCGGCTCTCACGGCATGCTCCTTCTCAGACCTGCAGGGTCCAGAGCCGGCGTATGCCCGCCGTGCCGGCCTCGACCAGCCTTTGGGTCAGGGCCACCTGCTCGCCGATCCGGTAGACCTCGGCCTGCATGGCCAGCAGCTCTCCGGGCCGAAAGGAGCGTCCGGATCGAGCCTGGGCGATGATGCTGTCGAGCCGGCGGCGACCCGCGTCCAGCTCTCCGAGCACCCGATCTGCGGCGCTCTGCTCTGCAGGGGCCCGAGATGGTCTCCCGGGCGAGAGCTCGGCCCGATCCAGGACCTCGGAGAAGGAGCGCTCGGGCGCCGGCCGGCTCGCGGGCCGGATCGCCTCGGGCGGGCGGACGGTCTGGAAGACGGCGGCAGCCACGGCGTTCTCCTAGCGAATGTTGTTGATGGCCGACTTGGCCAGCTCGTGACGCGCCTTCATCACGTTCGACACGGCGGTGTAGGTCTGGCTCTCCTGGTGCATGCGGCGCTGCAGGGCGAGCAGGCGCAGGCTGTTGGCCATCCCCTCCTCCTGCAGCCGCTCCTGGGCCTGCAGCAGCTGCCACTTCTCGCTGCTGCCGCCGAGCCCATCCGCGCAGCCCGGCGAGACGGCATCGGCCACGCAGTCGGCGACCGCATTGACCAGGGCCCCGCCCGGCAGTGCATCGATCGCCGCCCGGGCCGTGAGCCCCACGTAGCGCATGGCCGTTCCGGCTCCCCGGGCCACCATCGCGCCGAAGCCGTCATCCGGCGTCTGCCGGGTCCGCCCGACCTCCACGCTCACCGCGCTCACGGCCGGCTGCACATCCAGCTTCACGGGTCCACTCATCGCTCCACCTCCTCTCGGGTTGGTCCGCGGTGGAGCAAGGCCCGTGCCAACAGGCGGAACGCCAGGAAAAGAAAGCTCGAATGCGCTGAACGAAGCGCTGGCGGGTCCGAGATCCGGACCCGGCCGTGACCGGAATGCGAACGCCGCGCGAGGTCGGAGCTACTATGACCTTCGGCGAATGGCGAGCAGGCCGAGCGCGATCAAGAGCCAGACCGCCAGGCCGGAAGCTCCGGCAGTGCCGCACCCGCACCCCCCGCCGGCCAGCTTCCGGTCCGTGTCATCATCGCAGGCGTCGCCGATGCCGTCGTTGTCCTGATCCGACTGGTCCGGGTTCTCCACGTCGGGGCAGTTGTCCTCTTCGTCTGCGACTCCATCTCCATCGCTGTCTCCGCTGGCCGGCACGCAGATCCCTCCCTGGCAGACTGCGCCCTGGTCGCAATCGTCGTCAGTCGTGCAGGAGGCGGGACAGGAGAAAGCCGGCTGATCATCGCCGCCATCGCAGCTGTGGTCGAGGTAATCGCCGCAGCCCTGGATCACGGTCTCATCGCAGGCGCTGTCGTCGTCCGCGACGACGCTCTCGCACTGGTAGGTCGCGCTGCAGCTCTTGTCCTGGCGCTGGCCCTGGCAGGCGGCCGGATCCGTGCACTCGGCCGCTGCGGAATACGCGTCCGGACAGTCCGCATCCGCCGCGCAGCAGTCTCCCTCTTCACAGCAGAAGCCGTTCTGGCAGTGGCCGCTGTCGCAATCGCCCGCATCCTCGCAGGGCGCCCCGTCGTTGCGCGTCGTCACGCAGATCCCGTCTTCGCATCGCGCGTCGGAATCGCAGTCCTCGTCTCCGTCACAGCTCTCGGGGCAATCGAAGTACGGCTGGTCCTCGGAGCCGTCGCAGGCATGATCGGCGAAGTAGCCACACGCCTCTACTCGGTCCTCCCCGCATGCGCTGTCGTCGTCCACCGTCTCGGTCTCGCACTGGAAGAAGGCATTGCAGTGCTTGTCTCCCCTGCTGCCCTGACAGTGCGCCGGCTCGTCGCAGGTGGCCTCGACAGCCCAGCTATCCGGGCAGTCTCCATCCACCGCGCAGCAGTCGCCCTCGTTGCAGCAGAAGCCGTTCTGGCAGTGCCCGCTGGTGCAGTCCTCGTCGCCCGTGCAGGGCTGGCCGTCGTCGTCACAGGCGTCTCCGACGCCATCCCCGTCCGTATCGGCCTGATCCGGGTTTGAAATGAACGGGCAGTTGTCGTCGCAGTCCTCGCTCTGGCCTGCCGCGCAGAACGCATCGCCCGGGACACCCGAGTCGTCCCCGTCGTCCAGCACGCCGTCGTTGTCGTCGTCCGGGTCGCCGGCATCACACAGGCCGTCCGTGTCGTTGTCCGGCCCGTCGTTGTCCGGCTGTGCCGTGCCGGCCACGGAGCAATCGTCGCAGGTATCTCCATCGCCGTCCCCGCAGATCAGGGGATCGAGCGGATCGGGATCCTCGACGTCCGGCACTTGATCCCCGTCGTCGTCCGAATCGCAGACGTCACCCTGCCCGTCCCCGTCCGTGTCGAGCTGATCGGGGTTGGCATCATCCACGCAGTTGTCGCCCGCGTCGCAAAGCCCATCTGCGTCCGTGTCCTGCCCGTCGTTGTCCGGTTGCTGGCTGCCCGCGATCGAGCAGTCATCGCAGCTGTCGCCATCCACGTCCCCGCAGATGAACTCGTCGAAGGGATCCGGATCCGTTCCATCGTCGACGCCGTCGTCGTCATCGTCCGCATCGCCCGCATCGCAGATTCCGTCGCCGTCGTTGTCCGCCCCGTCGTTTCCAGGTTGCTGGCTGCCCGCGATCGAGCAGTCGTCGCAGCTGTCCCCGTCCGAATCCCCGCAGATGTACTCGTCGAAAGGATCCGGATCGGAGCCATCGTCGACGCCATCGTTGTCGTCGTCCGAATCGCCCGTATCGCACAGGCCGTCGCCGTCCGCATCCGAGCCGTCGTTGCCCGGCTGCTGGCTGCCCGCGACCGAGCAGTCGTCGCAGCCATCCCCGTCCGAATCCCCGCAGACGTACTCGTCGAGTGGATCCGGGTCCGAACCATCGACGACGCCATCGCCATCGTCGTCCGGATCGCCGGTGTTGCACAGGCCGTCGCCGTCCGTGTCCAGGCCGTCGTTGTCGGGCTGCTGGCTACCCGCGACCGAGCAGTCGTCGCAGCCATCCCCGTCCGAATCCCCGCAGGTATACTCGTCCAGCGGGGCGGGGTCGGAGCCATCGTCCACCCCATCGCCGTCGTCGTCCGAGTCGCAGGCATCGCCTTGCCCGTCGCCGTCATGGTCTTCCTGCAGCGGGTTGGCGTCATCCACGCAGTTGTCACCCGCATCGCACATGCCGTCGCCGTCGGTGTCCGCACCGTCGTTGCCCGGGTCCTGGAAGCCGGACAGCGAGCAGTCGTCGCAGCTGTCACCGTCCGAGTCCCCGCAGGTATACTCGTCCATCGGATCCGGATCGGAGCCGTCGTCCACGCCGTCGCCATCATCGTCCGGATCGCAGACATCCCCCTGCCCGTCGCCGTCGTAGTCCTCCTGGCCCGGGTTGTCCACCTGCGGGCAGTTGTCCACCCCGTCGTCCAGCCCGTCGCCATCCGCATCCGGATCGAGGAAGTCGGCCCAGCCGTCGCCGTCCGTGTCGGCCGTGCTCTCGCTGTCGTCGGGCACGCCGTCGCCGTCCGAGTCGGGATCGAGGTAGCTGGGCACCCCGTCTCCATCCACGTCGTCGGCGATGTCGGGCCCGCCCTGGTCGCTGTCGGTGTCGGTGTCCAGGTTCGCCTCGGTGCAATCGTCGATGCCGTCGCCGTCCGTATCGGCCAGGCAGTCCAGCGGGCTCGTCAGCTCCGCGGTCAGGCTCTGGACGCCCCCGCCGTCCTGATCGCCCACGTTGATGTCGTCACCCGTGGTCAGCGTGATGTCCATGGTCAGCGCGGGAGGGAAGAAGGTCCCGAAGTCCACCAGGACCCGGAAGTCGTCCGTGTACGGGCTCGGGCTCATGTCCGCGGTCCAGCTGACCGTGGTGGTCCCGTCACCGTTGACCACGATCGCAGGGCCCTCCCCGCTCTCCATACCCCGAGAGCTCGAGCTGTAATCGATCGCCGGATCCAGCCCCCAGGTCGTGTCGGTCGCGTTCAGCTCGGCCGTGGCCTCGGCCGCCCCGATGACCGTCACCCCGGCCGGGAAGGTGATCGATCCCTCGGTCTCGGGATCGCGCGAGTTGTCGATGACCGGCCCGGTGCGGAAGTAGATCGACTGGGCGTACAGGCCGTCGTCGTAGGGCCCGGCCCCCAGGCTGACGCCCGAGCCGGTCATGTCGGGCGGCAGGGTGTCGAAGTACTGCTCGCGGAGGATCGTCAGCTCTCCGGCCTGGGTGGGACCGCCGAGGGTCGACGGCGGAACGAGCGTATCGGGCCCGGTGTAGATCTCGCTGTCCACATAGGGCGTCGAGGCGTTCTGGGCAGAGGCCACCGGGGCTGCCAACAGTGCGATCAAGAAAAAGAATCCAAGTCGTTGCATCGTTCTATCCTCCTGCAGGCTTTGGGCAATCGATATTTCTTATACTAGGCCTGAAACAAGCGACCTTTATAGTCGGGGGTATTGACAAAACAAAGAAAAGCCCCAGATTTCAAGAGTTTTAATCGACAA
>JAFGRB010000205.1 GCA_016935365.1 Deltaproteobacteria bacterium
CTCTCCGCTTCCCTGGGGCTGAAGCCCCAGGCTATATCCCATCGCTGCTTCGCAGCGAAAACCCGGATCTCGGAGCGTGCCAAGCCCGAGTCCTGCAACAGCCTACTTCGGCTTCTCCACCTGGATCACGGCGTCCTTGTCCGGGTTGAAGATCGATCGCAAGTCCAGCATGCGGCTCTCGGGCGTGACCGTGCCCTCGTAGGAGCAGTACAGGGTCCCGGTCGGCCCGGCGAAGTCGGGGATGACCTTGGACTCGCTCAGCGCCTCGATGCACTTGCGCACCTCGTCCGTGGTGGGGCCGATCTTTCGCCGGAGGACCTTGACGACCTTCCCCTCCACGCCCACCTGCATCTCGATCCGGCCCGAGATCTCGCCGCGGACCTGGTGGCGCTGGTAGCACTCCACGAAGCCCTTGCAGGCCTCCTGCTGGTAGCGCTCGACGTGCTCCTTGGTGGACTCGACCACGGCCTTCATGCCGCGCGCCCTGCGCACGACGGCCTCCTCGAGCTCTCCCTCTGCGAGCTCGTGGATGACGGCCTCGCCGCGCTTGTCGACCTTCCCGAGCCGCTCCACCTTGCGCAGGGTGATGACCGCATGGCCGCTGGCCGACAGGGCGCTCTTTCCGTGGATCATGCCGCCGCGGACGAAGACGGTCGACTCGTCGGATGCCTGGATGGAGTTGGGCGCCACGAGGGTCACGTCCTCGAGCTGCACGTGCGCCCGCTCCCGGGCGTGGATGCCCGCCGACCTCGACTCCAGCCGCCCGCCCTCGACGGTCAGCCGGGCGTCGTCCTTCACGTCGATGCCCTTGGCCAGGGTGAGCTGGCTCTGGAGGATCTGGAGCTGGCAGTGCCCCGTGAGCTGGACCCAGTCCGCCTCCGAGCTCGCGCCCTGGAGCTTGTATCTCTGCGACCCCTCGCAGCGGAGCTCCGAGCGCCCGTCCCAGACGTTCTCGACCGGCTCGACGCCGAAGAAGGCCGCGGCCTCCTCCGGGATGGACAGGAAGGTGGCCAGCAGGGGCTGCGCGCTGGCCAGGACCAGCAGGATCACCCCTCCGGGCAGGCCGGAGCCATACAGGCGCTTGGCGTCGTGGACGCGGGTCCCGTGGCTGGACGAGGTAATGGTCGCCGCGCCAAGGCGGCCCGCCAGGAGCCGGATGGCGCTCCACAGGGTGATGAAGGGACCGGCGACGGGCACCAGGGCCATGAACATGGGGAACCAGGTGTCGAAGAGGATGTGCTCGCCCGCCACGTCGGTGCGCTTGAGGACGGCCGCGAAAGTGAAGCCGATGCCGGCCACGGCCGCCACGCCGCTGGTGACGAAGGGCAAGACCAGCGCGCTCCCGTCCGACTGGGCCAGGATCAGGTACAGGCCGTAGAAGAAGCCGCCCGCGCACAGGACTGCGGAGAGGTAGGCCAGGGCCAAGAGGACCTGTCCGCCTGCTTTCTCGTCTGCGCTCATGAACCCTCCCGGAAACGGGCCGGCGGGCCCGGTCGCCATGCATACCGATATCGCAAGCCCAGCCATTTGCAAGCCTCGAGTTGCGGGCGGCGGCTTGCGCTTGAACCCCGCGTGCGCCTGTGGCATATTCCGGCCGCCTTTCGGAGCGGAGGTCGCATGGATGCAGACAAGCTGCGCGTGGCGGTGTTCGTCTCGGGCTCGGGCAGCAACCTGCAGGCCATCCTGGACACCTGCGCCGAGGAAGGCTTCCCGGCCGAGGTCGCGGTGGTGGTCTCCAACCGCGAGGACGCCTACGGCCTGGTGCGGGCCCGCGAGGCCGGCGTGCCGACCGTCTGCGTGCCCCAGCGCGGCTTCGCGAGCCGCGAGGCGCACGAGGAGGAGATCCTCCGCCGGCTCGAGCCGCACCGGGTCGAGCTGGCGGTCCTGGCCGGATACATGCGGGTCGTCACGCCCAGGCTGATCGATCACTTCAACCGCCTGCGGCCGGACGGGCACGGGGTGGTCAATATCCACCCGGCCGACACCCGGGCCTACCAGGGGGCGCACGGCTACGAGTTCGCGCTGGGCATGCTGCCGGAGCATCCCGAGCGCCTGTCCGAGACCAGGATCACCGTCCACTTCGTGGACGCGGGCGTGGACACCGGGCCGATCATCGCCCAGCGCCCGGTGCCCGTGCGCGCCGACGACGGCCTGGACGACCTGAGGCAGCGCGGGCTGGCCGTCGAGCACCGGCTCTACCCCGAGGTGATCCGCATGCTGGCCGAGCAGAGAGCCCACTAACCGATAAGGAGGCGTGCATGGCGGTCAACTTCGTCGAGCTGGTCGACAACTGGGTCCGGGTCGAGCGGGCGCTCATCAGCGTCAGCGACAAGCGCGGTCTGGAGGTGCTCGTGCCGGGGCTGATCTCGGTCAACGAGTCCGTCAAGATCTACTCCACCGGCGGCACCCACGCCCGGATCGCCGAGCTGCTGGGGCCGGATGGCGCCGCCCGGCACCTGGTCCAGGTCTCCGACTACACCGGTCAGCCCGAGACCCAGGGCGGCCTGGTCAAGACGCTGGACTTCAAGATCTACCTCGGCCTGCTGACCGAGACCTACAACCAGGACCACCAGGCCGACCTGGAGCGCACCGCGGCCGTGCCGATCGACATGGTGGTGGTCAACCTCTACCCCTTCGAGCAGACCGTGGCCCAGGCCGGCGTGACGGTCGAGCGCGCCCGGGCGAACATCGACATCGGCGGGCCGTGCATGGTCCGGGCGTCGGCCAAGAACTTCCTCCGGGTGGCGTCGGTGACCGATCCCGAGGACTACCAGGCCCTGATCCGCGACATGCGGCTCAACGGCGGCCGGATCGACCTGGCCAGGCGCTTCGCGCTGGCCCAGAAGGCCTTCCAGCACACGGCCGCCTACGACCGGGCGATCGGGGAGTTCCTGTCGGGGGTGAAGCCGGAGAGCGTGCAAGGCTGCTATACCTTGAAGGGAGGACGATGATGGCCGAGGACCTCAAGAAGGCGTACCGCAGCATGGTGGAGGAGGACTTTCCTCCGCGGGTGGAGATCGCGTTCGACTGGGGGGAGCAGCGGCAGGCGCTGCGCTACGAGAAGGTCACCTGGGAGGTGGAAGGCGAGGTCAAGGGCCTGCGCTACGGGGAGAACCCGGGCCAGCCGGCCGCGCTCTACCGGCTCGCCGACGGCAACCTGCAGATCGGGCAGGTGCGCTGCGTCGAGCCCGGCCGCGGCCTGGTCTGCGATGCCAGGCTGCACCAGTTCGGCAAGCACCCGGGCAAGATCAACCTGACCGACGCGGACAATGCGCTGAACATCCTGCGCTACCTGACCGAGCGCCCGGCCTGCGTCATCATGAAGCACAACAACCCCTGCGGCGCGGCGGTGGCCGACAGCCAGGTCGAGGCCTACGTGCGGGCCGACAAGGCCGACCGGATCGCGGCCTTCGGCGGCTGCATCGCCCTGAACCGGCCGGTGGACAAGGCCTGCGCCGAGGAGATCTCGGCCCGCTACGCCGAGGTGGTCGTCGCGCCGGGCTTCGAGCCGGGGGCGGTCGAGATCCTGGCCAGGCGCAAGAACCTGCGCATCATGGAGATCGGGCGCATGGACCGGCTGGCCGAGATGGCGGCAAGCCGCTTCGTGGACTTCAAGAGCCTGATCGACGGCGGCCTGGTGCTGCAGCTCTCCTACGTGCCCGAGGCGCGCAGCCCCGAGGCGCTGAAGCTCGCCGAGTGCACGCACGAGGGCAAGCAGTACAGGATCGCCCGCGAGCCCACCGAGGCCGAGATGGCCGACATGCTCTTCGGCTGGGTCGTCGAGGCCGGGGTGACGTCCAACTCGGTCCTGTACGTCAAGGACGGGGTGACCGTGGGCATCGGCACCGGCGAGCAGGACCGGGTCGGGGTGGCCGAGATCGCCCGCGACAAGGCCTACCGCAAGCTGGCCGACCGGATCTGCTTCGAGCGGCACGCGATCCCGCTGAGCCAGCTCGAGGACGCGGACACCCGGGCGGCCATCGATGCCGAGGTCAAGGCCGCTCGCGGCGGGATCGACGGCGCGGTCATGGTCTCGGACGCCTTCTTCCCCTTCCGAGACGGCGTGGACGTGGGGCTGCGCGAGGGCGTCAAGGCCGTGATCCAGCCCGGCGGCTCGCTCAACGATCACCAGGCGATCGAGGCCTGCAACGAGTCCGGCGCCAGCATGGTGTTCACCGGGCAGCGCTCGTTCAAGCACTGACGCGATGGGGGCTCTGCAATAGGTGGCGTGTCAATCGGCCTGGAGCGGATCGGGGAGCGCCTGGCGGTCTCGTTCCTGGCGGCAGCGGCGCCAGATCGGTCCGAGGATGGGATCTGCCAGGATGCGTTCCTCGGTCCTGCGGCGCTGCTCCTCCGGGGTGAGCGAGCTCATCTCCTCCAGGATGGCTTGCTGGATCTCGTGCTTCATGCGCACGCAGTCGAGCTTGTTTGCTTTCACGTCTCGATCACCTCCTTCGGACTGTGGATCGGGATCGGACGGTACCCCTGCACGAGGTTGACGGAGTGATAGGCGCGGATCCGATCGAAGTGAACGATGTGCTTGAAGTTCCAGCTCACGATCAGGTCGGCCAGAGCGACTGTGGCGCACGCGACGTGCTCGGCGTCCAACTTGCTTGCAGGTCCCACGACTCCCGCGTCGAGGTAGGCGTCACGGAGCCTCTCTATCTCGTCGGACAACTCCTGCATCTCGATTTGTTCGGGCGGAAGCCCTGCCACCACCTGGCGTACCTGTTCAGGTGCTCGTTCCAGCTCGCGCATGGTGGTGGTGGAGAGGATCAAGATGAAACGGCCATTCCTGATCTCATCGAACAGCTCGATGCTGTCTTGCTCGAAGTCCTCGTCGAAGCAGCCACCGAAGACAGAGGTGTCTGCATAGATTCTCATGAGCTTCGACATGCGGTAATCCGGCTCGGCTCGCTCCCTCTACATATTGCATCGTAGCAGCGAAAGGCTGGACCGGGCAATCCAATTCACGATCGATCGGACGGCTACCGTCTCGGGATCCACGCCTCGTCCAGGCGCCGGATCTCGACGCTCGGTCCTGCGCAACTCGAGCGGAAGCGGAGACCGCCGGGGAGGGCGACGATCACGCCCAGGCTCGAGACGTCGCCCCGGCGCAGGGTGCTGGTGGCGACCAGGGTCTGCTGCCCCTCGGTGGAGTCGCTGTCGGAGAAGACCGCCGTGAAGGGTATCGACCAGAATGTCCCGGGCTTCTCCGGGTGGAACGGCAGGCTCAGCTCCACGGCGTCGCCCGCTGCGCGGATCGGGGGGAGCGGCGCCTTCATCCCGGCCGGGAACACCCAGCTGGCGGCGACGCCTCCGCCCCGCGCGAGCGCGACCGCGAGCTGGCGGAGGCAGGCCCCGCGCTCGTCGGGGATGCGGTCCTCGCAGCCGGGCCAGACCATCCAGAGCTCGAAGTGATCGGCGGCGATGAGCTCCCGGTCGGACGGGGCAGGGCCGGGGGGGAAGGCGAGGTCGTCCGCGGCCGCGAGCCTCACCCGGATGCCCGAGCCCGCCTCGGGCGAGACCCGCACCCGGAGCGCGGCGTCCTCGGGTCCCTGCCAGCGCTCCTCGCCCCAGGTGATCCAGGTCCTGGGCGCATCGAGCCGGGCGTCGCGGGGCTCGGACTGCAGCAGGAGGACCGAGTACGCCTTGCGCTTGCCGTAGCTCTCGCTCCAGCCGCTCAGGGTCTCCCAGTCGAGCTCGCCGCGAAAGACGTTCGTCTCCGCGTCGTGGCTGCAGTGGTTCTCGCCGACGATCGAGAGCCTGCCGTCCCGGACGGCGAGCCGGGCCTCCTCGACGTAGCCCGGCCCCGTGTCCGAGAGCGATATCGAGCGCTCGGGGCTGCGTTCGGAGGAGAAAGGGGGCAGGTCCACCGGCGCCGGCTCGCCCATCGCCCGGAAGTTCGTCAGCAGGCTCGCCGTCCACCAGGAGCCCGGGCTCACCCGGACCAGGTACCGCCACTCGTTCGGGCAGGCGGGGTTTCCGAGCTCCGCCGCCGGGTAGGCCTGATCGCCCTCGCCCAGCCTCGCCGTCCACCATTCCAGGATCACCAGGCCCTCGGCGCAGGCCACGTCGATGACCCGGGCGCAGAAGTCCGCCATCTCTCCGCAAGCAGACGCGCCCTCCTGATCGCGGGCGCAGTAGCCTGGGGCCGGCGCCTCGCGCTCCGTCCGGGGAGCGGTGGACGGCGGTGTATGGATCGGGCTGCGACACGAGGCGAGGAGGACGAGCGTCAGGAGCACCCGGATCAACCCGCCTCGCTCTCCACCAGCGCGCATGGACCTCTCCCTCGCGGAGCCCGTCGAGAAGATCGTATTCGCAAACCTGACCATCCACAAGCGTCCATCTGTGGCGACTGTGGCGATTCGAAGACAGACAGGCTATCCCATTCTGGAAGGCCCGGCTCTGCCGGTCGCGCCGGCAGAACAGCAAGGCACCGAGTTCCTTGCCGATAAGCGGATGCTCTCTTGGCACGAATCCTGCTCGACAGTCCGGGTGTCGAGATGCGCGGCGCGCCAAGAAAACGTGGGCCCGAGGCCAGGAGCCGGCGCAGGTTCTGCTCCTGCCTGTGGATATCCATCCAGGCCCACCTGCTCGCGCTGATCGTCCTGTGGCTGGCCGGAAGCGGCACGCCGTCCGGGCGGCCGCCGGAGCCGGCTCCGTCCAGGCGGATCGAGGTCACGTACATCCGGCTGCCCGCGGCAGAGCGCGCGAGCAGGCCGGCCCCATCGACCGATGAGCATTCGGACACGCGGCCGGTCGAGCAGCGCCGCATTGGCCGCGAGGTAACCCGCGCCCGCCCGGCGGAGGAGCGCCAGCGCGAGCCGCGGGCCGGGAGCCGGACGGAGGAGCCGGAGCCAGAGCTGGAGCCGGACAGCCCCGAGAGCCGGGCGGCCCCCGTGCCCGGGCCGAGGATCGAGGATCCCGAGAGAGAGGAGCTCGACAGGCCCGGGCCTGCGGAGGAATCGGACTGGGACAGGCAGGTCCGGTCTTTTCGAAAGACGGGCCGGGATCTCGAGGCGACCGCGCGCAGGTACGCGATCCGGGATCGAGAGGAGCGCTGGCCAGACTCCTCCGATCTCTGGAGCGGCCCGCGCGGCGAGGCGCGCGAGCAGCGCCGATACGACTCCGGCGAGCCGGAGATGGTGGCCGCCAACTCGTCCGGCTCCTACATCCAGTACGCCGACGGCAGCGTGACGACCCGCTGCGCCGAGCTGGCCAGGCCCGTCGAGGGGGTGCGGATCGACGACAGCATCCAGGTGGATCGCCTCGGCCGGATCCGGAGCCTGTCCGGGCTGGTCTACGGATCGGTGCCCACCCCGCTCGACAAGAACGAGATCGAGCTCCTGGAGGAGCGCCTGCTCATGCAGTCCCGCGCGGCCAGGGGCTACTGGGAGGTCCGGGGCGAGCTGCTCGCCAGGAACACGAGCGACAGGCCGCTCGAAGTGCGGATGGGCTTTCCGTTCTCAAGGCACGGCACCATGATGGTCGATCCGGGCGAGCGACGGACAGGCTCCCCGCCGGAGCCGGGCCTGGTCCCCCTGATCGTCGAGGGCTATCGATGGGAGCCCCGCCTCGAGGGCTACAGGGTCGAGGTGGGCGGAGGGATCGCGTTCTTGGGCCGCAAGAGCTGGGAGCCCGAGCGACGGGCCGGCGAGCCGGAGAGAAAGAAGCGCGTCTACTACGAGTTCCCGCTTCGCTTCGGACCCGGGCAGACGCAGCGCATCTCCTACCGCTACCGGCTGGTGGCCCCGCTCCTGCTGGCCAATCGCTTGCACGACGCGGGCTGCATCATCGTGAACGGCAGGGAGTGGCACACGGGCAAGGTCGGCCGGACGCGCATCGCAGTCCGCCTCGAGCCGGGCCTGGAGCTGGATCCGGAGCGGGACGACCCCCAGCCGGCGGGCTACCGCACGAGCTACGGCCGGGCCGGCACCGAGCTGGCCTGGGAGTTCGAGGGCTCGCCGCCGGAGGGCGACCTGCTGCTCCATCTTCGAAAGCGGCCCCGGCAGATCGACGTGGGCCAGCGGGCCGCGCGCTAGGAGGTCGTGTCATGGGAGCGGCGCTCAGCTTCTGAGCACCGGGTAGACAAGGGTTCTGGAGCCGGGTAGGATCCTGTCTCTGCATGCCAGGCAGGTCCACAGCGTGCCGGCTCCTGGCCGGCTTCGTTTCGTTGTCCCTTTTCGCTTGCGCCGACTACGGCGGCCAGGAGCCGTGGAGGGGCTGGATCGAGTTCCACCAGAAGGCCAGCTTCAAGGGTGCTGTCTGCGGCGAGTCATCGCTCGACTATGCCCTGGGAGAGCTGGCCGACAACGACGTACCGGTATACAGAACCATGATGATGGGCATGGGCAGCTGGGAGGCATACAGGGACAGGATCGCCTGCATGGACCGGGCGAGCACTTGCGAAGAGTACTGGCGTTGTCGCTTGCCAGAGGATGCCGAGCCCTGTCAGAGCAGCACCTTCAGAGACCACTGCGACGGAGACACGGCCGTCAGCTGCTGGCCCTACGCAGAGGAGGAGTACTACGTGGTCAGGATGGACTGCTCCGAGGCGCCCGGCGGAGGCACCTGCGTCATGGAGGGCGTCGAGGCGCGATGCGACTACGCCCAGTGCGGGCCGTATGCCGAGAACCCGCGCTGTGAAGGAGATCTCCTCCTGGCCTGCGAGCACCGCGAGTACTCCGATATCTACTGGCGCTATGACTGCTCCGCGACGGGCATGGACTGTCTCCCGGACGGCAGCTGCGGCATACCGGGGGCGCTCGACTGCACCGAGTTCGCCGGCGATGTCTGCGACGGCCCGCTCATCCACTCGTGTTACTACGACGACGGGCGCATGTGGAGCCAGGACTGCCGGGAGGTCCACCCGGACTTCGTGTGCGTCATGGATGCCTACGAGGATGGCGGCTGCGCCATGCCCGAGGGGAGCTGGGAGTGCCAGGAGCACGAGGAGACCTGGTGCGAGGGCGATGAGCTCAAGGCGTGCCTGTACGGCAAGATCCTGTCGTTCGACTGCGCGTCGATCGCCGGTTCGAGCTGCGAGTCCGACCACTGCACCAGGCCGTGAGGCTGGCGGCCCGCGATCGACAAATAAGTACGGAGATCGGATGGTTTCTTCCAAGACCCATTTCCCGCTTGAAGTACATATTGAGTTGCTCCGAAGACACTGGCTCTACATCGATCTGGACGTGGTGGGCGCCAATGTCTCAGCAGTGATAGAGAGCATGATTGACGACCTCGAGTTGACGAGGAACTGCAACAATGCCTTATTCCAAGTTTGGCGCCTATTCGAAGGTGATGATGGGTTGATCTCCGAAGCGACGAGACTCGCAGGAATGCGTTTTGATGCAAATGATCCATCATCGAAGATGGCTGAAGCTACAGTACCGCTGTATAAAATAATGCCGGACGATCTCCCCCCGTTGCACGACTGGCTCAGGCAAGCAAGAAACGCCATGATTCACTCGAGGTATCAGGCCTCGATCTGGGATATTCATGTCGCTTTGTATGTCGTCATCAAGTATCTTGATTGGCTTCGCTGCAAGTGGGAGAAAGGGCCCCAATGCGCCACCTCATTGTACTTGGATTCTGCGGGCTCCAAGGAATTGCCAAAAAACCTCCAAACGCTGCTGGGTGATATCCAAGCGGGCATCGGTACCCTGAAGATCCCGACTACGGTGCGGAGCCCCGTGGCCGATTCTTCGAGTGGCTGCCCATCTCCGGTTGCCATCCAATATGTCCCAAGAACCCTCAATTTCAAGGGCCGATTAATCGAATTGAAGAGACTGCGGCAACTCGTGGTGGACGAGGACCACCTCGTGACCTGCGTTGCGGGAATGGGCGGGATCGGTAAGACAACCCTGGTGAACCGTTTTTGCGAGGAGATAGCTGAGTGTATTCGGATGGGGCGAGTTCTCGAACCCGGCAGGGCCGTTCCTCGTTGTCTGGTATACGTCGTTGTAAAGGGACCCGATGCAGATGATTTCTTGATCGACGTTCTTCAAGGCCTCGAGCGTGCCTTTGGGACCGATGGACTAGTCGACTCGTGGCTCGGCAAAGGAGTCAAAGTAGACAAGAAGATCGCTTCGATATTGGGGCAGTTGATCAGATTGTCAGGTCTGTTCGGGCCGTTCGAGGAGGTGTTTGTCGTCATCGACAACTTCGAGTGTCTGCTGGATGCAGAGTCTGGGCAACTAGTCGACGGTGCGCTGAAAAAACTGATAACAGGAATCATTTCCTCGATCGGCCGGTTCCGCTTCATTGTCACCAGCCGTGTGGAAATTGTTTTGCCGCCCCCGACAGACGTAGCAGTCCAGCATTTTTTTATGGAGGAGGGGTTGGCACCAGAGCATGGCGCGGACTTGTTGAGAAGCCACGATCATGATGGCCGACTGGGGTTGAGGGATGCGCCCGATGGGCTTCTGCGAGAGGCTTCTGTTCGGGCACATGGACATCCATTCGCGTTGGAGGCGCTGGTACATTGTCTGCGTGTGGGCCGCGGGCTGCGCCTCGATGCGGTCTTGAATGATCCGAGCATGCTGTCCGAAGCTACCCGGTCTGACGTCGGTCGCAAGCTGACCGATCAGCTTTTCAGGCACCTCGATTCGGAGGCAGTACGGATTCTCCAGGCGATGAGTGTTTTCCAGGAGGAGGTGAATCTCGAGGCCATCCGCGCTGTCTTGCCCGAAGAAGAAAGACGGATGGACATCGAGAAGGGGCTCGGGGTATTGCTGAAGAGCAGTATTCTGTCGACCGCACAGATGGAGGATGGGGTGGACGGTCAGTGGCGCGATATCGAATACCAGATCAGCCACCAGATCTACCATGAACGAGCGTATGCACTTCTTTCCAGTTGCGAATCGGAGAAGGGCGGGACAGTAGCTCCCTACCACCGTAGAGCGGCTGCTTGGTTGCAAACGCAGACAAAACCTAGCGACGTTTGGCGGTCACGCGTTGATGTTCGTCACCAACTGCGGGCGATAGATCATCTTCAACGAGCCAAGGATTTCAACGCGGCGAACCGGTTGTTCAACGAGATCGACATCGACTATCTGCAGAAGTGGGGGCATGCTGCTGAATCTGTAGCCATTCGATTGGAGCACCACCACCATCTTGACGACCCTGGGTTGATAGCAGAGAACCTGGCTGGACTGGGGGCAGCATTTATCAGCCTCGGAAAATACTCCGATGCGCGTCGCGTTCTCGAGGAGGCTGTCGAAATCGGAAGGCGCCATGGTGATTCTGAGAGTCTATCCATTTCCCTCAACCGCCTAGGATATGTACTGGAGGAATTCGGAGATATTGAAGGTGCATTGGGACACTGGAACGAGGCCATCACGCTCATACGTTCTGTCGGAAATCCTGAGCTGTACTACCGTTTCCTCGGCAACCTGGGCTACGCGCTTCACGCCGTCGGGAAGCTGGACGAATCATTGGAGACGTATCAGGAGGCAGTGCGTGGGGAAGAAAGGTGCGGCGACTCCTTCGGAGCCATGTGTGAGCACGACAACCTGGGGACTCTGTATCTGGACCTCGGGAAGTACGATGAAGCGAATGAACACTTGTTGCGCGCTATCGCTCTTGCAGAGCAGGAGAACGACTTTGAGCAACTGACAACGTTTCAAACGAACCTCGGTTGGTTGGCTCTTGCGCGGCATGATTTCAAGACGGCTGGGGATTCCTTCCACTCCGTACTACGCGATGCGATCCCAATGGGACTTGCGACCGAGGTCGCCTTGGCTTCGTTCGGGCGAGGTGTCATGAGCCATGATCAGAAGGCCAGCAGTCCAAAGAAGCTCATGCGCCACCGAAAGAGGATTGAACAGCTTTACGAAAAGGCACTTTTTCAGAATATTGATCAGGTGAGCTATCGGGTCGAGTATAGACTCGGTGTGCTGAGTCTGGGTGTCGGTGAACGGGAGTCGGCGAACTCGAGATTTACGAGATGCGTCATGATGTGTGATTCATTTCTCGAAAGATCCCCGATGCTTTGGCGCCAAAGATACATTCGAGCACTTGCAAATGCCGGTCTGGGGCAATCAGTAGCTGCCTCGAAAGACTTGGAGGCGGCTGTTCGTATCTGTAGCGCAGAGGGGGTGCTGACAAGGATCAGACTTGAGATCGACGTCCTCGAAATGGCAGGCGTCAGTGGAACAATGACTCTGCGTGAGATACTGCAGTCACGATCAAGGGAGCAGGGCGAATAGGACTACCTGAGCCATCGAACTGCTCGCTCGGATCGAGGCTCAGCCGGCCATGGCCCGGGCCGCGTGCTCGCGTGCCACCCGGACCGCCTGGCCGCAGTTGCTGCCGATCAAGTCCTCGCGCTCGTCGCCGATGCTGAGCACCACGTCGAAGCCGCCCTCGAGCAGGCGGTCGCAGGCCCGCTCGATGGTCCAGGCCTGCCCGGAGCGCAGCACGGTCTGGAAGCCGGACTCGTGGCCGCGGGCGGTGGGGTTGACCGGGGTGAGCTTGATGGCGAAGTGATCCCTGTCGAAGACCTGCTCGATGACCGCGGGATCGAATTCGATGTCGCGGGCCAGGGCGAAGTTGAGCACCACCTTGCGGTCGTCGGGCTCGTGGAAGCGGAGCCCGTAGTCGGCGAGCTCCGAAAGCGACCAGTGGGGGACGGGGGTCAGGCGCTGCCGGTCCGCGGGATCCGTGGACTGGACCGAGAACTGGAGCTGGAAGCAGCCCCGGAAGTAGCGCTCCTTGACGGCGTGCAGGCGCTCGAACCACGGCTCGCGGTTCCGGGGCGCGACCGTGGCCACGCAGCACCACAGGCCCGCCGATCGCACCGTCTCGGGCAGCCGCTCCATGGCGTCGAGCACGGCGTCGTTGAGCGAGGGCTCGCCCATGCGGGCGAAGTGGACCTTGAGCTTCTGGCACTTCGCCGCCACGCCCGGGTGGCGGGACAGGCCCCACTTCACCTGGGCCAGGAGCTCCTCGCAGCTCGGGTTGCCGGCGTAACCGCCCCCCGCGTCGCAGAACGGGCAGCCCACCGGGCAGCCGAACTGGGTCGAGACGTTGATGATCCACTTCTGATCGCGGGTCTGCGGCGGGGTGAGGCCATCGACCGTCTCGACCGTGAATCGGTCCTGGCCCCGGAAGCGGCTCACCCCCACCACGGCCACCTCGGGATCGCCGGAAACGCGCAGGACCTCCATCTCGACCTCGCTCTCGCGGCTCATCGTGTCTCCTCCTGCCGGCTGCAGCGGGCGCAAGACATCGCCCCGTCCAGGAATCGTATCGCGGAAAAAGAAACAGCCAGGTCACGCATCCCTGTAGATCCCATCTTCGAGCGGTGGGGATGCCTCCCCGGGAAGGGGAGCCTGACATCACCGCTCCTCGACAGCTGCAAGGTACTATCATCCGACGGTCCTATCAAGGCTTTTATTACGGGCGAATACCACGGCCTTTGGCCGTGTGACCCAAAGAGGTTCGACCGATCCGTGGCAAAAAAGTAGGCGCCTCTCGATTTCCCGAAAA
>JAFGRB010000206.1 GCA_016935365.1 Deltaproteobacteria bacterium
CACTTGTCACGTCCTCTAACCCAGGGCTTCGCCCTGGGCTATCATATTGCGCCCCTGCGGGGCTTCGCTGTGCTCGATCTTGCCGAGTGGATCTCCATTGACGGGCATTTCGCAGTATTACGGAAAATCGAGAGGAGCGTCAAAAAAGCCCCGCCGAGAGGAGGGGCTTGGGGAGTCCGGATATAAAGGGCTCAGGTGATCTCAGGTGCTCTCGCTGGCCTCACCCTCGGCCTTGGGCGCTTCGCCCCCTCCGCCAACAGGGAGGATGGCGAAGTTGATGTTCGAGTAGCCGACCGAGGTGCAGGTGAACATGACTTTCTTGAGCACCCGGAACTCGACGCTCTTGTCGCCCTGGATGATGATCTTACCCGAGAAGGTCTGGTTGGGGTGCAGCTGCTGGAACTGCTTCTTCAGGTTGTTGAGGATTTCGGACAGCTCGGCGATCTCGAAGTTCTCGTCCTCGGCGATGTCGTCCATCCGGCCGACGCCTTTGCCCTCCGCGACCACCTGGCCGCCGCCGATGATGATGGCCGGGGACTGCTCGAGCTCCTCGGAGTGGGTCGCCGTGGGCAGCTCGATGTCCTTCTGGATGAAGAGGATCTCGCCCGAGGTGGAGAAGGTCATCAGCAGGAAGATGGTGAGCACGACGAACATGTCGATCATCGGCGTGAGGTTCAGCATCGCGTTCACATTGCGGCCGCCGGACCTCGAGACGGCCTTCTTGGCCGTCCTGAGCTTGACCGAGCTGAACAGGTGTGGACCTGGGATCACGATCGGCATGGCCGCCTCCTAGATGGTCCCCGAGATGGAGATGTTGGGGTAGTCGTTGGCCAGGCAGACGTCCATGGTGTCGATCAGCACCTGGTAGGAGATCCCATCCTCGCTCATGACGACGATGTCGTTCTTCTCGGGCCACTGGCCGTGGATTTCCTTGAGCTTGCTGCCGAGCGTCTTCTTGTCGTAGGAGTCGTCCTTCTTGAGGATGTCGGCGATGGTCGTGTTGTTGCCCCGGATGATGTAGCCCTGGGGCGTGATGGCCACGACCAGGTTCAGCCGCTGGCGATCCTCGGGGGTCTGCTCGCTCGGGGCGCCGGTGCCCGACTGCGTCACCGAGATCTTTCCGATCTGGATCCAGACCGCGGCCATGAGCAGAAAGCAGATCAAGCAGGTCAGCAGGTCGATGAACGGAACCAGGTTGAGATCGACGTTCAGCGGTTTCTTGCCGCTGGACTTTCCTCCTGGCGCCTCTGTACTCGCCATCTCTGTCCTCCTTTACGTCCCATTGGAGGCCGGCCCGGGCTCGTCGGTTCCCGGTCCGCTGTCCGCTCCTAGTCCGAGCCGCGCACGTCGGCGGTGTTGAGCTTGTCCCGGTTGGCCAGGATCAGGTTCAGCATGCGGACCGTGCTCTCGTTGATGTCGTCGATCAGGTGCTGGGTGGTTCCCGAGAGGACCGAAAAGGCCAGCAGACCCAGGATGGCCGTGCCCAGGCCGAAGGCGGTGCAGTTCATGGCCTCGGAGATGCCCTTGGCCAGAAGCACCGCTTTCTCCGCGGCGTCGGCGAAGGACACGGCTGCGAACGCTCGGATCAGTCCGGTGATCGTGCCCAGCAGGCCGGCCAGAACCGCCACGTTGCCCAGCATGGCCAGGTAGCCGGTCCGCTTCTCGATGCGGGGCATCTCCTGCAGGGCGACCTCGTCCATGGCCGACTGGATCTCGGCCTCGGTGCCGTCGATGCGCAGCAGGCCGGCCTTGATGATGTTGGCCAGCGGGGCCTTGTTGCTGGAGCAGTAGGTGATGGCCCGCTGCAGGTTGCCCTGGAAGAGGTACTTGTGCATGGTGTTGAGGAAGTCGGACTTGTTGATCCGAGCAATGAAGAAGAGGTACGCGATCCGCTCCGCCGCGATGGCGATGATGAACACCAGCACGCCGGCGATCGGGTACATTCCCCAGCCGCCCTCCTTGAACGCTTCCGCGATGCTCTCGATCATGTCTGGACTCCTTCTCCTCGCCGATTGGGGGTGCCGAAGCGACCCATGCACAATGAAAAAGCGCTGATTCCTCGCCACAAAAGCAGGGGATAAGATCCCTCAGCCGGTCGCAGGAAGTCAAGAAAAAAAGGCTGCTAGCCAAGCGCCGCCTTCTGTATATGTAGTAGAGCCTGCTACCCTTTTCGGCCTGCCCGCCTCCTTGTCGGACACACAGGACGCGGCTTGGACACGATCGAGCCGTCCCGGGTTCCACCCGGATACGAACCCGAAACGAGTGCAATGCGCTTGTTTTGGGGCTAGCCTTCCGGCGGGAGGACGACTTGAGCCAGCGCGCGTGCCCCTTGCGGGTGGCGATCATCTACCCGGGCCCTGCCGATCAGGGCCGGGCCAGCCTGGCGGTCTGCAGCCTGCTGCGGCTCGCAGGGGAGCTTCCCGGCATCCGGGCCGAGCGGGTCTTCGTCGGCCCGGGCGCGCGTCCGTCCGAGCCGCTTTCTGCCTTCGACCTCCTGGCCGTCAGCCTGTCCTTCGAGGAGCAGTACGCGGTCCTGCCGGGGCTGCTCCGGCAGGGCGGCCTTCCGGCGCTCGCTCGCGAGCGCGATGCGCGCTTCCCCCTCGTGCTCGCCGGCGGGCTGGCCGTGCGCCTGAACCCGCGGCCGCTTCGCGCCTTCGCGGACCTGCTGGTGCCCGGGGACGCCGAGGCGGTCATCGGGCCCTTGCTGGCCGCGCTCTCGAGCCTGAGGGGGGCGGGCCGGCCGGAGCAACTCGCCGGGCTGGCCCGCGTCGAGGGCGTCTGGTCGCGCGCCGCCCCGGACGATCTGCGGCCGGTCTACAGCCGCCCGGCCAGGCCCGCAGCCCAGGTCGGCCCGGCCGAGCCGAGCGCGCTGGGCGATCTCTTCCTGGTCGAGACCGGCCGGGGATGCCCCAGGCGCTGCCGCTTCTGCGCCCTGAGCCACGCCCGCAGGCCGGCGATCTTCTTTCCGGTCGAGCGCATCTTCGAGGCCGCCCGGCCCGGCATCGAGTCCGGCCGGCGGATCGGCCTGGTGGGGGCCAGTCTGGGCATGCATCCCGACCTGCCGGCCCTGCTCGACAGGCTGGCCGCCCACGGGGCGGATCTCTCTCCGGCCTCGCTCCACCCGGCGGCCGTGGTATCGGATGCGGGCCGCAGCCTGGTCGGGCGCCTGGCCGAGGGGCGCCAGCGCAGCATCACCCTGGCGCCGGAGGCCGGCTCGGCGCGGCTGCGGCGCCTGATCGGCAAGCCCTGCGAGGACGACGCGCTGCACGAGGCGGTGGGCCTGCTGGCCTCGGCGGGCTGCGTGCACCTCAAGCTCTACCTCATGTACGGGCTGCCGACCGAGCGGGACGAGGACCTCGAGGCGAGCGTCGAGCTCCTGCGCGCCTGCCGCCGGATCTGGCTGCGCGCCCACGGACCGCGAGGCGGCACCGGTCGCATCGGCGTCTCGCTCAACCCCTTCGTGCCCAAGCCCTGCACGCCGCTGGCCGCAGAGGCCATGCCCGCCCTGGCCGAGCTGAGACGGCGACGGCGCTTTCTGGCCTCCCGGATGCGGAGACTGGGGGGCGTGGACGTGAGCGGGTTCTCGCCGCGAGAGGCGCTGCTGCAGTGCTTCGTCGATCGCAGCGGCGAGGAGCTCTCCGCCCTCCTGCTCGCCTGCGACGGGCGCTGGCCGCCGCCGGCCGAGCTGCTGCGGGAGCTGAGCCCTTCCTGGAGGGATCTCGCCTGCTCGCCCGGCGCCGAGCCGCGCGAGCCCTGGGGCGAGCCTGTCGAAAGCCCCGAAGGAGCGGAATAGGAAGCCCCGAGCCGTATACACATCTCAGAGCGCAAGGAACGAAGGAGCTTGGCAAGCTCCGAGATCCGGGTTTTCTCTGCGAAGCAGCGATGGGAGCTTCAGCCCCAGGGAAGCGGAGATACAACAATCATGCGCCCTGAAAGGGCGCGGCAATCTCGAGCCTTGTCCGAGACGCAGAGATGGCTGCGCCCCTTCAGGGCGCGTAAATCATCTTACCTTCCTAAACCTGGGGCTGAAGCCCCAGGCTTTATTGTAGCGGCCGACAAGGCCACAATCCAGCAGGTGGAAGTCCTGCCATGTCAGTTGCCCG
>JAFGRB010000207.1 GCA_016935365.1 Deltaproteobacteria bacterium
GCGGGGCTTCGCTGTGCTCGATCTTGCCGAGGTGGATCTCCATTGACGGGCATTTCGCAGTATTACGGAAAATCGAGAGGAGCGTCATCTTTCTGCTCCCACCCCTGTGCGACTTCGCCGTGGCTACAGGTCGAAGTAGAGATCGAACTCCACCGGGTGCGGATGACCGTGGACGACCGCGATCTCGGAAACTCGCTTCATGTCGATCCAGGCGTCGATCAGCTCGTCCGAGAAGACCCCGGCGTGCTTCAAGAAGCCTCGATCCCGGTCGAGGGCCGACAGCGCGGCCTCGAAGCTGAGCGGGATGTCCTTGAGCTTCGCCTGCTCCTCGGGGGGCAGGGCGTAGACGTTGACGTCGTAGGGCCCGAAGCCCATGGCGCTCGGATCCTTTTTCTCGCGCACGCCCTCGAGGCCGGCCATGAGCTGGGCGGCGATGATCAGGTAGGGGTTGGCGGTCGCGTCCGGCATCCGGTACTCGGTGCGGCACTCGCGCTCGTTGATCGCGTAGGCCGGGATGCGCAAGGCCGACGAGCGGTTCGACTTGGCGAAGAAGAGCTTGACCGGCGCTGCCAGGTTCGGGGCGAAGCGGCGGTAGGAGTTGGTGCTGGCGTTGCCCAGGCCCATCAGGGCCGGGGTGTGCTCGAGCTGGCCGGCAAGGTAGCTGAGGGCCATGCGGCTCAGGCCGGCGTAGCCCTGCGGGTCGTAGAACAGAGAGCGCTGCCCGTCGGTGAGGTACTGGTGGTAGTGCACGCCGTTGCCGGCGTGCGAGGAGAACGGCTTGGGCATGAAGGTCGCCACCTTGCCGTGCGCGATCGCCGTGTTGTGGATGATATAGCGGGCGATCATCATCTCGTCGGCCGTGCGCACAGGCTCGGTGAACAGGACCTCGATCTCGACCTGCCCGGGGGAGCCGAGCTCGTGGTGGTGGTACTTGACCTTGATTCCGGCCTCTTCCAGCTTCGCGACCATGGCCTCGCGAAGCGCGCAGGAGCGGTCCAGGGGCTGGTCGATCTGGCCGAGCTTGACGAGCCCGATCGGGTAGAGGGCCCGCGGGCTCTCTCCCCAGCCCAGGCCGTGGGACTCGAAGGCCCAGGAGCCGGCCTGGTCGGCGCAGTGGAAGCTCGCCTGATCGAGGACGTAGAACTCGTACTCCGGGCTGAACAGGGCGTGGGCGCCGAGCTCGAGGTCCGCCAAATGCTGCTCGGCCCGCTGCAGGACGTGGCGCGGGTCGCGCGGGTAGCGGCTGCCGTCCGGCAGGTAGATGTCGCAGAGGAAGGCCAGGGTGGGCCGGGCGTGGAAGGGGTCCACGAAGCCGGTGCCCACGTCGGGGCGGACCGTCATGTCGCCCTGCTCCACCGAGCGGTAGCCGGGGTAGGGCGAGAGGCTGATGCCGGTGCCCTCCGCGAAGAGACGCTCGCCGACGTTGGCGGCCTCGTAGGTCATGCGCCGCCAGCGCCCCTGCAGGTCGCATACCTTGACGTCGATCTGGGCGATCTTCTCCTTGCGGATGTACGCGAGGGCTTCTCTGGGATCGGTGAACATGCCTGGCTCCCTCGAATCGGCGGATTCAGTTCTCGGTGGTGTACCACCCCGGGGACGGATGGCCAAAAGATTTCCCTTGCCAGGTGTGCTCTGATGTGCGATAGTACCATACCTCGCGGGGGCGGAGGTCTTTCAGCATGAGACGATGCGCGCTGCTCGGGCTCTACTTGCTCGCGATCTCGGCGTGCGGGGCGTCGGAGGAAGAGGACATCGCCTTCCAGGCCATCCCGGCCACGGCGCCGGAGCTGGGCGAGGCGGACAGCACGGACGCGGCCGATCGCGGCTGCGCCCTGATCTTGCGCTGGGCCGAGCGCCAGATGGACGAGCAAGGCGAGCTGCTCACGCATTGCCGCGACGGGGCCTGCAGCTGGATCTGGAAGGGCATGATCGACGCGGCCAGCTCCGAGATCGCCGCCGGCGCCTCGGTGGGCGTGCTGTACACGAGCCCGATCGACGGCTCCTGGTGGGAGGTGCCGGCCGCATACGCCGGCGCCGGCCGCGTGGGCTTCTCGCGCTTCGAGTTCTGGATCGAGGAGCACGCGCCGGGTCCGGACACGGCGGGCGGCCGGCTCGAGCTCGTGCCCTTCCTGAGGCGCCCCGACGGCTCGCGGCTCTTCGATCACAACGCCCACCCCGGCGACTTCGAGAACTACGGCCTCGGACCCGAGCGCGGCTTCGGGCCGGACATCGACGCCTACGTCTGCACCCGCCGGGCGCGCACCGCGGCCATCCACTTCACGGCGTCCTTCGACGAGTGGGTCGAGGGAGAGCTGCGGGCCGGCGAGCGGGTGGCCATCCTCTACGACCTGGACCGGCTGCCCCGCTGCCGCAACACCCACAACGGCGCCCCGGCATGGGACCTGACCGCCTTCGCGCGGATCTACCCGCACGGCGAGGAGCACTCGGCCAGCGTGCGCACCTTCGTGAGCCAGGGCGGGACGCCGAGCACCGTAGCCCTGTCGGTGCCTTTCGAGCTGGATCTGCCGGAGGACGCCACGGCCATCGAGCTGTGGTTCCGCAATGCCTCCGGCGCGGGCAGCTCGTGCGTGGAGTGGGACAGCGACTACTCCGCCAACTACCTCTTCGACGTGCTCCCGCCCGTCGGATCGGATCCGTGCGCCAAGATGCGCATGTGGGAGGACAAGTACCACGCCAGCGCCTACTGCCCCGAGCGGACGCCGGACATCCAGGCCGATGCGAGCTTCTGCGAGTTCGTGCTGGACGGCCTGGGAGACGGCTACGAGGGTCACTACGGCATCCCGTTCCGCTGGCTGGACGCCTACCTCTCGGTCGGGCCGCAGGACGGCAGCGTGCGGGATGCCGGGATCTACGTGTCCTTCTTCGACCACTCGATAGGCGAGCCCGACTGGCGGATGGCATTCGGCCGGGAGATCGAGCCGGGCATGTGGCACGCCGGCTTCACCTACCTCTTCACCGGCTACATGGGCGACAGCAGCTACCGATACACCATCGACGCGTATGCGTTCTTCCTGGACGTGCAGCGACCGAGCGGCGAGCTGGTGCGGCTCTGGCAGAGCCGGGGCGGGGCGAACTACGCCTGGGAGGATGCCTTCTGCCTGCCCACCTCCACCGAGTACATCCCCTACGGCCGCGAGGAGTGGGCCAGCCAGGACTCGGCCGTCTTCGACCACCAGCGGGCCTGCAGACAGTGACGGCCGGCACGCCCGGCTCCAGCCTCGACCCTTCCGGCTTCAGCGGAGTGCGTGCAGGACTGCAGACGCGCTCAGGGCGATGCCGAGGAGGAAGCGGAGGAGAGGTCCCGCGAAGGCCGACCTGCTCGCAGCGGCGGCTGTGACGTAGTACGTGTCGGTGGCGCGGACCCGCGCCTCCGGGGACTTCGAGGCGAGCGGCTGGCCGTGGCGCTGCGAGAACGCGGAGACCTGCTCCGAGTGGGCGGTCCAGGCATCCCGGATCGGCCCCGGAAGGCCCTGCAAGGTGTAGCTTGCATGCCGCTTGCTCGGGCGGGAGTAGTTGCCGGTCAGCACGACCGCTCCGTCCTCGAAGACCGACAGGAAGAACACGAAGGCCTCTTCTCCTTCCGAGGCGGGCGGCCCGACGTCCGCGTACGCGCCCGCCTGGACGTTCGCGAGCGCGTGCGTGCCATACTCGCCGGCCTTCAGGGGGGAGACTTCCTTCTTGAATCCGAAGCGCTCGAAGCCGAGGTGCTCGAGTGCGGCGATGGCGTTCTCCTGGGCGCCCGGCTCCGGCTCCCGCGGGGGGAGGCAGGAGGTCTCGATCAGGCTCGGCCGGAAGAAGAGGACTGCCTTGCCCACGCTGAACAGCACGAGAAGCGCGCCGATCGCAAAGAGCAAGGTGTCGAGGATGATCATGCCCCCCTCCCGAGTCCCAAGAGACGCGAGCGTCTACGGCACCTTCAGTTCGATCTTGTGGACGCGCTCGCGCTCCTTGGCGTAGCGGTTGTCGAAGACGATCTCGAGGCTGTAGGCCCCCTTGGGCAGGCCGTCGATCGTGGCGGAGATGTCCAGCGGGCAGACGCAGCGCGCGACCTTGCGGGCCCGGAAGATCTCGAGCAGCTTGAGAGCAGAGCCGCGCTGCACGAGCCGCAAGGAGAGCTTGTCCGAGGCGTTGCAGTAAGTGTGCAGCCTCTGCTGGATGACGATCTTGCCGTCGCGGACCTCGGCCTCGACAAAGGCTTGATTTCTGGCATGCGCCAGGCATTTGTCACGGCTGGCCTCGCTGCGCGAGGGATTGAAGTAGCAGCGGCGCAGGGGCAGGGTCAGCGCCTGGAGTGCACGCTTGCGGCATGGGATGTCCTGGCCGCACTCGCGAAGCTGCTTGGCGACGCGACGCTCCTGGATGGAAGGTCGATCGGTGACGCTGCAGGCCGAGACGGAGTGGGTCAGCCGCGCCTTGCCCGCAGCCGGCGGGCAGAGGGCTAGCAGCAGGACGGAGGAACACGAGACCGCAGTGTATCGTCTGTTCACGTTCTCCTCGATGGCGGGCTCGGCCGTACTCGACCACGGGCCTGTCAGTAGAGCACTTTGCTCATCTCCCCGTCCATCCGGGAGCCTCGAAGCCAAGATAGCATGTCTGCCCCCGTGGGCACCGCACCATCGGTCATGTTGCGGGCGCGCCCCACCCTGGCAAGCCGGGCGTAGATCAGATTGGGCGCCAGGATGGATGTGAAACGGCTCAGTCGACCCATCCTTGGCAATCCGTTGACCGTACGTCTCGCGGCATGACGCAGCGCACGCCCAAGACAGGCCGGATGGTTGTAGACGCCCGCGACAATGCGCTGGTAGAGCCTGTCGAGCTCTTCGGGACGCATCTTGTTGGGCTCGAACACGACGTGGGTGATATCGTAGCGCGACCAATCCTCATGCAACAGGCGATGTTCCCTCTTTAGCTTCCTGTACAAAGCGGTTCCCGGAAAGGGGGTCAACAGGCTGATCTGGGGCACATCGACCCACTTGTGGATGAACTTCTCGGTCACTTCGAAGGTCTCAGGGGTGTCGTACTCCAGCCCAAACATGAAGCATCCGATGATCCCGACCCCGTGACGATGCAAGAAATCGATCCACTCCTCGTAGAGCGCGACGGTGTTGCAAGGCTTGCCCATGGAGGTCAGGTTTGTCTGGCTCAAAGATTCCAGACCGACGAGCAGCAGAAAGCAACCCGACTCGGCCATCAGCCGCACCAGAGAGGGCTCCTCGGAAACCCCGATCTCGCCTTGCCCGACCCAATCGATGTTCAAGGGGATGAGTGCCTCGAAAAGCTCGCGGGAATAAGACGAGTCCTTGTTCCCTCGACGGTGATCCGTGTCCCAGACGATGTTGTTGTCCGTAAAGAACACCGTCTTTCCGGGCGTCAGAACACCAGACTTCTGGAGTAGCCGGATCTCGGCGACGATGTCTTCGACAGGGCGATGACGCCGTTGTGCGCCCTGGTAACGGGTTGTCGAACAGAAGCTGCATGCATTGCGACAACCGCGGCTCGTCTGCACCGGCACGACCCAGGGACAGTAGTCGTCGACCAGCGCGGCCCGCCATTGGGGCACGGGCAGCCCGGCCAGATGACTTCGACGAGTCCCACGGTAACGCTCCTTGAGCTTTCCGCCAGCGTCCCAATCCGTGAGTATCTGGGCGATGATGTCCTCGCCCTCTCCCATGACCAGGCTGTCGGCATGCCCGGCCGCTTCTTCGGGAAGCATGCTGGCGTGAATACCTCCCAGGACCGTGATGACGCCCTGCCGACGCGCCCGGTCGGCCACGCGGTAGGTCGCCTTGGCCTGCGGGGTGCCGCAGGTCAACCAGGCCATGTCATAGCCGTCCATGTCGATCCGCTCCGGAGGCTCGTCGACGAGCTCGAACCGGTGCTCCTTGCCGTGAACCTCGTTGTACTGTCGACCCAAGGCGGCCAGATACGGCAGGGTCAGCTGCGGCATGAAGCTCATACCGCTCGTTCGTTGCATTCGTTTCAAGAAATCCCGAGCGCCCAGCGCCTTCAAGACGGTCTTTGCCGTCGAGCCGGGATTCCACTCCAGATCGTGCTCGCTTCTGACCTTGACGATCGCAATACGACTCATCTCCAGCTCCCTTTCTCTCGAACAGGCACACGCTCCATGGTCGTGTAGGGAACAAGCTAGCAATCCGGTGTCATAAAAATGTCATCTTCATTTGAGATTTCGGACGATCTTTTCGCGCTCCTCTCGATTTTCCGTAATACTGCGAAATGCCCGTCAATGGAGATCCACCTCGGCAAGATCGAGCACAGCGAGGCCCCGCAGGGGCGCAATATGATAGCCCAGGGCGAAGCCCTGGGTTAGAGGACGTGACAAGTGCTTCAGAGCCCCAGCGGGGCGAAA
>JAFGRB010000208.1 GCA_016935365.1 Deltaproteobacteria bacterium
AGACGGCCTGCACGAGATCACGGCCAGCGGCGCCCCTGCCTGGGTGCTCAAGGGCTCCGGCGCCTTCACCGGCGACCGCGGCAAGGCTTTCTACGGCGTGGGCTCCGCCCCCAAGATGATCGACGTGTCCATGCAGCGCGACCGGTCCAACAACCGCGCGCGCCGGCAGATCCTGCAGATCTTCAACACCTACATCGCCTACATGATGAAGGACTACGCCCGCAGCACGACCGCCGGCGACATGAGCAAGGAGAGCTACGAGGCCGACGTGCTCCAGGTGCAGAAGACCATCTCGATCGGCGACATCAACGGCGCCCAGATCGTGGACAACTGGAAGGATCCGGCCGACGGCACCGTCTACTCCCTGGCCGTCTTGGACCTGCAGGCCATCTCGGAGATCATGGCCAACAAGGGCGAGCTGGATGCCAAGCTGCGCGACTACGTCCGGGCGAACGCGGCCAAGGCCTTCGACGACCTGGAGAAGGAAGAGGCCAAGCGCGGCCAGTGAGCCTTCGCTCCCTGGAACCACCAAGCGAGTATGTACAAGAGAGGGGCCGGAGCCGGACGGCTCCGGCCCCTTTTTCGTAGGAGGCGTTAACATGTCTCGCAACGGAATCCTGGCTGCCTCGGGGCTGCTCGCCATGCTCGTCGGCTGCGGCGCGCACGTGGTAAGCGGCGGTCCCGCCCCCGGATGGGTGGACCGCCTGCCCAAGCAGCCGGGCAAGACCTGCGCCGTGGGCTACTCGGGCCCCACCTTCTACCAGCAGGACTGCATCGGCAACGCCGGCGAGAACGCGCGAGCCAACCTGGCCGAGACCATCTTCGCCACCATCCGCACCGTGACCGTCGACATCTCGGACGGCACCCGCGGCACGTTCTCCCGGGACGTCTACGTGCAGGGCTCCGAGTCCGTCACCGAGGCGGTCCTCAAGGGGGCCGAGATCGAGGCCCAGTGGGTCGACCTGCAGGGCCAGCGCGGTGCGCCCAAGGGCTGCTACGCCATGGTGTGCATCGATCCGGAAAAACCCCTGGACGACTTCGTGGAGAAGCTCGAGCAGAAGAACATCCCCAAGAAGACCGTCGAGAAAGTGCGGGCCAACGCCGAGGCCGCCTTCGAGGATCTGGAGAAGGAGGAGGCCAGGCGCAGATCGAAGGCCAAGCCCGAGCCAAAGCCCGAGGCCAAGCCCGGAGCCGGAGACAAGCCTGGAGCCGAGGCCAAGCCCGGAGCCGGAGCCGAGCCCGGAGCCGGGGCCGAGCCCGGAGCCGGGGCCGAGCCCGGAGCCGGGGCCGAGCCCGGAGCCGGGGTCGAGCCCGGAGCCGGAGCCAAGCCTGGAGCCGGAGACAAGCCTGGAGCCGGAGCCAAGCCTGGAGCCGGAGACAAGCCTGGAGCCGAGCCGGAGCCCGGGGCCGAGCCGGAGCCCGGAGCCGAGCCCGGAGCCGGAGCCAAGCCGGAGCCCGGGGCCGAGCCCGGAGCTGGGGCCGAGCCGGAGCCCGGGGCCGAGCCGGAGCCCGGGGCCAAGCCGGAGCCCGGGGCCAAGCCCGGAGCCGAGGGCGAGCCCGGAGCCGAGCCCGGAGCTGGGGTCGAGCCCGGGGCCGAGCCCGGAGCTGGGGCCGATCCCGGAGCCGAGCCGGCGCCGGGGACGGAGAGCCAGCCGGAGCCCGACACCGACCGGCCCGATGACTCCTCTGGGGGCCAGGGCGCTGGAGGCTGATCAAAAGACCGCGGCCCTGTCGCGGCTGCCCGCCGGGATCACCGCCCGACATCCACACACGACACGCACGGAGGTAGTGCATGACCGAGCGCACCCTGTCGATCATCAAACCGGACGCCGTCTCGAAGGGCCTCGCCGGGCGCATCCTCGGCGAGATCGAGCAGAGCGGGCTTCGCATCGTGGCCCTGCGCATGCTGCGCCTCGATCGCCGTCAGGCCGAGGGCTTCTACGCGGTCCACCAGGAGCGGCCCTTCTTCCGCGACCTGGTCGAGTTCATGTGCAGCGGACCGGCCATCGTCGCCGTGCTGGAAGGCGAGAAGGCCATCGAGCGCTACCGTGCGCTCATGGGGGCGACCGACCCGGCCAAGGCCGACGAGGGCACGTTGCGCAAGAAGTACGCGGCGAACGTCCAGAACAACGCGGTCCACGGCTCGGATGGACCGGACACGGCCCGGAGCGAGGTGGCCTACTTCTTCTCGGCCGTCGACATCGTCGCCTGACCCGGCCAGCGCCTCAGCGCGGGAGGATCTCGAGCAGGTAGCTCCGATTATCCTGCGTCCAGGCCGCCGGGCCCTTTCCGTTTAGCTCGGCCCGCTCCTCGAACTCCCGATACAGCCCGGCGTCCATGATCTGGTTGTCGAGCGGGACGATGTTGTGAAACAGATCCGGCGGCCCGTGGGCCAGGCCCAGGGTGTGGCCTATCTCGTGAGAGACGGTGTTGCCGATCATCGAGCCCAGCGCGTGGATGGCGAGACCGATCTCGGGCCCGCGCTCGCCGTCCGGGTACTCGCGCGCCTCGACAGGCTGCCCGCCCTGGCTCTCCATGAAGGGGCCGAAGACGTCGTCGAAGACCTCCGATGCCAGCGGCATGGGATCCTCGCTCTTGGGGCTGAACGCCAGGTAGGAGGAGACGAACACGCCTCCGAAGGCGTAGTGGCCACCCTCCCTCGAGTCCGCGTTCATCCCGCCGACCACATCGTCGAAGTAGAAGTTGCCGGTGTCCTTGCCCATCGTGTTGTCCAGGCCCATCAATCCCATCCCGTTCGGGTCCAGGCCGCCGATCTCGATGACGGCGTACTCGACGAAATCGGTCGGACGAACCTTGCGGAACTCCACGTTGATGCCCTGGTAGTCCCTCTCGATGACCTCCCAGATCCGGTCGCGGATCTGGGACTCGACGTTTCGAAGCCCGAAGTCGCGCAGCGCATCGGTGAATCCGGGCAAGTAGCTCAGGTAGACGACCTGCTTCTGTGTCAGAACCTGGAAAGACACCACGCCCGGCAGCTGCAGGCCCTCCTGTACGTCCGCTCCGAAGTAGACCACGGGCGTCGCTTCACCCCTGAGCATCCCGGGAACAGCCCCGAGGCCAGTCAGCCCGCCGTGACCGTCGGGTACGACGCGCAGGACGTAGCGCATCTGCTCGCCCGAGACGACCTCCGGGACGATCTGCAGGGGATCCGATTCCGGGTAGTTCACAACCTGCATCTGGCTGTCCGTAAAGGTGCCGACGATCCGGATGACGGTCCGGGCCGATCCGGCGACGAAGCCGCGACCGTACAGGTCGATCCACTGGCCCCGGGAGGCCTCCGCGGGCTCGACCCGGGTGAGCACGGTCGGGCCGAGCTCGACGAAGACCGATTCCATGGCTGCGCTGGCGATCTCCTGGCCGCCTGCATGCACGTTGACCGCCTGTACCTGTCCGTGGAAGACGCCCGGATGGATGCCGAAGCCCTCGGCCGGCAGCGGCCCGCCGAGCCTCTCCCGGCTCTCGCCCGCCAAGACGATCTTCTCCGAGCCGTCGAAGGTGAGCGGCTCGCCCTCGTCCGGCGTGAAGGTGCCGCTCAAGCGCAGCTCGGTGCTCCCCTCGCCCTCCAGCAGAAAGCCGCTGCCCGTCGCGTGGATCTCGCTGCCCAGGTAGACGATGTCCTCGTCCGCGGGCGAGAAGCTGCGCAGCTCGGGCTGGAGCGTCTCCAGGAAGGTCCAAGAGACGGGAACCTCCGCGCTCCGGCTGCCGCGGGGCGTGTCCGCCCGGACCCGGAGCGTGCAGCTCAGGCTGCCCGGGCCGCCGAGCGAGTGAAACAAGCCGTCATCGATCCGGAAGCGCAGCGCGGTGTCGCTGATGCGCTCCGGCGATATCTGCCAGGGGCTCCCGCCACCCTGCTCGAGCAAGACCGTCAGGCTGCCCTCGTTCTCGGACACGAAGCCCGAGCCGGTGACCTGCACCCAGGTGCCGGGCAAGATGATGTCGGGCTGCACGCCGTCGATGCTCACATCGGGCAAACCTCCATCCGGCAGCGTAGACGGCGTGCTCGTGCAGGCTGCAGCCAGCAAGCAGGCGCAGGTGAAACAGCGCAACAGCGTCCGGGCCATCATCTTCCACCTCACTGCACCCACGAAGACGCTCCTACTGCACCGAGAGGTCGATCGAGTAGCCGTTCTCGGCTCCCGCGTAGCCGTAGACGCGGATGTAGTAGAGGTCCTCGTACAAGACAGGATACTCGATTCGCTCGTTGTCCGAAGAGGAGTAGGCCGATGCGAGCTCGTGCTCCCCGAGCGTCTCCGGCGTGACGCTGGAATCGTACAGCTTCATGTCCAGGTCGCCGTCGGCGTGCGTGAAGCCCAGGTCGATCACCAGGGTCTCGCCCGCGCTGACCATGGTGATGTACCAGTCATCGTCGTCCGCGCAGATCACCCGTCCCGTCACGATCGGATCCTCGGGCCAGACCGGATTCGCGTCGTCGGGAGTGTCATCCGGCTCGTAGCTGTCGTCCTGGCAGCCTGCAGACTCGATCTCGACCAGCATATCGTAGCTGTTGTGGGCACCCTGGTAGGGCCCGACCGCGACGTAGTAGGTCCCGCCCGCAGAGATGGGCACATCCACTTGCTCGTCGTCCGTCTCGGTGGTGCTGCACCCGACCGCGTTTTCGCAGCTCAGCATCTCGTCGTGGATGTGGTATGAATCGAAGACCCACAGGTCCAGATCCCCCTGCTCGTTGTCGAAGTCGATGGTCACCCGCAAGCGATCGCCCTGCAGAAGCGCCAGGGTGTAGAAGTCCGGATCGCCGCAGCAGGTCAGGCCCGTATACACGTCTTCGGCGATCGCCTTCGCCTGCTCGGGCGTGTCGTTCGGCTCGTAGGAGTCGTCGTTGCAGGCCACCTGCGCCTCGCTGATCGCGATCAGATCGTAGCTGTTCTCCGTCGCCGACGAGTCGCCGCGGATGCGGACGTAGGCGTCCTGGGGCAAGGCGAAGACATCCGAGTAGGCCACCGCCTGGTTGGTCTCGTACTCGGTGGACGCCAGCGGGGTCGTGCCATCCGCATCCAGCAAGTCCAGGCGGAGCGCGCCGTTGGCCTGGGTGAAGCCGATGCCCACCCCGAGGTAATGATCCGCCGGCATCTGGATCAAGAACCAGTCCTCGTCGGCCGGACAGATCTTCAATCCGGCGTAGGTCCCGGGATCGAGCGCAGCGGGGTGCGCGAAATCATCGTTGGGCTCGAAGGCGGCGTCCTCGCAGTTGCTGCTCCCGGCAGCGTAGGCCGTGAATGAATAGCGGCCCTCGTCCGGCGCGCAAGCGCGCAGGTCGCAACCGCTCCCCTCGAGGTCGTCGTCATCCACCGCGCAGATGTAGTAGTCCACCACGACCGTCTCCTCGCCCACGAGTGCTGGGTTGGGGATGACGGCCTGGTAGCGGTCCGAGCCGGACGGGCTCATGGCGGTCTTGCTGAAGGTCTCCTCGTCGCCGAGCCCCTTGTACAGGTAGTAGAGCGCGACGGCCGAGATGGCCGACTCCTCGTCCGTCACCTGCACGCTGACCGTGTAGTCTCCCGGCCCGCGCTGGTCGGGCAGCTCCTCGTGCACGAGCCTCGGCGGCGTGCCCTCGCACTTCTGCTGACCGCCCTTGCAGAGGATGGTGATGTCCTGGAATACCGATGGATTGCTTCGATCGTCCGCGCTGACCCGGATACCCCAGACCGGGCGCTCGGCGATCTGCTCCGAGCTCGGGGTCCAGCGGAAGGATGCCAGCTTGGAGCCGGACGAGGTCTGGAAGTCGCCGCCTGGAATGCCCTGGACCAGGGCCATGTCCACCTGGGCCGAGTCCGCGTCTCTCACCTCGATGTTGAACTTGATGGTGCTGGTCCTGTCCAGATCCAGCGTGTGATCGGAAGGCGAGATGAACACCGGCGCACCGGTCCCGGCGCCTCCCAGCGTGACGGTGACGATGATGGTCTCCGAGGCCGTATCGATGCCGTCGGTCACCTTGAAGGTCACGGCGTAGTCCTGGCCCCTGCCCTCGGGCCCGGCATCCGAAGCGATGGGCGTCCAGGCAAAGTGCGCCGTGCTGTTGTCCACCTGGGTGAAATCCGCCGACGCCGGTTTGCCCTCGATCCCGAAGCTCAGCTCGTCTCCGTCGTCATCCACGGCCATGACGTCGAACTCGAGGGTCTTGCCGGTCTCGATCGTCTTGTTTCCGATCGGGACCATGGCGGGAGCGTGGTTTGCACATCCCTGCAAGACCGCGAGGGCCAGAATGCTCACCCCTGCCAGAGTATGAAGCGTCAGGCGCATGACATGACTCCCATCCTGGAAAGAAAACGGCATTTCATCCTAGCATGGAGCCCCCGAACGCGGCAATCGTTCAAGCGCTCCTCCGGCGCCGCCCGCGCCAGACGCGCAGCAGCAGGATCGCCACCGTGAGGATCGCCCCGTAGGCCGGCCAGTCCCCGAGCTTCTGGTACAGCGTCCCTCCCTCCATCATCGGTACGCGCCCGAGGAGCGTCTCGTCGCCCTCCAGGCTGGTCTCCGCCAGGATCCGCCCGACCGGATCCACGAAGCACGACACGCCCGTGTTTGTGGAGCGGACCAGGGCCAGACGGCTCTCCACGGTCCGGAAGACCGCGAGCGCCATGTGCAGGTACGGCTCGGAGGTCTTTCCGAACCAGGCATCGTTCGTCAGGTTGATGAGCACGTGCGGCCTGGTCCGGGCCACCTGGCGAATGAAGGCCGGCAGGATGTCCTCGTAGCAGATCATGATACCCAGGCGATGCTCCCTGAAAGGCAGGCTGACGACCGTCTCGCCGGGAGTCACGTCCCCGGCCTCGGGCAGCCACTCGTACACGACCGGAAAGTGCTCGGAGAAGGGGATCGTCTCCCCGAAGAGCAGCAGGTAGACCTTGTCGTAGGCCCCCAGCACCTTGCCCTGCTCGTCGAGGAGCAGGGCCGTGTTGTACTGGTACCGGCCCGAGTGGTGGCCCGATCGGTCCGCCCGCTTCTCGCCCGACGTCAGCGCACCGAAGAGCAGCGGGGTTCGAAAGCCGCGCTGGGGCGCCCTGCGGTCGAGCCAGGCCACGCGGGCAGCTCGGTCCTCGGTGGCGTGCAAGGGGGGCGGAACCCGGCTCTGCGGCAGCTGGGCCGCGTTGCGAGGCAGTGCCCGGTCGCGATGGAGCTCCATGCGGCTCCGTCCCTGGAGACGCGCGAAGGCGTGCCTCGATGGGTAGGCCGTCTCGGGCCAGACGATCAGCTCGGCGCCGCGGCGTTCGAGCTCGATGGACAGGCGCTGGTGGCGGACCAGGTTGTCCTCCACCTTGCGGCGGTCCTCCTTCTCCCAGATCCCCACGTCCGCCTCCACCAACCCGATGGCGAGCTTGTCAGCATGCTCGATCTCGGCGTCCAGCATGCTCATGCGCACGAGCCCGTAGAGCGCCATGGCCGCCGGAACGCAGACGGCCAGCGCGCCCATCCGCACGGCCGCCCACTTCCTGCGCGCCAGGACCGCCTGCAAGGCGTCGAACAAGGCCCCGTTGGATACCAGCAGCAAGAAGCTCAGCAGCGTGACCCCGCCCAGCTCGCAGACCTGGATGAGCGGTATGGCCAGGTACTGCGAGTTGCCGTAGTACCACGGGAAGATGAACCAGACGAGGGACTCGGCCGCCACGTAGCACAGCGGCGCGAGCAGCCACGCGCCATGGCCCAGACCGCGAAGTGCGTGCAAGAGCCAGGTCCACAGACCGAAGACCAGGCCCTGGTAGGTCACCATCAGCAGCGTGATCAGCCAGGCCGGCAGCGCCGACATGTGGCCGAAGTCCACGAGCATGCCGGCAATCCAGTAGAAGCCGCCCAGGTTGGTCACGGTCCCGGCCCAGAGCCCGATCAAAAAGTGCTGCCGGCCCGTGCTGCCTCGGACAGCCCACATCGTCGGCACCATCGCAACCCATGCCAGCGGCCAGAGGTCGAAGGTCGGAAAGGCGAGAAAGACGCAGCACCCCCCGCTGCCGGCGAGGGCCAGGCGCCAGGACCAGCCCTTCCAGCCGAGCCCCTGCCCGGCCTGGCTCGCGCGAGACTCTCTCGGAGCTTCCTTGCTCAGCAGCTGCTCTCTCTGTTCTTGATATCGAGACCGAATTCGTAGCCCTTCTCGAACGCGCCGAGGTTGAGCTTCTCGGTCCCCTTGGGGACCGAATCCACAACCGCCTTCCTCGCGGCCTCGACGGAGACCACGTCGGCGAGCGCTGTCAAGAAGCCTACCATGATGATGTTGAGCACCATCCGCCTGCCAAGCTCCTCGGCGAAACGGGTCGCCGGAATGCCAAATGCCCGGCATCCCTCCGGCAGATGGTGCGTCTCCACGAGGGACTCCTCATACAGGACCAACGCCCCTGGTTTGACCTCCATGACGAATCGCTCGTATGCGGGCTGGGACATGACCACCAGGATGTCAGGCCGGGTGACGCAAGGGTAGAGGTTGCGCTCGGTGTTGACCACGACCTGAGCGCTGCAGGCGCCGCCGCGCGCCTCGGGGCCGAAAGACTGGGTCAACGTGGCGTCCATGTCGTCGTACAAGGCCGCAGCTCTGCCCAGGATCATGCCGGCCAGGATGACGCCCTGGCCCCCCAGGCCGCCGATCTTGATCTCGGTCCGACTCATCGTTTCACTCCGGTCGGGTACGGCACGTACCTGTTTCCGAGCCTCTTCGACAGCTCCTCGTCCATGGCCTCCAAGTAGGTGGGCCGATCGCGATCGATGAACTTGCCGACCACGATCTCGCCTCCCATCTCGATATCCAGCGACCGGGTGTCGGCGCCATTGGCGATCCTGGAGTGCTCCCGATAGAAGCGCATCATCTCCAGCCCATCTCCCATGCGATTGCGCCGCTGGTAGATCGTCGGACAGGGAGCGATCGCCTCGACGAAGCAGAAGCCAGGCTTGTTCAGGACATCGACCATGGCCTTCGTGAGCTGCCGCACGTGATAGGTCGTCCAGCGCGCGACATAGGTTGCCCCGGACGACTCTGCCAGAAACGGCAGGTTGAACGGACGCTCGTGCGACCCGTAAGGCGCCGTTGTGGCGATGCTGTGTAGCGGAGCCGTCGGGCCGACCTGCCCGCCGGTCATGGCGTAGGTGAAGTTGTTGACGCAGATCACCTTGATATCCACGTTCCGCCTGGCCGCGTGGATGAAGTGGTTGCCCCCGATGGCGATCAGGTCGCCCTCGCCACTGAGCACGACGATGTTCATGTCGGGCCGGGCCGTCTTGAGACCGGTGGCGAAGGGGATCGGCCGTCCATGGGTCGTATGGAACGAGTCGACCTTGAAGTAGCCCGCGATCCTGCCGGTGCAGCCGATGCCGGACACGACAGACACGCTGTCCACGTCGATCTTGGACTTGAGCAGCGCCCGCACGAAGCAGTTCACCACGATGCCGATGCCGCAGCCCGGGCACCAGATATGGGGCATGCGATCCATCCTGAGAAAAGACTCCACCGGATTGCGGTGCTCTCCCTGGCTCATCGGAGCACCTCCTCGACGACCTTGAGGATGTCTGCGGGATCGTGCAAGGCCCCTCCCCCGTGGTCGACCAGCCGGCAGGGAGCCCTGCCGGCCACGAGACGCTCCACCTCGTAATAGACCTGGCCGTAGTTGAGCTCCGGCACCACGAAGGCCTTGGCCCGACCCGCCAGCTCCCGGATGCGATCCTCCGGGAAAGGCCAGACGACGACGGGGCGGAACACGCCGACCTTCAGCCCCTTCTCTCGCGCCAGGAACATGGTCCGCTGCACGACTCTGGAGGTGATGCCATAGGCCACGATGACCACCTCTGCATCCTCCAGCTCGAACTCCTGGTTGATGGCGATCTCGGAGGCGTTCTTCCGGATCTTGTCGACCAGGCGGCGAACGAGCTTCTCCTGCACCCAGGCGTTCATGACCGGGTAGCCCTTCTCGTCATGGGTCAGCCCGGTGACGTGGAAACGATAGCCCGCGCCGACCGGCGGCATCTGTGGCACCAGATCCTCTTCGGGCGCGTAGAGCTCGTAGTCCTCTGAAGGTTGCGCGCGCGTCAACCTGCGGGGCTCGATGTCGATCTCGGTCGATTCCGGAATGATCACCCGCTCCGTCATGTGCCCCACGCTCTCGTCCATCATGAACATCACGGGCACGCGATAGCGCTCGGACATGTTGAAAGCCACGATGGTCAGGTCGAAGCACTCCTGGGGAGAGTTGGGAGACAGGGCGATGATCTCGTAGTCCCCGTGCGATCCCCAGCGGGCCTGCATCATGTCGGCTTGGCCGGGCAGCGTGGGCAGGCCGGTGGAGGGCCCACCTCGCTGGACATTGACGAAGACGCAGGGCGTCTCGGTCATGGCGGCGAAACCGATGTGCTCCTGCATGAGCGACATCCCCGGACCCGAGGTGACGGTCATGACCTTCTTGCCACCCCAGGCTGCGCCCTGGATGGCGATCGAGGATGCGATCTCGTCCTCCATCTGGATGAAGACGCCGCCCACCATCGGGAAGCGGCGAGCAATCCGCTCGACCACCTCGGTCGAGGGCGTGATCGGGTAGCCGAAGACCATCCGGCAGCCCGCCGCGAGCGCGCCTTCGCAGCACGCGTGGTCACCGTCGAGGAAGTGCGCCCCCACCAGGACACCCATCGGATCGGCCTTCATGGCTCACTCCCCTGCCCCGTCGGATTGGACCGGGACGCGCCAACCGTGGATGGCGAAATCTGGGCAGTACAGACCGCATAGATCGCAGCCCGTGCAGGCGTCCGCATCGACCACCACCGGGGGGTGATAGCCGCGCGTGTTGAACTCCCTGTCGAGTGTCAGCACGTGCGTCGGACAGAACTCCACGCAGAAGCCACAACCCTTGCAGCGATCCCTGTTGATGAAGACCTCGCCACGGTACTTCTTGGCTGCCATGTTGCCCTTTCCCGCGACCATGACCACTCCTCGACCTCGTGCCCGAGCCGCGCTGGCGCAGTCTTCCAAACGGTCATGCCGCCAGCGCGTCCTTCATCCGCTCTCCGATCTCGGCAGGGCTCCTGGCCACCGCGATGCCCGCTTCCTCGAGAGCCTCGATCTTCTGATCCGCAGTACCTTTACCCCCCGCGATGATCGCACCCGCATGGCCCATGCGGCGGCCCGGCGGAGCCGTCCTTCCAGCGATGAATGCCACCACCGGCTTGCTCCCGCTCTCCCGGATCCATCTGGCGGCCTCCTCCTCGGCCTGGCCCCCGATCTCCCCGATGAGAACGACGCCATCCGTGTCCGGATCGGCCTCGAACAAGGCCAGGCCGTCTGTGAAGTCCAACCCCTTGACCGGATCGCCGCCTAGCCCGATGCAGGTGGACTGGCCGATGCCCAGGCGGCTGAGCTGATCCACCGCCTCGTAAGTCAAGGTCCCGCTCCGGCTCAGTACCCCCACGCGCCCCGGGCGGTGGATCGGGCCGGGCATGATGCCCAGCTTGCACTCACCCGGTGTGATGATGCCCGGGCAGTTGGGCCCGATCAGCACCGTCTGCTCCGGATCCAGCCGGTGCTTGACCGTGACCATGTCGAGCGTCGGGATGCCTTCGGTGATGCAGACCACGACCCGAATGCCCGCCTCGGCTGCCTCGAGCACCGCGTCCGCCGCCCCGGGTGCCGGGACGAAGATGCACGAGGCGTCGGCTCCGGTGGCGCGGACCGCCTGCTGCACGGTATCGAAGACCGGGACGCCCTGCCAGGCCGTCCCACCCCGACCCGGATGGGCGGCGGCCACGAGCTGCGTCCCGTAGTCGATCATGGTCTGGGTGTGGAACTTGCCTGCGCTGCCCAGCCCCTGGATCAGGACCTTCGTGTCCTTGCCGACGAGAATGCTCATAGGGCGCCCCCCGCGGCCTTGACGGCCAGCTCGGCCGCTTCCTTCATCGTCTCGGCCGGAACGATGTCCAGCTTGGATTCCTTCAGGATTTCAACGCCTTCGCCTTGCTTCGTGCCCTGGAGTCGAACCACGAGCGGCACCTCGATGCCCATCTCCTCGACCGCGGCAACGACGCCCTGCGCGATCACGTCGCACCGGACGATGCCGCCGAAGATGTTGACCAGCACGGCCTTCACGTTGGGATCGCTGAGGATGATCTTGAAGGCCGCTGCGACCCGGGCCGCATCCGTCCCGCCTCCCACGTCGAGGAAGTTGGCCGGCTCACCGCCGTAGAGCTTGATGATGTCCATGGTGGCCATGGCCAGGCCCGCGCCGTTGACCATGCAACCGATGTTGCCGTCGAGGCGCACATAGCTCAGATCGTGCCTGGAAGCCTCCACCTCGGCAGGCTCCTCCTGCTCCACATCGCGCAGCGCCGCGATGTCCGGATGCCGGAAGGCCGCGTTGTCGTCCAGGTTCAACTTGGCATCCAGCGCCAGCATATCTCCATCGCGGGTCAGCACCAGGGGATTGATCTCCACCAGCGATGTGTCCAGGTCGATGAAGGCCCGAACCATCGCACCCAGGAACTCAACTGCCTTCTGGACCTGCTGCTTGTCAAGGCCGAGTTGGAAGGCGAGCTGTCGAATCTGGTAGGGCATCAGACCACCGACCGGATGCACCCGGGCCCTGAGGATGGCATCCGGTCTGCTCATCGCCAGCTGCTCGATCTCCATGCCCCCTTCGCCGCTGAGAATCAACGCGATTCCAGCCGCTTCCCGATCGACGACCATGCCGGCATACAGCTCTCGGGAGATGTCCATGGCCCGCTCGATGAGCAGCCTGCGAACCACCTGTCCCCGCGGCCCGTTCTGGTGCGTCACGAGCGGCAGGCCGAGCAAGTCCTCCGCCATCTGCCTCGCTCGCGCCGGAGAGTCCACGAGCGCGACGCCCCCCGCCTTTCCCCGACCGCCCGCATGGATCTGGGCCTTGACGACCACCCGGCCCCCGAGCTTCTCCGCAGCGGCCTCCGCCTCGTCGGGCGTGGCCGCGACTCTCGAGTCGGGCACCGCGACCCCGTAGCGGGACAAGATCTCCTTCGCCTGGTACTCATGGATTTTCATCGGCATTCTCCGCGTTTCTGCATCCTGTACACCGATTTCGGCCCGCGCGGGCCGCCTCGATCGGGCAGAGTACAAAGGCGAGCACACCGTTTTGTCAAGCAAAACAAGCAACCATTTTTTCCTTGACAAAGCGCTTTTACCCGATGCATTCGTCTGCCTCTGGGCAGATTGTCACGTGGCGAGAGGTGAGCCTGCCATGACTTTATCCCTGGAATGCATGCACTGCGAGGCCGACTTCGAACTGGACTTGGCGGATCTGCTACGCGATCCAGGCCTCTTCTCCTGCCCGAATTGCGGTGCGTCCGCCGATCCCGAGATCGTGGAGCTGGCGATGGGCGCGCTGGACGAGGCCTTGAGCCAGCTCGGACGCCTGCGGCGCAAGTTCCGCATCGAGCTCACGGTCGAGAGCGACGATCTGGGGGAGGACGAGGACGAGCTGTTCGACGACGGAGAAGAAGAGGGCGCCCTCTGGGCGAACGATGTGGAGGACGAAGAAGACGAGGTCTGATCCCCCCACGCTCCCACGCTCCCACGCCCCATCATTTCCCTCCTGCGGCCGGAACGTGTTATCCTGATTCGACTGGCGGGTATCCGTACTCGCGGACACAAACGGTCCGAGCGAGGAGGCGAAAAGGCCATGAAGACAACCGCGGCGCTGGCAGCCATCTTTCTCTTGGGACCACTCAGCCCCGCACTGGCCGGCAAGACCCCTTCTGCGAGCCCGGCCGCACCCGAGGCGCCCAAGGGCTTCGTCGAGATGAAGGTCCAGGGTGTCGTGCCCACCCGCCAGGGCAATGCGGTCGTGCTGACGCTCGAGCAGGAGAAGCTCCTGCTCCCCATCTGGATCGGCGACGCCGAGGCGTTCGCGATCCAGCTCCGGCTCGATCGCCGGCGTTTCCAGCGCCCCCTGACGCACGACCTGCTCGACGCGATCACCCGCGAGCTGGGGGGGCGGCTGATCAAGGTGCATGTTGACGACCTGAAGGGCAACACTTTCGTGGGGACCGTCTTCATCAAGCAGGGCGAGCGCACCCTGGAAGTGGACGCCCGGCCATCGGACTCCATCGCGCTGGCCGTCGGCAACCGGATCCCGATCTTCGTCTCGCGCAAGGTCCTCGAGCGGGCAGGCGTCAAGCAGGAGGCCGACTCCGGTCAGCCCAAGCCAGAAAAGGACCCCGAGAAGCTCCTCAAGGACATCCTGAAAGACGAGCCAGGCGAAGAGCACACCTTGTGAGCTCCGGATCGCCACCTCGCCGCGCAACTCAGCGTCGCAGCACCGAAGCCGATGCTCGACGTGGAGAACCACGCCTCCGCTCGACTCCGGCGCAGCTCCTTGACTTGCACGACGATCTGGCGCTCCGGATCCAATAGGGGAGATCCTTGTGAGCTTGACTTGGATCGAACGGCGGTCCTATCATCGGCAGCGATGGCGATCGACCTTGCGCCCCTCTTCCAGCGCGTCTACTCCTTGTTGGCGAGCCCGGCCCGGACCTGGCATACGATAGAGCGCGAGCCGGACCCCGGCCGCCTGATGATCACCCGATATGTCTTGCTGCTGGCCATCGTCCCGGCGCTGTGCAGCTTCCTCGGCGGCTGGATCGCAGGGGGGCGGTTCTGGTTCAGTCTCGTGCTGAGCGCGATCCGGCTGGCCATCTTCGTGGGCTCGGTCTACTTGCTGGGCCTGGCGGTCAACGCCATGGCCCCCTCATTCGGGGCGCGGCGCGACAAGGACAACGCCTTCAAGACCGCCGCCTACGCCTCGACCCCGCTGTGGGTCGCCGGTGTGCTGACGATCGTCCCGATCCTGACCGCCTTGGCGGCGCTGCTGGGTTTCGGTCTGGCCGTCTACCATTTCCAGATCGGTTGTCGCTTCGTGATGGAGACGCCCGAGCGCAAAGCGTGGGCCTTCTCCTGCGTGTCCGTGGGGGTGTGGTTCGGCATGATCCTGATCGCCATGCTCATCCTCTACCCCGTTCTGGTCTTCCTTTTTACTCCCATGCTCGTCTTCGGCCCCATCCCGCTGCCAGCCCCTGCGACCAGCGGCGCGTGATGGCCCGACGCCCCGAATGGAGGAACACAGATGCGAAAGGCGAAAATCGTATGCACGATCGGGCCCGCCAGCTCGAAGGAGGGCATCCTCGAGAAGATGATCCTGGCGGGTATGGACGTGGCCAGGCTCAACTTCTCTCATGGCGATCACAAGAGCCACCGCGAGGTCCACGGGCGCCTGCGAAGGCTCTCACGCGCGCACAAGCGGCCTCTGGCCGTCTTGCAGGACGTGCAGGGGCCACGGATCCGACTGGGCAAGTTCTCCGGCGGTCAGGCCATGCTCCAGACGGGAGAGAACTTCGTGCTGTCGTCGAGGAGCATCGAGGGCAACGAGGTGCGGGCCTCTGTCCAGTACCCCAGCCTGCACAAGGACGTGCACAAGGGAGACCGCATCTTGATAGCGGACGGGACCGTACAGCTTCGCGTCGTCGACGTGGAGAGCCGCGACATCATCACCAAGGTCGTCGTGGGGGGCATCGTCAAGGACCACAAGGGGATCAACCTGCCGGGCGTGAAGCTCTCGACACCCTCGGTGACGGACAAGGACAAGCGGGACATCCTTCTCGGGCTCGAACTGGGCATGGACATGCTGGCCGTGAGCTTCGTGCGGACTCCGGAGGACGTGCTCCTCGTCCGGCGCATGGTCCGCAAGGCGAAGTCCAACTGCTTCGTCATCGCCAAGATCGAGCATCCGGACGCGGTTCGCAATCTCGACGAGATCCTCGACGCCTGCGATGGTGTCATGGTCGCGCGGGGAGACCTGGGTGTCGAGCTTCCGCCCGAGAAAGTACCCGCCATCCAGAAGTCGACGATCGCGCACGCGAACGCGCGCGGCAAGATCGTCATCGTGGCCACCCAGATGCTCGAATCCATGGTCCACAACCCCCGCCCCACCCGCGCCGAAGCCTCGGATGTGGCCAACGCCGTCTTCGACGGCGCTGACGCGCTGATGCTGTCGGCCGAGACGGCGGCCGGCGCCTATCCGGTCGAGTCCCTTCAGATGATGGTGCGGATCATCTCCGAGGCCGAGCGCTCGCCAGCCTTCAAGACCGCCGCACGCCCGAGGTTGATCAAGGACACCTCGCTGTTCACCAACGCGGTCAGCAAGGCCACGGTCGTGGCCGCCGAGGATATCGGCTCGCGCCTGATCGTGGCCTTCACGGAGACGGGCAACACGGCCCGGCTGATCTCCGACTACCGCCCCGAGGCCCGGATCATCGCGCTCACGCCCCACCAGGACACCTACAACCGCACGGCCGTCTTCTGGGGCGTCGAGCCGGTCAAGGTGCCCAAGGTCCGCTCGACCGACGCCATGCTGAGGCAGGCCAACCACAGCCTGGTGGAGCTCGGCTTTGCCAAGGCCGGCGAGGAGGTGGTCATCACCTCCGGCGTGCCCATGGGGCAATCTGGCAGCACCAACATGCTCAAGCTCCACAGGCTGAGATAGGGTGTGCGGATCCGCACAGCAACCCATCCTTGACAAAGCTCTCACCTGAGAACTATACTGTTTTTGGCTGTCTTCTGGGGCCCTGAGGAGAACCCGGGCAGCTGCGGCCATTGTGTCAACAGATCCGCCGAATTGGCAGGGCCATGCGCACGTACGAAGTCAGGATCCTCGGTCAGAGGTACAAGGTGCGCAGCGACGAGAAGGAGGAGTACATCCTCTCGCTGGCGGACTATGTCAACGGGCAACTGGCCGAGGTCCAGAAGGGAAGCCGTGCCGTGGCCAGCCACAATGCAGCCGTGCTCACAGCACTCAACATCGCGGATAGCCTGTTCAAGGCCCGGGAGCGCGAGGAGAAGCTGAGCCGCGAGGTCACGGGCCGAGTCAAGAAGCTGCTGAAGCTGATCCGAGCGGGCAGTCGATGAGAGTAGATACCAATAGATCCCCTGTCCGGCACGTGACATGCGGAAAGAGAAATAATGAACCAACATTCGCGTTCTGGGCGCGATCTCTGGCGACGGTGTGCCCCCCCTTTCGCCGTTTGGACGGACTCGCTCCGTTCCGGGGGAGCCTGATGTCGTTACAACGCACCCACCTGGTTGAAGGCAGGTTCATTGCCTTCCATCCGCTCGACGACCAGGGCGGGGGATCTCGTGAGGGAACACCCGGCTGGAGGCCGGGTTTTTATAGATGACGGGGAAGTTCCGACCCGGACAGATGCTGTACGACCCGAGTGGGTTTCAGTTCCCTTGAGGTGAGTGTACTTCGAACCTTGCGGAGCAGACGAGGGCCGAGATGAACACAGGAAAGGAGGCCGGGCTCTAGCGACACAGTCGCCCGCAGGTTCCTCACACCTCCACTCGATGCCCCTATCGGGGGCCGGGTTGCCTTCCTGCGTCACCGCTGGCCGAGCCGGGGTGCGATCTGCGCTCGAAAGAGCCCAGCACCGCGGCGAGGTGATCACGTTCGTCGCGTCGGTGGAAGCTCGACTTCTGCCGCCGTTCACATACCTCCCGAGTCCGTTTTCGGGATGAGGAGAAATGCACCATGACATTGGACGTACTGACGGTCATCGTGGCCCTGGCTTGCCTTGCAGGCGGATACAGCGTCTCCGCGCTGATCCAGGCCCGTAGAGCCAACTCCAGGATCAACCGATCCAAGCGAGATGCGGAGCGCATTGCCGAGGAGGCCCGCAAGCAGGCCGATCTGACACGCCGGACAGCAGAAGTGGACGCCAAGGAGGCCATCGAAAAAAAGAGAAAAGAGATTGAAGAAGAGATTCGAGAGAAGGAAGACAAGGTCCGAATACAGGAGAAACGGCTCAATCACCGAGAGGAGACCATCGAGAAACGGGCGGATCTGCTCGACCGCCAGGAGAGCGAGCACAAGCGCCGCAGCAAGGAGCTGACCAATCGCGAGCGGAGTGTCACCGAGTCGGAGACCAAGTACCAGCAACTGCTCGACGAGACCCAAAAACAGCTCGAGCGCGCCGCGGGCATGACCTCCGAGGAGGCCAAGAAAAAGCTGATGGACACCATCGCAGATGCTGCCCGCCACGAGTCCGCCAAGATGGTAAAGCGCATCGAGGAGGAAGCTCGGCAGGAGTCCGACAAGAAGTCCAAGAGGATCATCGCCACCGCCATCCAGCGCTATGCCAGTGAGTACGTCTCCGAGGCCACCGTCTCGGTCGTGCACCTTCCGAACGAGGACATGAAAGGCCGGATCATCGGCCGCGAGGGCCGAAACATCCGGGCGCTGGAAGCGGCCACAGGAATGGACCTGATCATCGATGACACACCGGAAGCGGTCATCATCTCGGGGTTCAACCCGGTCCGTCGCGAGGTCGCCCGCCTGAGCCTCGAGAAGCTCGTCGCCGATGGGCGAATCCACCCTGCACGGATCGAGGAGATCGTGGCCAAGACCGCGGAGGAGTTGGAGCTCGTGATGAAGGAGGCCGGCGAACAGGCCACCTTCGAGCTCGGGATCCACGGTATCCACCACGAGCTGGTCCGCTACCTGGGACGCCTCAAGTACCGCACGAGCTACAGCCAGAACCAGCTGCAGCACGCCATCGAGGTCGGCTTCCTGGCCGGCGCGATGGCGGCCGAGCTCCACTTGAACCCCCGGCAGGCGAAGCGGGCCGGGCTGCTGCATGACATCGGCAAGTCCATCGATCACGAGGTGGATGGCTCTCACGCCATGCTCGGGGCCGACCTGTGCAAGAAGTTCGGCGAGTCACCGAAGATCGTCCACGCCATCCGGGCTCACCACGAGGAGGTCAAACCCGAGACCGTCCTGGCCATCCTGGTCCAGGCAGCCGACGCCCTCAGCGGCGCCAGGCCGGGCGCCCGCAGGGAGATGCTCGAGACCTACGTCAAGCGCCTCGAGGAGCTCGAGCGTCTCAGCCGCTCCTTCCAGGGCGTGGAGAAGGCCTTCGCCATCCAGGCGGGCCGCGAGGTCCGGGTCATCGTCGAGAACACGCGTATCAGCGACGACGAGGCCATGCTGCTCTCGAAGGACATCGCCAAGAAGATAGAGGACGAGATGACCTACCCGGGCCAGATCAAGGTCACGGTCATCCGGGAGACCCGAGCGGTGGAATATGCCCGCTGACGCGTTTACCGCCCTCTTGCTGGGGGATGTCTTCGGCAAGCCCGGGCGGCAGGCCCTGGCCAAGCAGCTGCCCTCGATCCTCGAGCAGACCGGTGCCCGTTTCACGATCGCCAATGCCGAGAACGCCTCGGGGGGCATCGGGCTGACACCCGAGGTCGCGGACGAGCTGCTCGGCCTCGGCATCGACGTGTTGACATCCGGCAACCACATCTGGAAGCACAAGGAGATCCGCCCCTACCTGGATGGCGAGAGTCGTCTGCTGCGCCCGGCGAACTACCCCTCCGGCTCGCCCGGACGAGGTGCCAGGGTCTTCTCCGGCCCGGAGTCCATCCCGATCGGGGTCGTCAACCTCCAAGGCCTGCTGTTCATGGACGCGCTCGCCTGCCCATTTCGCACGGCGGATGATCTCCTCCACGCCCTCCACCCCCGCACCCGCATCATCCTGGTGGACTTTCACGCCGAGGCCACGAGCGAGAAACGGGCCATGGGGCACTACCTTGACGGACGGGTGACCGCCATCGTCGGCACGCACACGCACATCCCCACCGCGGACGCCGAGATCCTTCCGGGTGGCACGGGCTATCTGAGCGATCTGGGCATGTGCGGGCCGACCGACTCGGTCATCGGGGTCAGGAAGGAGAGCGCCATCCAGCGCTTCACGACTCGCCTGCCCCATCCCTTCCAGGTGGCGCGAAAGGGGCTGCAGATCCAGGGCGCCTTGGTTAGAATCGATCCGGACTCCGGCAGCTGCCTCGACATTAGCCAGCGCAGCTGGCCAGTGGACGCGGACGATTGAGGAGGTGCCATGTCAGGATTCGCCCATCCGAAGGAGCAGCTCGACATCATCCAGCGAGGCGTGATCGAGATCGTCGAGAAGCAGGAGCTGCTCGCCAAGCTCACGCGCAGCCAGGAGACCGGGATCCCCCTGATCGTGCTGGCCGGCTTCGATCCCTCAGCCCCGGACCTGCACCTCGGTCACACGGTCCTGATCCGCAAGCTCGGCCACTTCCAGGAGCTCGGGCACAACGTGGTTTTCCTGATCGGCGACTTCACCGCGCGGATCGGCGACCCGAGCGGCCAGGCGGGCGTCCGGCCCAAGCTGGACTCGGAGACCGTCCGCGCCAACGCCGAGAAGTACAAGGACCAGATCGGGAAGATCCTCGACCTGCAAAAGACCCGGATCGCGCTCAACTCCACCTGGCTCGAGACGATCGAGATCGAGGAGCTGATGCGGATGGCGGCCCATGTTCCGCTCACCAGGCTGACCGGACGCCAGGATATATCTCATCGCTCCGATCTGCGCATGGACGAGCTGCTCTACCCCATCCTGCAGGCCTTCGACTCCATCCATCTCAAGGCGGACGTGGAGGTGGGCGGAGAAGATCAGCTGCCCAACCTCCTCTTCACCCGCGAGCTGATGGACGCCCTGGACCTGGACCCCCAGGTGGCGATCGCCACCGAGCTGCTCGAGGGCACCGATGCCTACATGGAGGAGGGCCAGATCAAGGGTCAGAAGATGTCCCAGAGCCTGGCCAACACCATCACGCTCAACGACGCGCCCGAGGAGATCCAGCGCAAGGTGAGCCTGCTCGACGAGGCGCTGGTGTGGCGCTACCTCGAGCTGCTGACCGACTGCTCCATCCCCCAGATCCGGGCCTTCCAGGCCGACCGCGAGTCGGGCAAGCGAAGCCTGGACGTCATCAAGGACTACCTCGCCGCAGAGCTCATCCAGATGTACCACCGTCCGGCCGGCGAGCCGGGCTGAGCGCGAGGAGCCAGTCTTGATGGGCTCGCAAGAAGACCATCAACGGCCGGCGCTGCCCAGCGCCGGCCCCAAGAGGGGGTGGAACCACTTGAATTTACTTCAAGTGGCGGGGGAGGGAAGGTCCCTCCCCCGCCGAGCAAAGTCGCGAAGCGACTTTTTGCGAGGTCATCAGTCTTGAGAGCGCTGATCACCGGTGCGAACGGCTTTCTCGGATCCCACCTGGTCGATGTCCTGCTCGAGTCCGGCTGGCAGGTCGGGGCCATGGTGCGCGAGAGCTCGAACCTGCGCTTCCTCGAAGGCAAGGAGATCGCGCTCGTCTTCGGCGACGTGAGCCTGAGCCCTTCCGAGCTGGCGCCGAGGATCGAGGGCGCGGACGTCGTCTTTCACCTGGCCGGGGTGACCAAGGCGCTGGACCGCAGCACCTTCTTCCGGATCAACCAGAAGGGCACCGACAACCTGCTGCGGGCCTGCCTGCAGGCGAAGGCGCCGCGCTTCGTGCTGGCCTCCAGCCTGGGCGCATCCGGACCCTCCCCGACCGCAGAGCCGATCACCGAGCGCGACCAGCGCGAGCCGGTCACGGCCTACGGGCTGAGCAAGCTGGCCGCCGAGCACGAGGCCCGGCGCTACCGGGACAGGCTCGCCATCTCCGTCCTGCGCCCGGGCGCCATCTACGGCCCCAGGGACCTGGAGCTCCTGCCGGCCTTCCAGGCGGTCCAGCGCGGCCTGGCCCCCACCATGGGCGTCGTGCCGCGCATGATCAACATGATCCACGTGCGGGACGCAGCCCGAGCCTTCATGCTGGCCGGCACGGAAGAGCGCGCCGTCGGCGAGACCTTCCTGGTCGCGACTCACAGCCTGACCCAGCCCGAGCTCTACGCGCACATCAAGACCATCCTGGGCAAGCGGGCGCTGCTCCCCGTCCCCATCCCGACCGCCGTGGTCCGCCTGGCCGCCCTGGCGAGCTCGCTCGCCTGTCAGATCACCCGCAAGCCCCGGATCTTCTGCCATGGCAACGTGCGCCGCTTCGTGGAGGGCCACTGGGCGGTCGACGGCACCAAGGCCAGGGAGCTTCTCGGCCTCGAGCCCGAGTTCGACCTCGGGCCAGGGCTGGCCGACACTGTGGCCTGGTACCGCAATCAGGGACTGCTTGGGGTCAGACCCCGACACTTGACACTTGAATAGATGCGGGAAAGGTACTCACCTGTCTGCAGATTCCGCTCTGGTTCCCCCTGAAAAACCACCTCAATCGCTATCTGCGTCCTTCGCCTCGGATCCGCCCGGTGCGGGCGCCTTCGAGGCCGGAGGCGCGGGTGGCGGAGGCGCCGTGTAGGCTGGAACCTCTGCCTCGATGGCCGCGGCCTCGGCTCTGGTCTGGTAGCTGACGAAGGCCGGGATGGCGATCGACGCCATGGTCCCGAGGAGCATGGGGTTGAGGTAGGTGAGGAAGACGATGGTCGTCTTGTGGGAAGTGTACGAGTTGGAGGCGAAGAACAGGCCGTCGGGCAGCACGGCGTTGACACTCGCCATGGGCAGGCCGGGCTCGGGCAGGAGATCCTGCGCGATCTTGTGAACCACCCTGAGATCCTCGTCGCCCTTGCAGAGCTCCTTTATCCAGTCCGAGACCTTGCCCGCGAAGTCGCCGGATACGTAGGTCAGGCCGTTGCCCGTCACGGGCAGGCCCTTTGCGGCATCGAGGAAGCCCGCCGTGCTGCCCAGGGCCTCGGGCCCGGGGCGGAACTCGCGAAGCAGATCCAAAGAGCTAGCGAGAAAGACCCGGCCGGTCTTCTTGTCCTTGGCCAGCACCGGCTTGTAGATGGCGAGCTCCCCGGGCAGGGGCGTGGTGATCTGGATGCTGTGGTACTCCTCGCCCGCCTCGACCCGGATCGCGGGCACGGCGCCGAAGCTCTCCACCAGGTCGTCGAAGAGGAAGGCCAGACCGTCGATCCCCAGGGCCAGCTCGGTGTACGGGAACCTGAACGACTCGCCAGGCACCGCGAGCATGCGGTCCGCGTGCACGCGCAGCACGAGCACGATGCGGGTGTCGAGCTTGTCGAAGATCTGCCGCAGGCTGACGTGCATCTCGGGAATGGGCTGATCCAGCTCGGAAAGGACCTGGCCGGCCTCGTCGCCCATCACGTGGCGGATCATGGACTCGACTGCGGAGAAGGCTTCCTTGTAGTTGACGTCCTGCTCCATGACCAGGTCCGCGTCCGCCGGCGCCCAAGCGGGCGTCTCGAAGGGGCGGGCCTTGTCGCCCAGCAGGCGCATGAAGCCCTGCTTGGGTCCCGGGTACTGGATGACGGCCTTGTTGCGGAAGACGGCTCCGTCCCGGACCGAGCTCAGTCCGATGGCCTTGACCGGGTTCAGCCCCAGCATGCCCACCAGCTTGGGCACGTCGATGCGGGCCAGGTCTGGATCCGGGTCCTGCTTCTCGATCTCGTCGATCAACTCGGCCACGAAGGTCGAGATGCGCTCCACGTCGCCGTCCAGATCCGCATACACGAAGACCTGCCCGCCCAGGTCCAGGTGCTGGGCCGCGGGCAGGAAGTGGGGCGAGCGCCGCTCCTCGGGCACCACCTTCACCGGGGCGCAGGCGATGATCGGCAGCAGGCTCAGACAGACCGTGAAAGCTCTTCGCATGGCTCTTCCTTTCGCAGGGCAGTGTTCTTCTATCACTGGGCCGTGACAATCAGCTCCGCGGAATCGGTGTTCCTTCCGGGATAGAGATCATCGTCCTCCGTCAACTGAGCCGAGATTCCCAGGGTGTACTCCCCGGGCAGATCGGCGACGAAGAAGGGCACGGCGCCCTCCGGGTAGTGATAGTCGTATGGCGTCGATACGTAGACCACACCGCTCGCGTCTGGAATCACGACCCCGGAGCCATCCGGCCGGCTGCTCACCGTCCACGCATACTCCATCCCCCGGGCCTCGCGATTGGCCCAGATGACCAGCGGGACTACCTCGCCGACCCCGACCAGCCGCTCGGCACCCGGATAGACCATGAACGGCATCTCCGGATCCAGACAAGCGTCCGCTCGATCCACCACGTAGCAAAAGCTCGCATCGCAGGCGTCGCCCAGCCCGTCTCGGTCGGAGTCCGTTTGGTCGGGATTGGTGAGCGAAGCGCAGTTGTCTTGCCAGTCGGGGAATCCGTCGCCGTCCCGATCGGGATCGCAGATATCACCGACCAGGTCCGCGTCCTGATCCTCCTGCAGCTGATTGGAGATCTCCGCGCAGTTGTCCATGAAGTCCTGTATTCCGTCGCCGTCCATATCGCTGTAGCAGGCGTCACCGTAAGTCTCCGGATCGCTGGCGAGCTGCTCTAGATTGTAATAGTAGGGACAGTTGTCCTCGAGGTTCGAATAGCCATCGTCGTCGATGTCGCCGTCGCATACGTCGCCATACTCGTCCGCGTCGGTGTTGGACTGGCTCCAGTTGGAGACGTCGGGGCAGTTGTCCGCCAGATCGTCCGTCCCGTCCCCGTCCCGGTCCCCGTCGCAGGCATCGCCCAGCAAGTCGTCGTCGAGGTCCTGCTGGGGCTGGTTGGGTATGTCCGGGCAGTTGTCACAGGCGTCGCCGACCAAATCGCCATCGCCATCCGCCTGGCCTCGATTGGCCGCAAAGGGACAGTTGTCGTAGTCGTCATCGATGCCGTCCTCATCGTAGTCGTCACCGCGATACGTCGTCAGCCGGCACAGATATCCCGAGCAGATGCCGCTCAGGCAATCGGAGTCGAGCACACACGAGCCCCCGTCGGAACACGGGTCGCAGGTGAAACCGCCGCAGTCCACGTCGGTCTCGTCCTGGTTCATCTGCCCGTCCGAGCAGGATGGGCCCTCCGCCTGGCACTCGCCGTCCTCACACCAGCCGCTTTCGCAATCCGCAGGCACCAGGCATGCCTTTCCCGCCTCGCACGGCTGGCAGGTCTCTCCCCCGCAGTCCACATCGGTCTCGTCCTGGTTCTTCACGCCGTCCGCACATGATGGCCCCGCCGCATGGCACACGCCGTCCTCGCAGAAAGCGCTCTCGCAGTCCTCGGGGACCAGACACGCCCTTCCCGCCTCGCACGGCTGGCAGGTCTCTCCCCCGCAGTCCACGTCGGTCTCGTCTTGATTCTTCACCCCGTCCGAGCAGGTCGCCTGCCCCTCGCCCCCGCCGCATCCATGGCCGAAGACGAGCCACACAGCGAGCAAACTGAGGGTCAGACCCCGACACTTGACACTTAGCTCTCTTCCGCTATCCATTTCTCCATCCATTCCTTTATTGTCCCCTCGGCGCCCTTCTTCCGAAGATAGCCGAGCACCCTCCCCACCTGATAGTAAGAGACGTTCAACAGCTGTGCCACCTCCCGCTGGGAGATTCCCGCTCCCCTGCAAAGCGCCCAGATTGCAAAGCGACGCGGAGGATTCGCCCCGGGCCCCCTCTCCACACGGCGAAGCTCGCCCAGATCCGCTCCGGTCATCCTCTGAATCCTCTCCAGCGTCTCCTCCACGGGCCGGTTCCGAGCTCCCTGCCCTGATCTCTTCTTCTTCGACATTACTCGTTGGCTCTGCTTCTCGATCGCCTTCTTCCCGAAAAGCCCGGTGTCCGGATTGAAGTCATCCGGATACTCCCGGCGGCCCAGGCGGAATGACTCCACAAAAGCATGCAGCCTCTTCCGGCCGCCGAAGAGCTTCACGAAAAATGTCGTGCACAACCATGCAGGACGTGGCTCCTCGTTCATATACATGCGGTAGCTGGTCCAGCCCTCGTCATCCACCTTGCGGATCAGATTGGCCGATACCGGATTGAGGTGGATGTATGCGAGGAGGATCCGGAGATGCTCCTCGTCTTCGATCAGCTGGCTCTTGAACCGCCCCCGGAACACCGGCCCGTCCCAGCGGTGGCGGGCGTTGAGCCACTGGGTGTATGTTCCGTTGAGGTGTTGCATGCAGCGCGACAGGTTTCCCTGGCGGCTCCGGACCAGAAGGTGGTAGTGATTGGGCATCAAGGAGAATGCGTGCAGCTCCATTTCGAACCGTTCGACCGTGTCGCCGAGTACGTCGATGAATCCCCGGCAATCGTCGTCGATCCGAAAGATCGGCGCCCTCCGGGCACCGCGATTCATGACGTGATGCCAGGCACCAGGGTAGTCCACACGCTTGCTCCGAGGCATGCGCCGAGCTTTGCGCAAGTGGCCAAAAGTGTCAAGTGTCGGGGTCTGACCCCTTAGGAGCGCTCCATGGACGAACTGCTTTCTTTTCTCGAGGAGTACCTGCAACTCGAGCACGAGATCGAGTATGCGCGCGTCACGGCCGCGCCCGACTATCGCGCCATCCGCCGCAAGGGGATTCGCTATTACCTGGACGAGCCCTACTCCCTGCCCAGCGGACCGAAACAGGACCTCCCGGACCTGGCCGCCAATATCGCCCCGCGCGTGATCTTCAAGGCCAGCCTGTATGCACATCCCGACTTCGGCCAGGTGCTGCGCTGCGTCCTCAGCAGCCAGTTCAAAAGCGAGCAGCTCGAGAACTACGACGAGCTCATCGAGGTGGCAAATACCGACAAGGGCCCGGCGCTCATCGCCGGCTACAATCCGTGCCACGAATGTGAATGCACCGGCGAGCTCGACGGAGATCCCTGCCGGGCCTGCGGCGGCCGTGGCTGGCTCCACGCCTGGAGTGAGAGGCACGGCGATCTCGGCGCGCCCCTGGAGGTGCGCCGCCTCGTCGAGCCGACCATCCTGCACAAGCGAGCCTATGCGCGGGAGGACTGAGCCCGGCTGCGGTACCAGTCCACGGTGCGCCTCAGCCCCTCGCGGTAGGCGATCCTCGGCCGGTAGCCGAGCAGGCGCTTGGCCTTGGCGCAGGAGAAGTGGAAGTCGCGCACCACGATGCCCACCCGGTAGCGGGTCAGGACGGGGGCGTGCGCGATGCCGAGCAGCTCGTACGATCTCTCCAGCAACCAGCCGGCGGCCTCGCCGGCCCGTACGGGCACCGGGATGAAACGCACTCGGACGCCGAGCGCGTCGGCGACCGCCTGCGCGTGCTCGCGCACGGTGATCTTCAGATCGTCGGTCAGGATGAAGGTCTGGCCGGCGCCTGCCGGGTGGGCCGCGGCGAGCACCATGCCCCCGACCAGGTTCTCCACGTAGGAGTAGCACATGAGCTGGTGCCCGCCGCCCAGCATGGGCAGGACGCCCGACTCGATGGCCGGCGCCAGGTGCACGAAAGTGGTCGTGTCGCCGGGGCCGAAGATCGCCCCGCCCGGGCGTATGATGGTCGTCTGCAGCCCGCGCCTGCTGGCCGCGTGCACGTGGTGCTCGGCTACGAGCTTGCCTGCGCAGTAGCCGAACTCGAGGTTGGCGGCCGGGGTCTGCTCGTCGCCGTCCACGTGGCCGTCGAAGAGGTGGATGGCGAGCGAGCTCATGTGGACGAAGCGCTCCACGCCGGCCAGCTCCGCGGCCATGAGCATCTCGCGGGTGCCCTCGGCGTTGATCTGCATGTAGGTCTCGCGCGGGAACCACTCGCGGGCGAGCGCGGCCAGGTGGAAGACGGTCCGGATGCCTTGCAGGGGCGCCTCGAGCTCCCGGGCCTCTCGGATGTCGCCCCGCATGAGCTCGACGCCCATGGCCTTCAAGGGTCCGCCGTCCGCGCCGGGCACGTCGAGCCCCCTGACCTCGCAGCCGGCCTCGATCAGCGCCCTGCACAGGCTGCGCCCGATGAAGCCGGCCGCGCCCGTGACCAGCACGGGCGAAGGCGGGGCCGGGACGGAGCGGGTGCTCTTCTTTGCCCTTGTCATGAGAGGATCCCCGAGGCGTGGGCGCAGGCGATGTCGGTCACGGCCCCCAGCCCCCAGTGGACGAGCACCAGGGGCCAGACCGAACGCGTGCGCACCACGATGATGCCGAAGAGGAAGCCGGCCGCCAGGGCGGACCAGATCTCGCCCTGCGGCTTGCCGATGTGCAGCAGCGTGGTGATCGCGGTCTGGATCAGGATGGCGTTCAAGTGGCCTACCCGCCTGGCCAGGCCGAGCTGCACGAAGCCCCGGAAGAAGGACTCGTAGGCCACATAGTACAGAAGGCCATACGCGAGCTCGTAGACGAGAAATCGGGGGGCGTCCGAGGCAGCCAGCTTGGCGAGCGGGTACTCGGCCCGAAACTCGGCCATCGTCGCGGCCGAGATCCCCGAGGGGAGCGCGATCAGCAGCCAGCCCAGCACCACCACGAGCAGGCCGAAACGCCGGTCGCCCAGGCCGAGGCCCAGGTCCCGCAGGCGCTCGCCGGCGGCGCACTTGAGGAGCAGCGCGGGGATAGCCAGGAAGAGCAGGCTCGCCGCGGCGAACTGGTAGATCGTGCCCCACCACTCGATCTCGGCCGGCGAAGCGCCGGGCACGAGCGTGCTCGCCAGATGGAGCGCGAAGAAGGCCCGCTGCCCCTGGTGCAGCCAGACCAGCAGCAGGCCGAGCGCGACAGCCGAGTAGATGCACGCACGCCAGTCGGCTCGCAAGGGATCGAGCAGCTCGAGCAGCACGCTGCGCACCGTTCGCCTGTCGCGCGGAGATTCCATGCAGGGTAAGCAATACCCAAAAGCCAGGCCGGTTCAAGCAAAAACCCTTGTGCTCGCCGGCGGCCGAGCGCAGAATGTCAGGCAGACGCAACAAGGGCTGGTCCCAATACGGCCACCCTCAAAGGAGATGGACCGATGCGGGCTCTCCTCCCTCTCGCCCTCCTCTTCGGACTGGCGCTTCCGGCCTGCGAGCCATGCCTGGGCTCGGGGGACAACGGCGTGCCCGATCCGCAGGACAACGAGTTCCAGCTGGTCATGAACAACATCGTCACCGGCCTGACCGAGGTCTACGTCGACGGCATGCTCGCGGGCACGGTCTGCTCCGAGACCGAGTACGCCACGGTGGGCAACTTCCCGGTCGACACCCACACGGAGATCCTCTTCCACCTCGACAACGGCCACCGGTGCTACGACTCGCCCAACTGCGATCCCAACTGCGGCGCCCAGACATGCTCGGGTGAACGGGTCATCGACAGCAGACCGTTCGCGGGCCAGATCTACTGCACGGGCGTCAAGTGGCTCGACCCCTGAGGAGGATCCGATGACGACGAGGGGAAGCACTCGCGCTCTGACCGCCTTCTTCGTTCTGGCCTTCGCGCTCGCCCCGGGCTGCGACCGGCCGGACGACTTTCCGCAGTTCGCCCGGGACGCCATCGTCGCCTACGGCACCTTCGTGGGCGTGGTCTCTCTCTACCTCGACCACGTGGCCATGCTTCCGGATGGGCAGCAGGACATCGAGGCCGACTGCCCCTCAGGGGGCAAGGTCTCGATCCTCGGGACGACCTCTAGCCAGGGCGGCATGTCCTTGGAGCTGGACTACGTCTTCGACCAGTGCGCATTCGAGCTCGGCTCGGTCAGCGGGGGCTCCGGGGTGGCGCTCGAGCTCGAAGGCAGCCTGCACTACTCGGTCAGCTACGATGCGTCCGGCCTGGGGACGGAGTCGGTCCACTCGGAGGAGCTGTCCGTCAAGGGCGACGTGGCCGAGTACCCGGACCAGTGCGGCATCGATCTGAAGTGCGCCTACAACCTCACCTATGTCGCGACCGAGATCTCGACCAGCTTCTACGGCGATCTCTGCGATCGTCCGGTCAGCGCCGCCCTGACACACGAAGCCGGAGAGCCATAGGTCGAAACGCCGAACGGGCCGCTCAGAGCGGCCCGTTCGACACCGAACAGAAGAATGAGATCCGGCGGCGTCCTACTCTCCCACACAGCTGCCCGTGCAGTACCATCGGCGCTGGAGGGCTTAACTTCCGAGTTCGGGATGAGATCGGGTGTGGCCCCTCCGCCATTGCCACCGGAAACTGGAATCACATGGCGTTCCTGCAAGTGCGCAGAGACGTCTCGCGCTCAACCCTGGCCATATCCGCTCTCCGCAACTCATGCGGTGCGTCTTGAATCCACCCGCCCGGTGTCCCAAGCGGGTCGATTCAAAATATGGTCAAGCCGCACGACCAATTAGTACTGGTCAGCTTCACGCATTGCTGCGCTTCCACCTCCAGCCTATCAACCTCCTAGTCTTGAAGGGGTCTTCAGGCACTCACCGAAGTGAGTGACGGGATACCTTATCTCGAGGGAGGCTTCCCGCTTAGATGCTTTCAGCGGTTATCCTTTCCGCACGTAGCTACCCAGCCATGCTCCTGGCGGAACAACTGGAGCACCAGAGGTGCGTTCATCCCGGTCCTCTCGTACTAAGGACAACTCCTCTCAGGTATCCTGCGCCCACGACAGATAGGGACCGAACTGTCTCACGACGTTCTAAACCCAGCTCGCGTACCGCTTTAATTGGCGAACAGCC
>JAFGRB010000209.1 GCA_016935365.1 Deltaproteobacteria bacterium
GTGCACGCAGTGTTACGTCCCTCCCCTGGTGGGAGGGACCGGCCGAAGGCCGAGGGAGGGGGGCGTGTAGCTTGGTCAATCATCGTGTATTTTCTTCCCCTGACTTGCGCAAACCCGCACTGCAAGCGAACTTGCGAACAACGCGGATCGCTCGAAGCCGTCCGGGGAGGCGAGCGCTGGGCGTCGAAACGGATGCGCTCGATCCACTCCAGTGCCCAGAGCCGGTCGCCCGCGTGCCGGGGAAAGCGGGCCAGGACGCCGAGCAGGGCCAGCGCCTGCTCGGACTCCCCGCAGCGGTACAGGGCCTGGACCCGCAGGCGCATGCACTCGACCGCCAGCGCGGGGTGGACGAAGCGGCGATCCGCGGCCCGCTCCAGGTAGGGCAGGGCCTGGCCGAAGCGCTCCCGGTTGACGAGCTGGCGGCCGACGAGGTACCAGGCCGCGCCCCAGTCGGGCACGGCCAGGGCCGCCTCGTGCAGCTCGAGCAGCGTGCCGATCGCGAGCTCGCCGCTTCGCAGGAAGTCGAGCACCTTCCGGCCGGCCGCGGTCCCGGCCTCGCCCCCCCCCGCCATCCGCGCCAGGGCCTCGAGCTTGACGAGCGCGGTGCGATCGCTCGCGTCGCTCAGGTGGGCGGCCAGGACGCGCTCGTAGTGCGCGCTCGCCTCCCGCCAGCTGTCGCCTCCGGCCAGCAGGTCGCCGGTCCGGCCCGCGATCCCGGCCTTGGTGGCCCGGTCCAGGTCCTCCCGGCCGAGGAGCTCCGAGGCCAGCTCGAGCGCGTCGGCCGTCCGCCCGCGCTGGAAGAGGATCTCTAGGCGGAGCCGCAGGGAGGCCGGATCGCCGGGCAGGTGGCCCTGGATCTCGGCGATCGCGCTCTCGGCCTGGTCCCAGGACTCGTCGGCGGCTCGCCGGACGGCCCGCGAGCGCAGGGCGGCGATCTCGTGGGCGCAGGTCTGGGAGAAGATGCTGGGCTGCGAGAAGCGCGCCCGGGCGACGGCCAGCGTGCCCTCGTCGAGCTCGATCGCGTCCAGGAAGGCCTGCCAGCCGGCGATCAGACCCTCGAGGTCCTTGGGGTAGTGGCCGCCGATCCGGCCGTCGCGGTAGGCCGCGATCAGCGGCTCGGGCCCGTACTCGTCGAGCAGGTAGCGCACGAAGGAGCCGGCCAGGGTGTAGGAGCGGCCGGCGGCCGCGGTCCAGAAGCCCATCGGATCGAAGAGCGACCGGATGTCCGGGGCCTTGTCTATCCGGCGCAGGGCCGCGCTCCAGGCGTGGCGGTCGAAGCCCTCTGCCGACCAGTCCAGCCCGACCGCCAGCCCCTCGGTCAGGCCGGCGTTGACCCACAGGCCCGCCCGGGCGCTGACCGCGAAGGGCCAGGCGCCGAAGGCGCCCGCATAGACGTGGACCAGCTCGTGCTTAAGCGTCGGGTGGGGGAACTGCGATCCGTTCAGGCACATGGCAGCGCGCCAGGGCTTCGCGTACTGGGTCCGGCCCGCGCCCACCAGGCGCCGCTTGAGCCCGGCGTTCGGGAAGACGTAGCTGTGGATGGGCGGCAGGTCCTGGGGGCCGAGCTGGCGCTCGATCTGGGCGTAGCGGAACTCGTGGTCCTGCACCAGCAGCGCGACCTCCTCCTCGCCCAGGCCCTCCGCGTGGTGGATGGCGAAGTGCTCGCTGCGGGCGAGCCCGGGCAAGGCCGCTTCGAGCCGGGCTTCCGATCGCCCGTAGCCCAGATCGTCGGCCAGCGAGAAAAACCCGAGCCCGATCGCCGCGGCCGCGGCCGAGACTGCCAGCCGGCGCAGCCGCCGGGGCCTGCGGGCGGCGAAGGCCGCGAGCCCATAGAAAGCCGCAGCCCAGGCCAGGCCCTCGGCCCGGCAGGCGACCAGCGGCCAGCCGGGCTCGACCACCGAGTCGTAGATCGGCCCGGCCACCCAGCCGACGAGCTGGTTGTAGGAGTCCACCTCCAGCCCCGACCAGGCCTGCCACAGGCTCCAGGCGGCCACCCCGAGCCAGAGCCCCGCGTAGGCGAGCCCGCCCAGGAAGCGCCGCCCGACGACCAGCCCCACGCCCGCGCCCCACAGGCCGCAGATCAGGCAGGTGGCCGCGGGCAGCAGGCCGAAGAAGGCGAGCCCGGTCGCGAAGTTGCAGTTCTGCACCCGGAGCGCGTTCAGGGAGATGATCAGAAGCGGCACGACCAGGGTCAGGCCGCAGAGCACGAGCGCCTGGCCGAGCGTCGCCTTCCTGCGCAGCGCCCCGATGGCCACGGGCCCGGCCGTCGCCGAGATCAGCAAGCTCAGCACCGCGCAGAACTCGTAGGCCAGCAGGTCGAAGAGCGGCACGAAGGCCAGCGCGAGGGCCAGCGCCGCCCCCAGGCAGAGCGCGGCCCAGAAGGCGGGTCCGACCCGCCCGCGGAGCTCGGCGAAGAATCGAGCGAGCAGCGTGCGCATGGGCCTTGTCTAGCACGAGCCGTCCCGGCTGCGAAGGGTTTTACCTCGCGGGTGCCGCCGTGGCGTGGAAAGAAATTGACGCCTCGCTGCGCCCTGGTCTAACATCGCTTTCCGAGAGGTGTTCCGCATGCCGGGCGAGTCTGGCGACAGCGATCGCCGCGAGCACATCCGGGCTCCGATCGAGCTGAAGGTGGAGTACAAGAAGATGAACACCTTCTTCGCCGACTACACCAAGAATATCTCCAAGGGCGGCACCTTCATCAAGACCGACAAGCCCCTGCCGATCGGCACCGAGTTCCTCTTCCGCCTCTTCATCCCCCGGATCGAGGAGCCGGTCGAGATCCGCGGCGAGGTGATCTGGCTCAACGAGGAGGGCCACCTCACCCACCCCGAGGTGGAGGAGCTGGGCATGGGGATCCGATTCCTCTACGGCGACGAGGGCCAGCGGGAGAGCTTCGAGAGCATGGTCGAGGGCCTGATGCGCGAGTCGCTGGGCGAGCTGCTGTACCGCAAGCTGCTGAGCAAGGACTGATCCCCCGGACGCACCGCCGGCTCAGAAGGTCTCGAGCGTCATCCTGTCGACGTCGAAGCTGACCCCGGCCATCCAGATGCTGGCCGGCCTGTCGTGGCCGAGCAGGTCGCGGAAGGGGACCAGGAAGGCGATCCGGTCCATCCAGCCCTGCTCGAGAAGCAGGGCGCGCAGGCCCTTGACCTCGGGCCGCAGTCGCACCTCGACCCGGACGACGACCGAGCGGATCCGGCTGTCCTTGCCGCCCTGGACGTGGTTCAGGATGCCGACCGGTGGCGCCTTGTCCGCAGAGGCGTACTCGATCTTGAAGTAGACGTGGTGGGTCTGGCCGGGGACGTCCCGGTAGGAGGCCAGGCTCTCCTCGCCGTCGCGACCGCGCAGCGTCGCCTTGTAGTGCTCCACCTCGACCGGCACGATGCTCGCGTCCGGTCGCAGCAGCTGCCGCTCGCGGCGGATCGAGTCCATCGAGCGCGTCCCGCGCTCGAACTCTCGCTTCCAGCGGGCGTAGTCCTTGGCCCACATGTGCTTGCGCTGCGCCTCGGACAGGCCGCTGTCGGCCATCATGCCGGCGAGCTTGGCGCCCAGCATGTCGGAGTAGAGGTAGATGCCCGGCAAATCGCGCCTGGCTACGCTCGTCAGGTAGGCCCTGGCCGCCTCGGAGGGCGGCGGCCTCCACATGCTGCGCAGCGTCACGGCCGCGCCGAACAGCAGGTAGGCGACGAGCAGGATGACGATGACCTTGACGAGCTTTCGCATCTCGCGATCCTCCGTCCCGGACCGGGCTCAATCGAGGCCTTCCACGCCTTCGATCTCCACCGCGCTTCCCGGGCGCACGCCGTGCCGCTTGAGAAAGCCCGCGTTGACCTCCAGCACGAAGCGAGACGGCGCGTCCACCTCTCGTCCCTCCTCGGTCAGGGGCTCGGTGTTCTCCACCACGCCGACGATCCGCCGGTTGTCGCCGATGAAGACCATGTCGAGTGGAATGTAGGTGTCCTGCATCCAGAAGCGGCGGTGTCCGTCGGCGGGGTAGATGAAGAGCATGCCCGCGTCCTCGGGCAAGGACTGGCGGTACTTCAGGCCGCGGGACAGCTGCTCGGGGCGGCGGGCGATCTCGATCCGTACCCGGACCGGCTTGCCGCCGCGTCCCTCGAGCACGACGGTCGGGCCGTCGCTGCGATGGCAGCCCGGCCAGGAGACGCAGCCTAGCAGCATCAGGGGCATGAGCCCGGCCGCCCATCCGCGCAAGACCCTCGCCAGACTCATCATGCCCCGAGCTTTACACGCCCGGGCTGGCTTTTCAATCTCGATGTCGCGGCGCCGCCGGGTCGGATTGAACTTCTGGCAGCCCGGGCGCGTCATAACCCTTGGTGCTTTTGCGGACGGGGTGGTAGATTGGCGGTCCCAGGGGTCCAAGCGCCCGGGAGGAGAAGGCACATGAAGACGGCTTTGTTGGCTTTTCTGGCGGTGATCCTGTGCGCGCCCGCGGCGCGGGCCGCGGTCTCCTACGCGGGCGAGTGGGAGTACCAAGCCCTCAACGCGGGCGATACCAGCTTCAAGGTGGAGCACGAGGGCTCGAAGATCACCTTCTACCGGGTGCTCCACCCCGAGTTCGAGGGCCAGCGCTACAAGCTCGAGCACATCTACCGGGGCGAGCTCGCCGGCGAGCGGATCCACGGCAAGATGTTCGTGCGCGAGGAGGGCATGGCGGACTTCGAGTTCCTGCGCGACTTTGACGGCCAGATCCTCGACGCCGACCGGATGAAGATGGACGAGATGCCGCTCAAGCGGATCCGCGCCGCAGCCCCCGCACCGGCACCTGCCGAGCCGCCTCCGCCCAAGTACACCAAGGTGGTCATCAAGCGAAAGCCGCAGCCCGAGCCCGAGCCGGATGCGGCGGCCGAGGCTCCGGGCGGCGGGTCTCCCGACGAGGCCGGCCAGGTCGCCTCCACGGCCCAGGCGCCGGCGTCCATCCCGCAGCTCATCCCGGTCGGCCGGCGGATCGAGACGCCGCGCGGGCGCGAGGTCCGGGCCCTGCTCGACGAGGGCGATGCGCGCTACGCGGCCAAGGACTACGCCGGCGCGACCGAGAAGTTCGCCGCGGCGCTCAAGCTCGACGCCCTCAAGGTGGAGCTCCTGTACAAGCTGGGCCTGTGCCACGGCATCCTCGGCAGCCGGGCCGCCCGAAAGAAGCAGTCCAAGGTGGCCGCCGGCCACTACCACCAGGCGATCGGCTTCTGGCAGCGGGCCGTGCGCTACGATCCCTACAACGCGGGCGCCAAGGAGAACATCCGGCGCGCCGAGCTCAAGCTCAAGAGCCTCTAGCTAGCCCATTATTGCGAGCGAATACCACGGCCTTTGGCCGTGTGACCCAAAGAGGTTCGACCGATCCGTGGTGAAGACAGTGGGTGGGACCAA
>JAFGRB010000210.1 GCA_016935365.1 Deltaproteobacteria bacterium
GGTCCGGGCGGCTGTACCCCCCGCGGATGGATGGCTTACGCCCTCCATCTGACCGTATGGAGCGCCCCGCTCCATACGGTCTACAACGAACGCGGAGATGCCTTGGTGAAAAGGCGATGATCCGACTACGTCTACGGAGAAGATGTGTATAAGGCTCATGGCTTCAGCCCCAGGTATATGAAGGTAAGATTACTTGCGCACCCTGGAGGGGCGCAGCCATATCTGCGTCTCGGATAAGGCTCGAGATTGCAGCGCCCTTTCTGGGCTTGGCGGGGGCCGTCATCGGATCACTCGTCGTACTGGATGCTCTCCACGGCCTGCGTGTCGAACACCGAAAAAGCGGCGTCCAGGTAGCGCAGCTCGGCAGGCATCGAGCGATCATCCAGCTCGACGGCCTGGATGCCGTCGAGGGGCTGGTCGAAGACCATCAGGAAGGTCCTGGGGGGGCCGTGGTGGATGCAGGAAAGGGCGAGAGCGTAGTAGTCGGTGGTCTCGCGCTCTTCCTGGCCGCGCGTGAAGCAGCCCCGGCTGGGATCGCCGAAGAACATGGGACACAGGCCGAAGCCGATCGTCTTCTCGCAGCCCTCGTAGTAGTAGAAATCGAACTCGACCTGATCTCCGTTGGCGGCCGTGGCCGCGACGTGTCCCGGCGTGTTCTCGTCGAGGCGGTCGCAGGGATAGGGACCCGGTCCCAGGTTGGCGGGCATCTCCCAGATCGCGCCCGTCTGGCATTCCAGATAGAAGCCGAAGCTGACGTCGAAGGCCCCGGCATCGGCCAGGAAGGGCTGGCGGTAGTCGAAGATGCAGTACTCCGGCTGCCCGGGGCCCCAGTCGTCCCGCCAGAAACGGAACACGCCGGGCCCCAGGGCCGCGGACTCGGCGCCGTCCGGAGAGAGCGTCACCCGCCCGATGAGATCCAGCTCGAACTCGTCCCGGTCGAGGGGCAGGCTCCAGTCTCCTTCCAGGACCGAAGCCCGGAGCTTGAAGAAGGGCAGCTGCAGCTGGTTCTGGAGCCCGTTCATGATGCAGAGATCGAAAGTCGGGGGAATGCGCAGTGTGATGCCGTCGGCGTAGGCGGCCGTGTCGCCTCGGTCCGTGCCGCCTCCCCCGTCGTCCAGGCCGGCGTCGGCGGCACCCTGGCCGCTGCCGCATGCGAACAGGCAGGCGGACAAGAGACAGATCGCCGGCCCTTTCATGTCTGCTCGTCCCCTTCCAGCCTGGCGATGAGCGGCTCGAGCTTGCGCTGATCCTCTTCCTGTACCAGCACGCCGCTGCCCGACAGCATGTCCGGGTCCGGCTCGTGGATCTCGTTGCGGACCACCCGTCCGGTCAGCGCCACGGCCTCGCTGGGCGGATCGCCGCGCATCAGCAGTTGGACCTCGATCCGGGTGCCCCGGGGCGGGGCCAGGTCGGTGCGCATGAAGAAGCCGCCCAGGGAGAGGTCCCGCAGCCAGCACCGGGCGAAGCCCCCCCTGGCGTCCAGCGGACGGAACCAGATCTCCACCTCGGTGGCGCTGGAGCGCTTGTGGCTGCGCCGCTCCTCGAAAGGGGCGTCCGAAGCGGCGTCGAAGAGATCCGTCAGGTCCACATCGATGTCGGGCAGCGTCTGCCGCTCGGTGGCCACGAGCCGCTCCAGGTACTCGCGGTGATCGGAGGGCACCAGCTCGAGGATGTCTCCGAAGATCTCCCAGCCCTGCTCGGCCGCCTCGCGCTGCAGGATCCCGATCAGCTTCAGGTACAGTCGATCCCGACGGCTGGTCTCGATCGCCCGGCGGACGCGTACCTCGAGCGCCTCGGGCCGCTCCACCGACTGGATGAAGAAGTCGGTGGCGCCGGCCTCCACCGCCGCCAGGGCGTCCAGGAGGTTGGGAGACTGGCTGGTCACCACGACGTTGATCAGGGGATCCCAGCGGCGCAGGTCGGCCACCAGGGACACGGGATAGCGGACCTGAAGGCTGACCAGGGAGGCGATGGGGCTCTGGTCTCCGCCCAGGTTGGCCACGGCCGCCTCCTTGGCGTGCTCCACGGTCACGGTGTGCCCAGCGCCGCGCAGGTACTCGGCCAGCTCCATCTCCGGTCCGGACTCGGCCGCCACCACCTGCACATCGGGCCGCTTGCGGAGGCTGTTCTTGAATGCGAACAGCTCGCGGCCGATGCGCTGGACGCGCTCGCGCTGATCGCCCGACTCCATGAAGGAGTCGGTCAGGTCGGCGACGATCCGGTCATACAGCCTGGTGAGGAGGTTGCGGTCGATGATCGAGGTGGCCCGCTTGCGCACGTGCTCGATGTCGAAGGGCTTGGTCACGTAGTCGGAGGCCCCGGCGGCCAGGGCGCTGGCGATCGACTCGACCGAGGCATAGCCGGTGACCACCAGGGAGGGGAGGTTCGTCTTGGTTTCCTTGAGCCTGGCGATCAGGTCCACGCCGCTCATGCCCGGAAGGTTCTTGTCGGTGATCATCAGCCCATAGGAGCGGCGCTCGATCATCTCGAGCGCCTGCTCGGCCGACTCGGCCACCTCGACCGCGAAGCCCGCGCCCTCCATGATGGCCTCGAGCACCCTGTAGACCACCGGCTCGTCGTCCACGACCAGGACCTTGATGCTCGCCCGCAGACTGTCGTAGTACTGGCGCCACTTCCGTCCGACCCCTTCCGGAAGCTGGCCCTCTTGGCTGGTCATGAGGAAATGGTACGGGAGCCGGGGAGGATTGGCAAGCAGTTGGTGGCGGCTCCCCGAACGGCGATCCTGCTTGCTTTGCAGGTCAGCGGCGCTAGACTGCAGGCGGTGACTGCCAAACGGTCTTATCGACGGCCGGCGCTTCGCAGCCGGGCCGGGCGGGCGCTGGATGCGCTGCGCGCGGCGCGGCTGCGGGCGCTGGCCGAGGCGCAGCTCGAGGCCCGCTCGCCGGGCAGCGCGGTCTCGGCGGCCGGCGGGGCGGTGGTGCTCGACCCGGGCTCGGACCGCGCTCGGCTGCTGCTCGCCTCGGCCCTGTACCGCTCCGGGGACTTCGACTCGGCCGTGGCCTGGCTCGCCCGGCCGGCGCAGTGCGGGGACGCGGGCCTGCGGGCCGGGGCCGAGCGGCTCCGCGGGCGCATCGAGCTGGACCGCAGACAGCCCGAGGCCGCGCTGGCCGCGCTCTCCATGGCGCTCTTGGCCGAGCAGGAGAGCGCCGAGACGCGCGTGCTCCGCGCCCAGGCCCATCTCGCGTGCGGCGAGCCGGGCGAGGCGATCGCGGATCTGGATGCCGCGCTCTCGATCGAGTGTGCCCACGTCGAGGCCCGGACCCTTCGCGCGGCGGCCCTGCTGGAGGCCGGCCGCATCCAGCAGGCGCTCGCGGACCTGGACGGCATCTCGGCCGGGGACAGGCAAGTCGAGCACGCCCTGCTCGAGCTGCGCGCGCGGTTGCTGGCCGGCCACGATCCCCGGGCGCTGGACGATGTCTTCGAGCGCGCGATCGCGCGCTTCGGCCGGGACCGGAGGCTGCGCCTGGCCTTCGCCCGCCACCTGGCCTCTCGGAGCGCTGAGGATGCCGCCGCCGCGGAGCGGGCTCGGGCCCTGCTCGCGGAGCTGGCCGGCGAGGAGAGCGCGGACGACGCCGATGCGGCCGAGGCGCTGTTCTTGCTCGCCGAGCTGTGCCGCGCGGACGGGGAGCGGGCCGAGGCGTACTACCGGCGCGGCCTGCTGCGCGCGCCGGATCACCCCCGGGGCCTGTGCGGCCTGGCCCGCCTGCTCGGCGAGCGCGGCCGCCAGGCCCAGGCCGTACCCCTGCTGCTGCGCGCGCTCATGGCCGCGCCGTCCCGGCAGGAGACGGTCGAGCAGCTGGCTCGAACGCTCGGCGCCATCCCGGACGACGAGTCCCTGGCCCGCTGGCTCGGTCTGCTCCTCTCGGGCCTGCCCGGGCAGGCGCCCGGGATCGTGTGCGCTTTGCTCCGGGCCTTCGGGGAGGCGGGCCGGACGGACGCCTTCGAGGACGTGCGCCGCGAGGCGCACCGGATGAAGAACCGGGTGGCGGTCGAGTCGAGCCGCTGCCGCGCCGAGGGGGATGCGCAGCGCGCCGAGCGCCTGGACGCGCTGTTTGCGGACTGGGCGCGATTCCTGGACGCCATCCGCCGCTGCCCGCCCGCGCCCGCCCTGTGCGCGCCGCTGCAGATCGTGCGCGCGGCCGTGGCACAGGTCGCGTTTCCGCCCGGCCGCCTGCGCCTGCTGCTGGGGTCCGGGGCCGGGGCGCTGCCGCTGGTACTCGTGGACGCGGGGCAGATCATCGACGCCCTGGTCAACCTGCTGGTCAACGCCGATCAGGCCTCGCCCGAGGACCGGCCGCTCCGGCTCGCCCTGAGGTGCGGGAGCGATCCGGGCTGGGTCGAGATCGCCGTGACCGACGAGGGTGCCGGACTCGATCGCGCCGAGCAGGTGAGGATCTTCGAGCCCGGCTACACCGCGGGCAAGGAGGGCGGCAGCGGGCTGGGCCTGTCGATCGCCCGGCGGGCGGTCCTGTCCTGCGGCGGGCGGCTCACGGTGGCCAGCGCCCGGGGCGGCCCGACGACCTTCGTCGTCCGCCTGCCCGCGGTCGACGCGCCGGGGCCGCGGCCGCTGGTGCTGCTTTCCAGGCTTCCGGGGAGGGCCGGGCGGTGAAGGTCGAGCTTCTTCGAGCCGATTTGCTGTGCCTGGCCCGAGCGGACACGGACGCTGGAGCTCGAGCGAGCGTGCAGCGTGGAGCAGCTCCTCGCGGACCTCGAATACCGGCGAGAGGACCTGCGGCGGGTCGCGGCCGCGGTGAACGGAAAGCGCAACCGGCTGTCCGCGGTCCTCGAGGACGGAAACCGGGTCAGCCTGGTGCTGCTCGCCGGCGGGGGTTGATCAGATCTGGGGGAGCTGAGGCAGCTTGTCGAAGTGCTGATCGCCAGCCTCAACGCCACAGAGACTCGTCTATCCGATCCTGGTCGGTGATCGCGGCGTCGAGATCGGGATCCTCCTCCCATCGTCCTGCCAGGTAGTCGAGATCGGAATAGACCGGCTCGCCGGGACTTGCGCTGCCCGCTTGACGGCTCAGCGCCTCCAAGTGGGGGTTGTTGAGGCACTGCAAGAACCTTCGCGCCCATTCGCGAAGAGCGCGGACCACTCGGGCCGGGATGTTCCGGATGGCTAGCCGAGAGTTCACGTCTGCATAGCCTCAACGTCGGCGTGTGCGTCGCCACAGCGCCAGGCCGAGCAGCAGGCCGAGCAGGGAGAGGCCCGTCCGGCCCGCGGCCGCGCAGCCGCAGCCGCCCTCGCCGGGCGCCTCGCCCTCGGAGGGCACGAAGCTGTGCAGCTCGGCGGGCGCGCCTTCCGGGTGGGAGGCCGCGTTGGCCGCGGGCGCGCTGTCCGTGGCCTGGATGTAGTAGTCGACGCCCTGGGCTGTCACCATCTGCCCCGGGATGCTCGCTGTGTAGGTCTGGCCGGAGTCGAGCTCCATGGCGAGCTGCGAGAAAGCCGACTGGCCGCTGATGCGGTAGAAGAGCGCGACCGAGGCCACGCCGCTGCTGTCTGTCACCTGGGCCTCGACGGCGACGTCCGCACCCGCGGGCACGCCGTCCGCGATCGGCGTGTGCTGGATCTCGGGGCCCTGGAGGTCTTCTCCGCTCGCGATGACGGTGAAGGAGTGCAGCTCCGCAGGCGCGCCATCCGGGTGCACGGAGCGGTTCTGCTCGTCCGAGTCGTCGACCGCCTCGATGTAGTAGTCGATGCCGGGCTCCTCGACCAGGGTGCCGGGGATGCTGCCGCTGTAGCTCTGACCGTCTGTGATGCTCATCGGCCCGCCGATGAACACGCCGGCGCCCGCGGTGCGGAAGTAGAACATGACCTCGGCCACGCCCGAGGCGTCGCTCACGGTCGCGTCGATCTGCACCTCCACGCCAGCCAGCTGGCCGTCGGCCACCGGCGTATGGACGATGACCGGGCCCTGCTCGTCGGGGCTGTAGACCTCGAAGACGAACGGGTCGTCCGCCCCACCCGCCGGCAGCATCGAGACGTTGGCCGCTTCCGAGGCGTCCTCGGCTTTGAGGTAGTACCGGACCTGCGGGGCCAGGACCTCCGCGGCCGTGATCTGGCCGGTGAAGACGATCGGCTGATCCGGGACCTCGGCCATGGCCCGCTCGACCCAGCCCGTGCCGGTCTCCACGAAGAGGCTGGCCGAGGCGACGCCCGAGGCGTCGTCGATCAGCGCATGCAGGTCGATGGCCACGCCGGCCGGCCGCGGGCCTGTGATCGGCGAGTGGGTGATGGTCGGGCCGGCCGAGTCGGTGGCGCTGACCGAGAAGAAGTACGGCGCGTCCGGACCGTCGGTGGGCACCTGAGCCGTGTTGTAGGCCGGCGAGGCGTCGATGGCCCGGATGTAGTACTCGACGCCGGCTGCCGTCACCAGCTCGGCCGAGATCTCTCCCTGATAGAGATCGCCGCCCGCCGATGTGAGATCGCCGCCGATGAAGACCCCGCCCGTGCCCGCGATCCGGGCGAAGACCTTGACCTCGAAAAGCCCGCTGCCGTCGCTGACCACCGCGCTCAGGCTTACCGGCTGGCTCTCGGGCTGGCCGCTGGACACCGGCGTGTGCACGATGACGGGCGGATCCAGATCCTCGTCCGGGCCGCAGGCGTCGTTGGCCGCGCCTGGGGTGCCGAGATCCCCGCCGGTGAGCGGGCTCGTGGCCGCGCACCAGCTCTCGCCGTCGTCGTTGGAAAGGTGATCGAGCCGGTCGGGGCTCAGGCTCGTCGAGGCGCCCGACCCGAGCGGGAAGCTCGTCGCGTCGTACTCCACCCGATCGATCTCGGCGCCTCCGGCCCAGATGACGATCTCGTCTATGTTGTTCGCCAGCAGGAAGCCCGAGTAGACGTAGTCCACGCTCACGCCGCCGTTGGCCTGCAGATCGTCGGAGCGGCCCAAGACCAGATAGCCGCCGGCCGCCACGATCACCGGGCCGCCCTGGACCGTGAAGCTCTCGTCGTCGTTGTCGGCGAAGGTGAAGCCTTCGATGTCGATGTCGGCGCCGGTGGGGTTGTGGATCTCGAACCACTCGCCGACGCTGTCGGAGACCGCGGCCGGGTTGGTCATGATCTCGGAGATGACGAGATCGCCCTCGCTCACGGCGAACTCCCGCACCACGCTGAAGACGTGGACCGTCGAGGGCGCGTCCGCCGGGTGATAGCCGGTGTTGGCCGGCGACGCCCCGTCGGTCGCCTCGATGTAGTACTCCACCCCTGGCCGCTGCACGGCGCTGGCCGGGATCTCGGCGCTGTAGATGTCGTCGTTGGCCGTCATGGGCAGCGAGGCGAAGAGCCCGCCGCCCTGGGTGCGGTAGTACAGCGCGGCCGAAGCCACGCCCGAGCTGTCGGTGATGGTGGCGCTGACCCACACGGCCTGGCCCTCGATCTGGCCGTCGGCGATCGGGCTGTGGGTGATCGCGGGCGGCGATCCGTCGCCCACCTGGACGCTGAAGCTGTGGAAGGAGGCGGGCGCGCCGGCCGGGTGAGCAGCCTGGTTGCGCCTCGGCGATCCGTCCAAGGCCAGGATGTAGTAGTCGACGCCGGGCGCCGCCACCGCGGCGGCCGGGATGCTGGCCGAGCGGGTATCGCCCGCGCCGCTCATGGGCAGGCTCTGGAAGCTGCCCGCGCCCTGCCGGCGGTAGTAGAGCGTCGCCGAGTCGATGCCGGACGGATCGCTGATCGTCGCGCTGACCGCGACCGCCTGGCCCTCGGGCTGGCCGTTGCCGATCGGCGTGTGATCGATGGTCGGCGCTGTGGCGTCCTCGACCGTGAAGCTGTGGAAGAAAGTCGGCGCGCCATCGGGGTGGGTGGCCAGGTTGGCTGTCGTCGCGGTGTCGCGCGCGTAGATGTAGTAGTCGACTCTCGGGAGCCGTACGACATCGGCCGGGATCGAGGCCGCATAGGTGTCGCCGCCCGTCGATGTCATCTCCACGGCGCTGAAGGCGCTCTCTCCCTGTGGCCGATAGAAGAGGCTGACGATGTCGAGCCCCATGTTGTCGGTCACCTCGGCGCTGATCTGGACGGCCTGGCTCTCCGGCTGGCCGTCGGCCACCGGCACGTGGACGATGGTCGGCGGCTGGGTGTCGACCGAGCCCAGGATGTGGGCGACGAGGGTGTCGTTGTCCGTGCTGCCGTCGTCGTCGGTCACGGTCAGGGTCACGGTGTAGTCGCCGGACGAGGGGTACTGGTACTCGACCGCCTGGCCCGAGGCCCGGTCGCCGTTGCCGAAGTCCCAGTCCCAGCGGACCACGCTGCCGTCCGGGTCGTGTGACGCGCTGCCGTTGAAGGGGATGTCCACCCCGACGTCCTCGTAGACGCTCGCCGCGCCCGCGTCGGCCACCGGCGGCAGGTTGACCTCCACGAAGACGGTGTCGATGTCGATGGCGTTGTCGTCATCGGTCACGGTCAGGGTCACGGTCCGGTCCGTGCCGTCCGCGAAGGCGTGCTGGACGACCATCCCGTCGTCGCTGTGCCCGTCGCCGAAGTCCCAGTGGTAGGAGATGATCGTGCCGTCCGGGTCGAAGGAGCCCGAGGCGTCGAAAGTGGCCGGCACGTTCAGCTCGATGACTTGATCGGTGCCCGCGTCGGCGATCGGCCACCGGTTGGCCGAGGGGTTGAACTCGTAGGCGCCCATGTCGGGCTCGTCCGAGCCGGAGCTGTTGCCGTCCAGGGGGCGGACCACGCCCTCGGCGTCCGAGCTGAGAGGGCTCAGCGGATCGGCCACGTCGATGCACGGCGAGGTCACGAGCAGGTGGTAGTTGCCCAGGTCCGTGTCGACGAACTGGGGGTTTTCCGAGCGGTCGGAGCCGCCGGCCGTCACGCCCGAGTAGTTGGTCGTCTGTCCCCAGACGTCGTTGTAGTTGCTCGAGAAGCTCGCATAGGAGGAGCGCAGGCCGTAGCCCGCGTTGCCCGCGATGATCGAGTTGCGCAGCGTCACCGACATCGAGCCCGAGTCCACGTCCGCGTAGAGCCCGTCGGAGCTGTTGTCGCCCGCGGACGCGTGCTGGATCTCGATCGCGTGCGCGGTCGAGGTCGTGTTGTGGACGTAGATGCCGCGGCTGCCGTTGTGGTGGCTGACCGTGTTGTGGAGCAGCGGGGACGCGTTGAGGACGTAGACGCCGTGGCTCGCGTTGTGATGGACGACCGGGCCGTCCAGCCGGATCCGGCTGTCCGAGCTCAGGTAGATGCCGTACGACGCGCACTCGCTCACCTCGCCGCCGCTGATCGCGTTTGTCTCGTCCGCCTCGGACCAGATGCCGTAATAGGCGTGGTGGACGACGGCCCTGGAGATCGCCGAGCTTCCGGCCCCGGGTAGCAGGTGCAGGCCGTACCAGTCTCCCCGCGACGGGGTGGGGCTGTCAGAGACCAGCTGGACCGGATCGGGCGCCGTGCCGGCCACGACCAGCCTGCCCAGCACCCGCAGCTCGGTCCGGTTGCGGTCCGTGTTGCCGCCCATGACGTCGCTGCCGGCCGCGTGCATGAGCTCGGCGCCGGCCTGGATCTCGAGCTTCACGCCGCTCTCGACCGTCAGGTCGCCGGGGATGGCGTGGGGCGAGCCGGCGCCCAGGATCAGGTCCTCGTAGATGTGGCCGGCCAGGAAGGGGGTCTGCTCCTGGCGCACCGCCCAGGCCAGCGCCCCCATGTCCAGGCCGTCCGAGGCGTGCAGCCGGGCCGGCGAGCGGTGGGTGAGGTCGAAGTCCCGGCCCAGCTCGTCGACGAAGAGCGGGTTCTCGCTCATCGAGCCCGTGCCCGCGGTCACGCCCGAGTAGTCGGTCCCGTGCCCCCAGATCAAATTGTAGGTGGCGGACACGGATGCGTACGAGGAGCGCGCGCCGTAGCCCGAGTTGTTGGCGATGATGTTGTCGCGCAGGGTGGCCGAGAGCGAGCCCGAGTCCACATCGAAGTACACCCCGTCCGAGCCGTTCCAGACGATGGTGTTGCCGGTCAGCGCGGTCTGGTGCCCCGTCGAGGTCGTGTTGTGGACGTAGACGCCCCGGCTGCCGTTGTCGTAGACGAGCGAGTCGGACAGGCTGGGGGACGCGTTGCGCGCGTAGACGCCGTAGGACGCGTTGCCCCGGATCGCGAGCTCGTCGAACGAGGCCTGGCTGTCTCCCTCGATGAACAGACCGTACGAGGCGCACTGCTCGAGGATCGAGCGCTGCACGCTGGTGCCGGCGTCCGCCAGGCAGTGGATGCCGTAGCGCGCGTGGCGCAGCTCGGCGTGATCGATCCGCGACGGGCCCGAGCCCGCCAGCAGATGCACGCCGTACCAGTCTCCGCGGGCAGGGCTGGCGGCGCCGGAGCGAAGCGCCACGTGCGTGCTCGCCGTGCCGTCGGCCTGCAGCGCGCCGAGCACGCGCAGCTCCGCCAGGCCCACATCGGCGTTGCCGCCCATCACGTCGCTTCCGGCGGCGAAGCGCAGCTCGGCGCCCGGCGTGATGCTGAGCAGGATGCCGGGCTCGACGGTCAGGTCGCCGAGCACCTCGTGGGGCGAGCCGGCCGCGCCCAGCTCCAGGTCGGCGTACAGGTGGCCGGCCAGGAAAGGGGTCTGCTCCTGGCGCACGGCCCAGGCGAGCGCGCCCATGTCCGCGCCGTCCGAGGCGTGCAGCCGGGCCGGCGATCGGTGGGTGATGTCGAGGTCCCGGCCCGCCTCGTCTACGAAGAGCGGGTTCTCGCTCATCGAGCCCGTGCCCGCGGTCACGCCCGAGTAGTCTGTCCCGTGGCCCCAGATCAAATTGTAGGAGGCGGACACGGATGCATACGAGGAGCGCACGCCGTAGCCCGAGTTGCTGGCGATGATGTTGTCGCGCAGGGTGGCCGAGAGCGAGCCCGAGTCCACGTCAAAGTACACCCCGTCCGAGCTGTTCCAGACGATGGTGTTGTTCTCCACCGTGACGCTGCGGGCGGTCGAGGTGGTGTTGTTGACGTAGACGCCCCGGCTGCCGTTGTCGTGGATCCGGCAGTACGCGATCGTCGGGTAGGCGTTGAGCGCGTACACGCCATAGGACCCGTTGTCGCGCACGACGGTGCCGGAGAGCAAGGCCGCGCTATCGGTGCGGATCTGGACGCCGTGGGAGCTGTTGTCATGGACGCTGCCGCCGGAGAGCGCCGCCGGGCTGCCGTCGATGTACGCGCCGCTCGTGCACTCCGTGAGCTCGCAATCCGCGACGTCGACCGTGTTGGCGCCGATGGCGTGGATCCCGTAGACCGCGTGGCGCACCAGGCTCGCCTGCATGGAGGCGCTGCAGCCGGCCAGCAGGACCAGGCCGTGGTAGTCGCCCGCTGCCGGGCTCGCGGCTGCGCTCTCGAACGCGACCGGCTCGGCGGCCGTGCCGCTGGTGATCAAGCTGCCCTCGATGCGCAGCTCGCAGCGGCCCGAGTCCTCGCCGCTGCCCTGGCTGTCGGTCGTGGCGAAGCGGACCGTCACGCCCTGGCGGATGGTCAGGGTCACGCCGGGCAGCACGGTCACGTCGCCGCCGATCAAGTAGGGCGAGCCGGACGCGGTCCACTCCTGGTCGGCATTCATGGTGCCGGCCGGCACCGTCGTGTCCGCCCGGGCCACACCGGGATGAGAGGCCGCGATCGCGAAGATGCACAGGCTTGCAAAGACTGTCCGCATGTCCTACCTCCTGGCGCTTGGATCCTTCCAGCTCACGTACGGAAAAATCGGCTCGATTCGGGCGGATCATAGCCAGCCGACGATAAAAAGTCGACCGATTGACGCTGGCACGGCGGCTGGGCTAGCGTGGAATTGGAGGTGGACGATGCGCGGGATCTGGCCGGCAGTGGCGAGCTTGTGGCTGTGTCTCTTCGCGATCGGCTGCAGCGAGGGCGCCTCGGTGCGGGATGCGGGCCTGGACGCCGGGCTGGACGCGGGCGACGGCGGCGACGAGGGCTTGCCGGTCTGCCAGGGGAGCATCGAGCTGCGCGAGATCCCCGAAGAAATCGACACGACCTTTCCGGTCGGGCCGATCGTCGACCTGGCCGATCGAGACCACGCCACGATCATGTGGGAGCCTGAGACGGTCTGCGAGGACGGGGAGCTGGTCTACGGTCCGAGCGCGGACAGCCTCGACCTACGCGTGGCGGCCAGCCGCGACGATCGGATCTTGAAGGCCCGGCTGATCGGACTGGAGACCGACACCCGCTACTTCTACAGGGTGTCGGCCTGCGGGCTCGAGAGCAGCGTGCTCTCGTTCTACACCGCGCCGCCGCCCAGCACGCCGATCCGCTTCGCGATCTGGGGCGACAGCCAGTCCCATCCCGAGATCAGCGGCCCGCTCGTCGAGCAGTTCAAGCGCGACCGCCCGCACATGACCCTGCACGTCGGCGACGTGCTCGGCGACGGGACCGTCTACGATCAGTGGCGCGACGAACACTTCACGCCGCTCCGGCCGATCGGCCACTACCTGCCGACCCACTCGGCCATGGGCAACCACGAGCGCAACGCGCTGGCCTACTACCGCTACTTCGACAACCCCATCCCCGAGGCGCTCCGCGACCCGGACCAGTGGGGCGCGAACTACGCGCTGCGATACGGCAACGTCTTCTTCCTGGTGCTGGACACGAACAACCTGCACCTGCTCGCGGCCGAGCTCGTGCCGGACTCGGCCGTGGTCGAGTGGGTCGAGGCGCAGCTCCGTTCGGAGCAGGCCCGCACGGCCACCTGGCGGATCGCGGCCGCGCACCACCCCGCGCTCGCGGAGTGCTGGTCGCCGGGCAACTGCGACGGCTTCGCCGGCCAGGGCATGGTCGAGGAGTGGCTCTTCCCGCGGCTGGCCGAGCACGGCTTCCACGCCTACTTCTGCGGACACACCCACGCATACGAGCGGGGCGAGATCGACGGCGTGCTGCACCTGATCTCGGGCGGGGCGGGCGGCAACCTGGACGAGTGGTGCCGGGACTTCGAGGAGATCGAGATCGTCGAGAACGCGCACCACTACGTCCGAGTCGACGCCGCGTGCGACCGGATGACCTTGCGGGCCTACCGGGCAGGGGAGAGCGAGCCCTTCGACGAGGTCGTCATCGAGCACGGGGCGCCCTGAGGTGGATGATGGGCAGGCGCCTGCCATCCCTGTGGCCGTGCCTGCTCGTATGCCTGTGCTCGGTCGACTGCTGCCAGAGCGCGTCCTCGCGGGATGCGGGCGCCGGGGCCCAGAGCTGGAATCGCATCGCGCTGCGCAGCACGCCGGCCGCGGTCGACAGGACCTTTCCGGTCGGCCCGATCGTGGTCCGGGCGGACGCGGATCGGGCCGTGGTCATGTGGGAGCCCGAGAAGGCCTGCGACGACGGGGCGCTGGTCTTCGGGGCGAGTGCGGACCGGCTGGACAGGCGGGTCGCCGCGAGCCGCGACGGGCGGATCCTCAAGGCCCATCTGGGCGGCCTGCAGACCGACACGCGGTACGCCTACCGGGTCTCGGCCTGCGGGCTGGCGAGCGGCGTGCTCGAGCTCCGCACCGCGCCCGGGCCCGCGAGCCCGATCCGCTTCGCGGTCTGGGGAGACAGCCAGTCGCACCCCGAGCGAAGCGCCCGGATCGTCGAGCGGATCAAGCGCCTGCGTCCCCACATGACCCTGCACGTGGGCGACGTGGTCGGCGACGGCACCGTCTACACGCAGTGGCGCGACGAGCTCTTCACGCCGCTCCGGCCGATCGGCCACTACCTGCCGACGCACTCGGCCATGGGCAACCACGAGAAGAACGCGCGGGCCTACTATCGCTACTTCGAAAACCCCATCCCCGAGAAGCTTCGCGATCCGGCCAGGTGGGGGGCGAACTACGCCCTGCGCTACGGCAACACCTTCTTCCTGCTGCTGGACACGAACATGCCCGGGCTGCACGCGGCCCCGCGCTCGCCGGGATCGGCCCTGGTGGCGTGGATCGACGCCCAGCTCCGCTCCGAGCAGGCCCGCACGGCCACCTGGCGCGTGGCCGCCGCGCACCACCCCGCGCTAGCGGAGTGCTGGACGCCGGGCGAGTGCGATCGCTTCGACGGCCTGGGCGTCGTGAAGGACTGGCTCTTTCCCCGCCTGGCCGCGCACGGCTTCCACGTCTACTTCTGCGGCCACACCCACGCCTACGAGCGGGGCCGGATCGGGGGCGTGCTGCACATCATCTCGGGCGGGGCGGGCGGCGATCTGGACGAGTGGTGCCGGGACTTCGCGCAGGTCGAGCGGTACGCGATCGTGCACCACTTCGTCCTGGTGGACGCCGCGGAAGACCAGATGGTGCTGCGCGCCTACCGGGCAGGCGAGAGCGAGCCGTTCGATCGGGTCGTCGTCGAGCGCGGATCGCGATAGGCGCGAGCGTGAGCGCGGTTGACTTGCTCTGCCACGGGGCTGCAACGAAAAGATGAGCATCTCTACGGCCATCGAGGAGTTGATCGAGAAGGCGCTCCAGCTCTCACGGGAATACCGTGCATTCATGGCGGAGAAGCTGCTCGAGAGCCTCGATCACGGAGAGGAGTTCGAAGTCAGCCCCGAGTGGCTGGCCGAGACAAAACGGCGCTGCCAGGAGATCGACAGCGGCAAGGCAACGCTTCTGGATGCGGAGCGGGTGTTCGACGAAGTCGACGAAGCACTCGGATGAAACGGATCGAGCTCCATTCCGAGGCGCGTTGCGAGCTCCTCGAGTCCGCGCGTCAATTACAAATCATTATTGCGAGCGAATACCACGGCCTTTGGCCGTGTGACCCAAAGAGGTTCGACCGATCCGTGGTGAAGACAGTGGGTGGGACCAA
>JAFGRB010000211.1 GCA_016935365.1 Deltaproteobacteria bacterium
CCGGGGCGGGCACAGGGCGTTGATGGCGTTGGTCCGCTCCTGGCCGCTCAGCCCCTCGAGCTGCTCGGCGTCGGTCTTGCCGTCGCATTCGTTGTCCACCCCGTCGCAGCGCTCGATGGCCGGATCGGTCTGGGTGCACCCGTACTCGCAGCCGTCCGAGCCGAACTCCCCCAGGTCGTGGTTCAGGTCCACGTAGCCCGGCTCGCAGTCGAACACGCACACGCCCATGACGCAGGTGCGCCAGGTCGCGTGGTCCTGGGACGCGGGGCAGCCATCGCGCGCGCCCTGGCCGTCGGTCACCCCGTCGCAGTCGTTGTCCCGGCAATCACAGCGCTCGGCCACGGGCTCGATGCAGGAGCCGTCGATCTCCCAGCTGCCCCCGATGCAGTTGTAGTAGCCCGCATTGCACTCGCCCCGGTTGGGATCGGGCAGCCCCTCGGGGCAGGGCTTCTGCGCGCCGTTCTCGCAGGTGCAGTCCGGCACCCCGTTGTCGTCGGCGTCCACCTCGTCGAAGGCGCAGTCGCAGTCGTTGTCCCAGGAGTCGCACAGCCTGGTGTCGTTCTCATCGGCGACGTAGCAGTCGAGATCTCCCGCCGTGCAGCAGTCGGGCTCGTCCGCGCCCCCGCAGAGCATGGCGACCGCGTTGTCCCGGTAGTCGTTATCTTCGCAGTTGCGCCAGGCCCCGTTCTGGCACTTCTTGAACAGCCCGGAGCACACCCCGCACAGGCGCCCCTCGGGCCGCTCGCAGGCCGGGTATGCCTCCACGTCGTCGGTCACCCCGTCGCAGTCGTTGTCGAAGCCGTCGCACAGGTCGTACTCGCTGTCCTGGCCGCTCTCGGGGTCCGTGGTGGGCACGACCTCGCCGACGCAGTCTCCGGGCGCGCCGTCGACGCACTCGGCCAGGCCCTCCCTGCAGAGGCCGATGCCCGCCGTGCCCGGGGTGCCGTTGTAGCAGGGCGTGAACTCGCCCGGGAAGCAGCCCCCGCAGCCCCGGTCGAACTCGTTCTCCGGATCGTCCTTGGACGCGGGGTTGGCGCCCGGATCCCGATCATCGACATAGCCGTCGCAGTCGTTGTCGACCCCGTCCAGGCACCGGTAGCAATCGGTGGCGTGGTCCGGGCAGCGCTCGGGCACCGGCAGCACGATGCCCTCGCATGCGCTCCACGTGCCGCTCGTGCAGGTCTGCGTGCCCTGATGGCAGGGGCTGCCCGCTGCCGGCTCGGGAGCCCAGTGAGGCCAGCAATCGCGTGCGCCTCCCTCGGGGCTGCAGCCGCAGCCCTCGTCGATGGCCCCGTCGCAGTTGTTGTCCATGTCATCGCCGCAGGCCTCCGTGGCCTCGGGGTGGACGTCGGGGTTGTGATCGTCGCAGTCGTAGGGCACGAAGAAGCCGTCGCCGTCCTCGTCTCGCTCGCCCTCGGGCTTGAGGACCAGGATCTTGTCGCAGTCCTTGATCTGTCCGGCCGTGAACCCGACGTCTTCCACCCGGCCGTTGGCCACGACCCGTCCGATTCGCATGCCGGTGCCCTCGATGTCGATTCGCATGTCCGGATCATCGGCGTAGATCAAGACCCAGACCTCGCCGCGCTGGGCGTCTATCTGGACTGTCTCCGGCCCGTACAGGAGCTCCGTGGACCCGGTCGGGAAGATGAGGATCTCGACCTCGTCGATCGTGAAATCCCCTTCCGTCATGATCCGCAGCCAGAGGGCGGTCTCGCTGGCCGGACCGCAGCCGGGCTGGACCAGCCCGAGGGCCAGCACGATCAATGACGCCAGACAGGTCGCACAGAGGATCCAACTCGTCCTGCGCTTCATGGTTCTTCTCCTGCGAGGATGACACAGAACTGCGTGTATCATAGAAAAACTAGCACGCGCTTGCGAATCGGGTCAAGGTGGGCTGCGCTCCATCCAGGCCGAGCCGCGTTTGGAGTTGACACCTCATGAACGGCTATGGTAGAAGCCAGCTCTGTTCAATATCAATGGGTTACGGCCCATTGCACCCGCGCGAGGAGGCGGCATGCGCAGCCTGCAGATGCAAACACTGGCGATCGGAGCGCTTGTCGTGCTCGCCTGCCCGGTCTCCCTCCGGGCCCAGGACGAAGCTTCGGCGGGCCAGGAGGACAGCGCGGCTGCCGACGAGGATGCGAAGAAGGAAGAGGCGCCGAAGGCGAAGGGCGCGCAGCCCGTGCCCGGCGAGCAGCCCCCGGCGCCCGGTGAGCAGCCGCCCGAGCCGGACGAGCCGCCGCCGCTGCCGCCCGCCTCCGAGCCCGCCCCCTTGCCAGAGCCGGCTCCCGGGCTCGGGCAGGCCCCGCTCGAGGGCGCATCTGGCAGCGGACAGATGCCGCTGGCCGGAGGCGGGCTGCCGCCGCCCCCGCCCGGATTCTCCGAGGTGGCCATGGACGAGGCCAGCCCGGCCAAGCCGCCGCTGAACCTGCTCGACCTGCACGGCTACTTCCGCCTGCGGGGCGATCTCATGGACGGGCTCGACCTGGGGCTCTATCCTCGGAGCGACCTGGAGCGCGGCGCGTACTACCCCCAGTTCCCGCGATCGGCCACGAACCGGACCGACACCCTGGCCGGGGCCAACATGCGCTTCCGGCTTGAGCCGACCGTCAACATCTCCGAGGACGTGCGCATCAACGCCCAGATCGACATGCTCGACAACCTGGTGCTGGGCTCGACCCCCGAGGGCTACCCCAAGAGCGCCTACTACCCGCTGGTGGCCTTCAGCCAGGGCCAGGCCCCGCCCCAGGCCGGGCTGAACTCGATCAGGGACAGCATCCTGGTCAAGCGGGTCTGGGGCGAGGTCATGACCCCGCTGGGCCTGCTGCGCTTCGGGCGCATGGGCTCGCAGTGGGGGCTGGGCCTGCTGGCCAACGACGGCGGCCCGGCGCACGTGGACGGCGGCCCGCTGGTGACCCGCAAGGATCCCTTCTCGCCGGTCGGCCACTGCTTCGACTGCGACTACGGCTCGACCGCCGACCGGATCATGTTCATCACCAAGGTCTTCGGCCACTACATCGTGCCGATGATCGACTTCACGGCCGAGGGCCCGACCTTCACCCGCGTCAACGAGTGGGGCGGCCAGCCGTTCGACTTCGACCAGCTCGACGACGTCAACTCCTACATCCTGGCCGTGACCAAGCGGGACAAGCCCGAGGACATCGCCCAGGCGCTGGCCCAGGGCGACTGGAACCTCAACTACGGCGTCTACTTCGTCTTTCGCAACCAGGCTCTCGATGCGATCGAGTACCACAACAGCAACGCCGCCGCGACCCCCGGCGCCAACCAGGACATCGAGGACTACGCGGTGCGCAACGTCGAGGCCTACATCCCCGACGTCTGGCTGCGCTTCATGATGGGCAAGCTGCGCATCGAGGTCGAGTTCGTCATGGTGATCGGCAAGATCGGCTACGATGCCCAGGGGCGCTCGCTCAACGCCGACGGCGAGCTCATCAGCACGTTGGCGGGCGAGCGGATCGACCTGCTGCAGTGGGGCGGCGTCATCCAGGCCGACTACAAGTTCATGAACGACCAGCTCATCGTGGGCGCCGAGTTCGGCATCGCCTCGGGCGACGACTCGCCCGGCTTCGGGGTGCGGCCCTTCGACGAGAAGCAGTTCGAGCACAACCAGGGCGACCACGACATCAACAACTTCCGCTTCCACCCCGACTACCACGTGGACATGATCCTCTGGCGCCAGATCATCGGCACGGTGACCGACGCCTTCTATCTCAAGCCCTCGGTGCAGTACAACATCGCCGAGGGCTTCGGCGGCAAGGTCTCGGCCGTCTACTCCCAGGCGCTGTTCGAGAGCTCCACCCGCGGCAAGGCCGCGCCGCTCGGGCTGGAGTTCGACGTGGACCTGTTCTACTTCTCGGACGACAACTTCCACGCCGGTCTGTCCTACGGGATCCTGATCCCCTTCGGCGGCATGAACGACCTGGGCGACGACGAGGCGCCCGGGGGCATCGCAGACCAGGAGCTGGACGACGATGCCGAGATCGCCCACCGGGTCATGGGCCGGTTGGTGATCCACTTCTAGCGCCGCGCCATGGGCACCCGCTTCGGTCTCAGCGCTCTCTTTCTGCTGCTGCTCGCGCTCGCGGCGGGCTGCGGGGTCAAGGGCCCGCCGCGACCGCCCGCACCCGACGTCCAGGCGGACGGCGGCAGCCCTGCGGGGAAGGAGTAGTCGGATGGGCCTCGACCTCAGGGGCGTCCTGACCGCCCTGGCGACCCCCTTCGAGGGCGGGGCGGTGGACGAGGTGCGGCTCCGCGAGCTGGTCGACTGGCAGATCGCGTCGGGCGTGCACGGCCTGGTGGTCTGCGGGACGACCGGCGAGGCGGCCGCCATGCGCGCGGACGAGCGCGCAGCCGCGATCGCGTGCGTCGTGGCCCAGGCCGCGGGCCGCGTGCCGGTCGTGGCCGGGACCGGCTCGAACAACACCCGCGCCACGATCGAGGCCACCCGCCAGGCGGCCGAGCTCGGCGCGGACGCGGCCCTGATCGTCACCCCCTACTACGTCAAGCCGACCCCGGCGGGCCTGCTCGCGCACTACCGGGCCGCGGCCGAGGTGGGGCTCGCGATCGTGGCCTACAACGTGCCCGGGCGGACCGGCATCTCGCTCTCACCGGCCACGGCCGGCGCGCTGGCCGGGATCGACGAGATCATCGGGCTCAAGGAGGCGTCGGGCGACCTGGCCCTGGGCGCGCGGATCGCGAGCGCCTGCGCGGGCCGCCTGGCCCTGCTCTCGGGCGATGATGCCACCTGGCTGCCTTTTCTGGCCATCGGCGGCCAGGGGGTCATCTCGGTGGCGAGCAACGTCGCCCCGAAGGAGATGGTGGCGCTCTACGAGCGCTTCTCCGCCGGGGACATCGATGGGGCTCGCGCGCAGCACCGAGCGCTGCTTCCGCTCTACGACGCGCTCTTCGTCGAGCCCAACCCCATCCCGGTCAAGGCCGCCCTGGCCATGCTCGGGCGCACGGGCGCCGAGATCCGCACGCCGCTGAGCCCGCTCGGCGAGCCGGGCCGCGAGGCGCTGCGCCGGGTGCTCCTCGCGGGCGGATGGCTGGAGGGAAGCGCTTGACCGGCCGCAAGAGAGCGATCCGGATCTGCCTGTCTGGCGCGCTCGGGCGCATGGGGCGAGAGCTGGCCCGCCTGGTGGGCGAGGCGCAGGACCTCGAGCTCGTCTCGGCGCTCGAGCGCGGCGATCACGCGGAGCTGGGGCGCGAGATCGCGCCGGGCCTGCGCGTGACCGCCGGGCTGGACGAGGCGCTGGGGCCGGCCGACGTGCTGCTCGACTTCAGCCTGCCCGAGGCGGTGCTGGCCCACGCCCGGGCAGCGGCAGCCGCATCCATGCCCGTGGTCACGGGCACGACCGGCCTGGACGAGGCGAGCCTGCGACGCCTGCGCGAGTGCGCCGAGCGCGTGCCGGTCGTCTGGAGCGCCAACATGAGCCGCAGCGTGCACCTGCTGCGGGCGCTCGTCCGGCACGCAGCGCGAGAGCTGGGCTCCGAGGACTTCGACGCCGAGATCCTGGAGGCCCACCACCGCCACAAGCTCGACGCCCCTTCGGGCACGGCCCGCGAGCTCGCAGAGGCCATCGCCGCCGAGCGCGGCGGCGAAGCGGTCTTTGGCCGAGCGGGGCTGCGCAAGCGCGGCGAGGTGGGGCTCGCCTCTCTGCGCGGCGGCGATCTCGCCGGCGAGCACCGGGTATGCTTTCTCGGCGCCGGCGAGCAGATCGAGATCGTCCACCGCGCAACCACGCGCGAGCACTTCTGCCGCGGCGCGCTCGATGCGGTGCGCTTCGTCGCCGCGCCGGGCCGGGCACCCGGCCTGTACTCGTCGGAAGACGTCTTCGGCGCCGTCGGGGGGAGGCGATGAGGCCAGCCAGCAGGATCGAGCAGCTGCCCGCCTATCTCTTCGCCGATCTGGACCGCAAGCGGCGGGCGGCCGAGCAGCGCGGCCTGGACGTGATCTCGCTCAGCATCGGTGATCCGGACCTGCCCACGCCCGAGCCCATCGTGGAGGCCGCCCGCGCGGCGCTCGCCGATCCTTCCCTGCACCGCTACCCCGACTATGCGGGCAGTGCCCGCTTCCGCCAGGCCTGCGCCGACTGGCTGGAGATGCGCTTTGGCCAGCGCTTCGATCCGCAGCGCGAGATCCTGGGCCTGATCGGCTCCAAGGAAGGCATCGCCCACCTGCCGCTGGCCGTGTGCAACCCGGGCGACGTGCTGCTGTGCCCGGAGCCCGGCTACCCCGTCTACGCGGCGGCCGCCCAGCTGGCCGGGGCCGAGGTCCACGCGCTGGCCCTTCGGGCCGAGCGCGGCTTCTTGCCCGATCTGGACGCGGTGCCCGCCGGGATCTGCGGGCGGGCGCGCGCGTTGTGGATCAACTACCCCCACAACCCCACCGGCGCCGTGGCCGGCTTGGACTTCTACGCGCGAGCGGTGGACTTCTGCGCGCGGCACGAGCTGGTCCTGTGCGCGGACGCGGCCTACTCGGAGATCGGCTTCGAGGGCTACCGGGCCTCGTCGGTCTTCGAGGTGCCGGGCGCGCGCGAGGTGGCGGTCGAGTTCCACTCGATGTCGAAGACCTTCAACATGACGGGCTGGCGGATCGCGTTCGTCGCGGGCCGCCCGGACGTCATCGCGCCGCTCGGGGCGCTCAAGAGCAACCTCGACTCGGGTCCCTTCGGCGTCGTCCAGGCGGCCGCGGTGGCGGCGCTCGAGCTGGGGCCGGGCCCCCGGGACGCGGTCTGCGAGGTCTATCAGCGCAGGCGCGATCGGCTCGTCGAGGGGCTGCGCGCGGCCGGGCTCGCACCGAGCTGCCCGCGGGCGACCTTCTACGTCTGGGTGCCGGTGCCCGGCGGGGACGACGTCGGCTTCGCGGCTCGCCTGGTCGAGCAGCTGGGCGTGCTCGTCGCTCCGGGCTCGGGCTTCGGCCCCTCGGGGGCCGGCTACGTTCGCTTCAGCCTGACCGTGGCCGATTCGCGGCTGGACGAGGCGGTCGAGCGCCTGGAAAAGCTCGCCCTGTGATGATCCGCGCCTACCTCTCCATCGGCGCCAACCTGGGCGACGCCCGGGCGAGCTGCCTGCAGGCGGCGGGCGCGCTGGACCGGCTGGAGCAGAGCCGGCTCGTCGAGCGCTCCGGGCTGTACCGCACCGAGCCCGTGGGCGTGCGCGATCAGCCCGACTTCGTCAACCTGGCGGTCTGCATCCAGACCGGGCTGGACCCGAGGCCGCTTCTCGAGCGCCTCCAGGCGCTGGAGCGCGAGCTCGGCCGGGTGCCCTCGCGGCGCTGGGGGCCGCGGGCGATCGACCTCGACCTGCTGCTCTACGGAGAGCGGGTGATCCAGGAGCCGGATCTCGTCGTCCCCCACCCGCGCATGCACGAGCGCCGCTTCGTGCTGGCGCCGCTGGCCGAGATCGCCCCGCGAGCGGTCCACCCGCTGCTGGGACGCACGGTCGGCGAGCTGCTGGCCGGGCTGGCCGCCGGCGGCGGGGCGGTGGAGCGGATCGAGGGAGAGCCGGCATGAGGTGCGTCCCCCTGGCGCTCGCGCTGCTCGCGCTCGCCTGCGAGCAGCCGCAGCGCATCGAGCCGATGGCCGGCCGGGCGCGGGCCGGCGCCGGGCTCTCGGACGCCGAGCTGGCCGCCGAGCTGGCCCGCAGGCACGCGGCCCTGCCCGACGAGGCGCGGCTGCTCGAACCGGCCGCGAGACTGCTATGCAGCCAGGACCGGCACCCGGAGTGCGTGGACGTGACCCGCCGGCTGCTCGAGCTGGAGCCCGGCCGCTGCGACATCTGGCGCATGCGGGCGAGGGCGTGGCTGGCCATCGAGGACGAGCATGCGGCCTTCGAGGACCTGCGGGCCTGCTTGCGACACGACCCGGACGATGTGGAGAGCCTCTTCTCTCTGGGGGGCTTGCTCGCCGCGCGCCATCCGGACGAGGCGAGCTCGCTGGCAGAGGCCATCTCGCGCTGGACGCGGCTCGTCGAGCTCGCGCCCAGGCACCCTCGCGCGGGTATGGTCGGGCGCGCATTGCCAGGGCTTCGCATGAAATACCAAGCACTTGTGGGCGAAGATGGCGAGGCCGGTTCTCCTTGACAGGCCTCGCCAGGTCTATAGAATGGCCGCCAGCGGAGGCGAGGATGAAGTTCTTTTTAGATACGGCAGATGTGGACGAGATCCGTGAGGGCGTGGCCATGGGCATGGTCGACGGCGTGACCACCAACCCGACCTTGGTGGCGCGGACCGGCAGGCCCTTCAAGGAGGCCATCGCCGAAATCTGCAAGATCGTCGCCGGCCCCGTCTCGGCCGAGGCGGTAAGCGAGGACGCCGAGGGCATGATCGCCGAGGCGCGCGAGCTGGCCGCCATCGCCCCCAACGTCGTGATCAAGATACCCATGACGATCGAGGGGCTCAAGGCGGTGACCGCGTGCGCCGAGCTGGGCATCCAGACGAACGTGACGCTCGTCTTTCAGCCGCTGCAGGGTTTGATGGCCGCCAAGGCGGGCGCGCGCTTCGTCAGCCCCTTCGTCGGGCGCCTCGACGACATCAGCATCGACGGCATGGAGATGGTGGCCGACCTGAAGACGATGCTGCGCAACTACGGCTTCGAGACCGAGGTCATCGTGGCGTCGATCCGCCACCCCATCCACATCAACCAGGCAGCGCTCATCGGAGCCGACATCGCCACGATTCCTCTCAAGGTTCTCAAGGCCCTGGCCCGGCATCCGTTGACCGATGCCGGCATCGAGCGTTTTCTTGAAGACTATCAGAAGATACCCAAGTCGTGAGCACCCGGGCGCGTCGTTCGTCGTCCGGGTCTATCGCCGAAAAGGAGGGCGAGTGTGAAGATTCTGGTAACCGCGAAGCGCGTCACGGATCCCGACGTCAAGATCAAGGTCAAGCCGGACGGCAGCGGGATCGTGACCGAGGGCGTCGATTACAAGGTAAACCCCTTCGACGAGATCGCCATCGAGGAGGCCATTCGGATCAAGGAGAAGAACAAGGCCGAGGTGGTCGTGGTCAGCATCGGCTCGAAGGAGTCCACCAAGGAGATTCGCTCCGGTCTGGCCATGGGCGCGGATCGCGGCATCCTCATCGTGACCGACAAGCAGATCGACTCGAACACCGTGGCCGCAGCGCTCGTCAAGATCGTCGAGGAAGAGAAGCCGGATCTCGTGCTGATGGGCAAGCAGGCGGTCGACGGCGACAACAACCAGGCCGGCCAGATCCTGGCCGAGATGCTCGATTGGCCTCAGGCTTGCTTCGCTTCCAAGCTGGAGCTCGAGGAAGGCAAGGCCAAGGTGACCCGCGAGGTCGACGGCGGCTTCGATCACGTGGAGCTGGATCTGCCCGCGCTCGTCACGGCCGACCTGCGTCTGAACGAGCCCCGCTATGCTTCGCTGCCCGGCATCATGAAGGCCAAGCGCAAGCCGATCAAGGAGATGGAGCTCGACGGCATGGGCCTGGATGTCCAGCCCTTCGTGGTCTGGCACGGCTTCAGCACGCCTCCCGAGCGCAAGGCCGGCGAGATGGTCCCGGATGTGCCGACCCTGGTCGCCAAGCTGCGCGACGAGGCCAAGGTCATCTGAGACGCGGGATACCGAGGAAAGGAGAGCAGTGATGGGTAACGTGCTCGTCATCGCCGAACACAAGGACGGGACGCTTAAGAAAGTGAGCCTGCCCGCGTTTGCGTTCGCTCGGGACTATGTGGGCAAGCAGGGCGGTGAGTTCCACATCCTGGTTGCGGGTTGCAACGTGGGCACCGTGGCCGACGAGTGCCTCTGCTACGGGGCTGCCAGGGTTCACGTGGCGGATCACGAGAGCCTCAAGAACTATCTGTGCGAGAGCTACACGCCGGTCGTCGTCCAGGTCGCCAAGGACATGAACGCCGAGGTCGTGGCCGCCACGACCACCGCCATCGCCAAGGACCTCCTGCCCCGCGTGGCGGCCCGGATGAAGGCCGGCATGGCTTCCGACGTGACCGCCATCACCGACAAGGGGCACTTCGAGCGCCCGGTCTGGGCCGGCAACGCCATGGTGGATGTGGAGATCACGACCCCGGTCAAGGTGGCCAGCGTCCGCGGCACCGAGTTCGAGCCGGCGCCCAGGCAAGACGCCGCCGGCGAGAAGGTCGACGTCTCCGTGGACGTGGATCTGGGCGCGCTGAAGAAGCGCTTTCTCCAGTTCGAGGAGATCAAGTCCGATCGTCCGGAGCTGACGGAGGCGGCGGTCATCGTCTCGGGTGGCCGGGGGACGAAGGGCGACGAGGGCTTCAAGCTCATCGACAAGCTGGCCGATCTGCTGGGGGCCGCGGTGGGCGCGACCCGGGCCGTGGTCGATGCGGGCTGGCAGCCAAACGATCTCCAGGTCGGCCAGACCGGCAAGGTGGTCGCCCCGGATCTCTACTTCGCCATCGGATTGTCGGGCGCCATCCAGCATCTGGCGGGCATGAAGGGCTCCAAGGTCATCGTGGCCATCAACAAGGACGAGGAGGCGCCCATCTTCACCGTGGCCGACTACGGACTGGTGGCCGACCTCTTCAAGGCCGTGCCCGAGCTCGTCGAGGAGATCCAGAAGGTCAAATCGGCCTGAGTCGGCGCGCCTCTTGGCGGGCGGCCCCGGGCGAGCGCGGCAGGCGTATGACAGTGCGGGAGGAGCGATGCTCGCGCGGCGCGTTCGCAAGGCCTTGCAGGAAATCGTGGGTGAGGCCCACGCCCGCTTCGATCCAGCCCAGCTCGCTCTCTACGCATACGACGCCACCCCGTTTGCGGCGCCCGCACAGCCCGACGGTGTGCTGATGCCGGCGAGCGCCGAGGAGGTGGCCGGGATCGTCCGGCTGGCCGGCGCCGAGGGCTTGCCCGTCGTGCCGCGCGGCGCGGGCACCAACCTGACCGGCGGTGCTCGGGCGGTGCAGGGCGGTCTGGTGCTCGCGATGACGCGGATGGATCGCATCCTGGCAGTCGATGCGGACAGCTTCCAGGCCGTGGTCCAGCCGGGTGTGGTGACCGAGGACCTCCAGGAAGCGGCGGGCGAGCAAGGCCTGTTCTATCCGCCGGATCCCCAGAGCGCCGACACCTGCACGCTCGGCGGCAACCTGGCCGAGAACGCCGGCGGTCCGCGGGCGGTCAAGTACGGCGTGACCCGCCAGTACGTGCTGGCCCTGCAGGTGGTGCTGGCCAGCGGGCAGATCGTGCGCCTGGGCGCCAGGACCCTGAAGTCGGTCGCCGGCTATGACCTGTGCTCTCTGATGGTCGGCTCCGAGGGCACCCTGGGCATCATCACCGAGGCCACCCTGCGCCTTCTGCCGGCGCCCGAGCGCCGGGAGACCTTGCTGGCCGTCTTCGAGCGCCTGCGCGACGCCGCCAAGGCGGTATGCGCCTCCATGCGCTCGGGCGTGATCCCGTCGGCCGTGGAGCTCGTCGATGAGGCCTCGCTGCGGTGTCTGCCGGATCTCGGGCTCGATCTGCCCGAGGCGGCAGCGGCCGTGCTGGTCATGGAGGTGGACGGGAGCGCTGCCGAGGCCGTGCGCGCCGCCGGGCGGCTGGCCGAGGTCATGCAGGCCGGGGGGGCTTGCCGGGTGATGAGGGCAGCGGACGAGGCGGAGGCCGAAAGGCTCTGGAAGGCGCGGCGGGAGGTGGGTCCTTCACTGGCCCGCATCGCGCCGCTTCGGATCAACGAGGACATCGTGGTCCCGATCGCGCGCCTGCCCGAGGCCATCTCCGGGATCCACGAGCTCGCGCGCGAGCAGGATGTGACCTGCGCTTGCTTCGGGCATGCCGGCGATGGCAACATCCACGTCAACTTCCTCCTCCAACCGGATCGCAGCGGCGAGCGCGAGCGCGTCGAGCGAGCCGTGGCCCGGGTCTTCGACCTCGTGGTCGGCCTGGGGGGCAGCATCACCGGAGAGCACGGGGTGGGGACCACCAAGCAGGCCTTTCTCGGGCTGGAGCTCGGCGCCGAGGTCGTCGAGCTGATGCGACGGGTGAAGGCGGCCCTGGATCCGGACGGGATACTCAATCCCGGCAAGGTGCTCCCGCTGCCGGGTCTCGGGCGGGCGTGAGACGCTCGGGGAGGTGGCGGACGGAGGCCTGGATCCGAGACGAGCTCACGCGCTGTGTACGCTGCGGCAACTGCATGGCGGTCTGTCCGGTCTACGAGTTGCTGCGCGAGGAAGGCGCGGTGGCGCGGGGCAAGATCGCGCTCGTGGAGGCGCTCGCCGCGGGCGACCTCGAAGACGACCGGCACGCGCGTCATTTCCTGACCGCCTGTCTGCTCTGCGGCCGCTGCAAGAGCGCCTGCCCCAACGAGGTCGACACACCCGCCCTGGTCCAGTACGCGCGGGCTCGTCTCGCGCGCCGGTCTTGGCTCAAGCGCTGGTCATTGGGCCGCTTGCTCCCGGCGCAGCGTCTGCTGCCGCGTCTGCTCCGCGCCGCGAGGGCGATCCGGCTTTTGTGGGCGCGGAGGATCCCGGGCTCGAGCGGGCTGCACATCCGTTTCTCGCGCGGGGCCGACGGCCAGCGCAGGCGGATCCCGCCTCTGGTGCGGCCCTTTTTTCTGGATCGCGATCACCCTCCGCCCAAAGGCGAAGGGCCCGAGGTGGCCTTCTTCGTCGGCTGTGTGCACAATTACATGCGGCCCGAGTCGGCGCAGGCGGCCATCGATGCGCTCAGCGCGCTGGGTGCGAGGGTGCACGTGCCTGCCGGTCAGGCCTGCTGCGGGCTGCCGGCCTGGGGCGCAGGCGAGAGCGAAGGCGCCCGCAAGCTCGCTCGCCGCAACCTGGAGGCGCTCGCACCGGCGGGCGAGATGCCCGACTTCGTCACGTCCGTGTGCGCCTCGTGCGCATACATGCTCCGCTTTCACATGCATGAGCTGCTCGAGGCAGAGCCGGGCCTGGCCGAGCGGGCCCGGATGCTGATGAGCAGGGTGCTCCCCTTCTCAATGCTCTGGTCCCGGCTGGCGGGCTTGGACCGGGAAGGTGCTGGACGGCAGCGCAATGGCTCGCTGCTGACCTACCACGACCCCTGCCATCTCTCGCGGGCCTTCGGGGAGAAGGCCGCTCCGCGTTTTCTCCTGACGCGGCTTCGCGACAGGCGCTTCGTGGAGATGTCCCATCCATGTCGCTGCTGCGGGCACGGGGGCGTGTTCAATCTCGCCCATTTCGAGCTCTCGGCCGCCATGGCCCGGGACAAGGCGCGCAGGGTGAGGGAGAGCGGTGCGAGCGTCGTGGTCACCGAGTGCTCCGGCTGCCTCTTGCAGCTGAGCGAGGCGCTGGCGCAGGCAGTGCCGGCTGTGGAGGTCTGGACGACCGCCGAGGCGCTGGCCAGGTGCGGTGTCGAAGAAGCCGATCTCGGGCAGGGAGAGGATTGAAAGAGCAAGCTGTTGGATGAACTTGACAATCCGATTTCGAGGGCCTACTCTTGTCGCCGGATCGAGCTGAGGTCAACTATTTCTGCAATCGAATCGAGGGCGGTGATGGCAAAAAAGACTTCGAAAAAAAAGGGGAAAAAGGCCATCAGGCGCGCCGTCAAGAAGGCGGTCAAGGCGGTGAAGAAGGCCAAGAAGAAGACCGGCAAGAAGCCTGCCAAGAAGGCTGCCAAGAAGCCTGCCAAGAAGGCTGCCAAGAAGGCTGCCAAGAAGGCTGCCAAGAAGCCTGTCAAGAAGGCTGTCAAGAAGGCGGTCAAGAAGGCGGTCAAGAAGGCTGCCAAGAAGGCCGTCAAGAAGGCCGTCAAGACCGTCAAGTCCAGGCCCAGCCCGAGGAAGGCCGGCAAGGCAGCGCCGACGAGGCCCGCAGCCAAGAAGCCGCGCGCGGTTCCGTTCTCGCTCGATTCCCGGCTGGCCCGTCAGAAAGATGTGGCCTGGCGCCTGATCGATGGCGAGGCGGTGATCATCACGCCGGCAGACAGCACCATGCACACCCTCAACGACACGGGCACGCGCATCTGGGAGCTCATCGACGGCAAGCGGACCGTGCGCGACGTGGCCCGGGCCCTGCAGGCAGAGTTCGAGGTCGAGTCGGAGCGCGCCCAGGATGACGCGCTCTGGTTCGTCGAGTGCCTGGCCAAGAAGGGCCTGATCGAGGGCAGCTGAACCCGGTCTCACGCTCGATTGATTTTCTCGACAGACTGAGAGTAGTATGGGGGGCACTGAGGGGGCTCTACCGTGCTCCTTGGCGGGAGGTTCGAGATCATGAAGCTATCGAAAGTGTTGTGGATATTCGGCTTGCTTTCCTTGCTGGGTTCGAGCGCCTGCGATTGCGACGGTGACGCGGAGAACCCGTGTGACTGCGAACCCACGATCACCTTCCTCAGCCCGACCGGCGGCGCGTTGACGGAGTTCAACGACACCAACGAGACCGAGGAGGGGATCCAGTACCCGGTTCGCATTCAACTTCGCTGTGTGCCCGACGGCACGTCCCTGACCTTCACGAACAGCCTCTCGCCGGGTGAGACGGTCCGCCGGGATGTATCCGACGGCGACGGCGATGGAGAGAGCAGCATCGAGTACGGCGAGCTCACCTTTCTCGACGGAGTCAACCGGATCTGCGTGACCGGCAGCGTCGAGGTCGCCTGGATGGAGGACGGGAGCCTGGGCTGCTCGACCCGGAGCGTACCCGAACTGGAGATCTGCAAGGACGTGACCGTACAGCTCGGCGTACCGGCTTGCCGTTTCGAGAATCCAGAGGATGGATCCACGCTCACACAAGCGGATGACGACGATCCGATCGCGGCCGGCTTCCAGCAGGACGTGGCGGTCGTCTGCAAGGGCGTCGACGATGGACAGGATGTCGAGCTGAGCATCAACGCCAGGCCGCCCATCACGGGCGTGCTGGCCTTTTCCCGCGTCGACTTCGACAGCGTCGATCTGGCCGAGGGGGCCGATCTTTTGCACCTCGAGACCCAGGGCCAGGGCGGCGAGAGTGTGATCGCCGAGATCGGAGTGACCGTGGACACGGGCGGGTGCGCGGTCCGGCTAACCCCCATGGGCGGCGTCACGTTCCGGGCCGCGGATGACGAGGAGCCCGGCGTCGAGGGCTTGCAGATCAGCCTGACCGTCTCGACCGATCCGGTCGGGGCCTTTGCCTGCGCGGATGGGAGCGCAGTCCGGGTCATCGTCGATGGACAGGAGTTCCAGGGCGTGCTTTCCGACGGGACGGCCATCGTGCTGGCCACTTTGCCGGACGGTGAGATCGAGGCCTTTGCCGAGGTGGAGGAGGCGGGTGGACGGACAGGGCGCTCGCTCGTCAATCGCTACTTCGTCTGCGCCTCTCCGGTCGAGGTGTCCATCCTGTCGCCGAGAGACGATCCCGATCACTCCACGCCCATCACCGATGCGGCGGATCGCGACCCCGCTCCGGGTATCCAGATCGCGGTCCGCGGGAATACCTCCGGGGTGCCGGACGCCGAGCGAATGTGGCTCAAGCTGGACGAGCGGATCGTCATGGACGGGCTCGATCCGCTTCGCCCGGTGGCCTTCCAGCCGGGCGGGGAGTACGAGTTCCGCTACCTCTCCTTCCTGCAGCCGGGCGAGCACGTCGTGAGCGTGGAGGGTGAGGACGCGTGCGGAGAGCGGGCCGCGATCAGCTCTACGGTCTGGGTGGTGACCGCCCAGGTCACCTGCCAGGTGGTGGACCCGGCCGACGGATCTACGCTGCTTGCAGCCGACGACAAGGACGGCGATCCGGATAACGACCTGCAGTATGACGTCGGTGTGCTGACCGCCAACGTCAGCGGCGGTGGCACATTCGAGATCCTCGTCGACGGCACGACCTTCGGTCCCTTCCCGGTGGACACGGACACCCAGAGCGGGATGGGGGAGGTGCGCTTTGTCGATGGTCAGGGCATCAGCGTCCAGTGCCTGCTCTCGAGCGGAGAGGCCTCGCCCACCAACCGGATCGATGTGGACGGCCATCCGCCGACGATCGAGATCACGGATCCTGCCGGAGGGGCGACTTTCCAGGATCCTGCTCAGGCGGTGTGCGTAGAGACGACCGGCGTGGAGAATGGGCAGCTCGTCACCGTGCTCGTGGAGCAGGGGGCGAGCTCGGACAGCGTCTCCGCCAGCATCACCGGCAACCAGGTCTGCATCGGCAACGTGCCCTGGTTCAGCGGTGCCAACACGGTCACGGCCAGCGTGAGCGATGCGGCCGGCAACCCGGCCGAGAGCACTCCGCTGGATGTGACCTACCAGTCCTGCACGGCCGAGCCGCAGATCACCTTCATCAACCCGGACCCGACCCCGCCGGTCGAGATATCGAATGCAGGTCCGTACACCGTCGAGGTCGACGTGACCGAGGTGCTCGACGCGCACGATGTCGAGCTGGTGATCGTGACCAACGGCGTGCCGGCCCAGCCCGTCACCCCGAACCGCTTCGGGGGCGGCCGGGCCGAGTTCGACGTCGTGCTCGCCAATGGCAGCATCCAGTTCCAGGTGAGCGCGACCAACTTCTGCGGCACGGGCCAGGAGCAGCTGGATGCGCTCGTGGGCGATCCCAACCTCCCGAGCATCGCCATTTCCTCGCCGGCGGACGGCGATTGCTCGCAGACCTCGACCGTGAGCGTGAGCGCCCAGACCACCAACGCCGACTCCCGGGTCTGCCTGTTCTGCTTCCGGCCGCGCTCGGCCGACGCGATACCCGAGTGCAGCCTGGCCACGCCGGGCTTCTGGACCACGGGTGCGGTCGACGGCGCGGGCGTGTGCAGCTCCCAGATCGACGCCCAGTTTCCGTCCGAGGGTGACTTCCAGATCTGGGCCAGCGTGTCCAATGACCACGGCAGCTCGACCTCGCCCGCGGTCGGCTACCGGATCGACGCCACGCCCCCGACGGTGAGCATCGACGAGCCTTCTGCCGGTGCCGTGTTCAACGCGTCGAGCCCCGACGCGGTGCCGGGCGGGGAGCTTCAGATCCGGGTCGTGGTGAGCGCCGACGTGCGCGACGGGCTGACGGCGGAGCTCACCGGCCACGACGGGATCGGAGACAGCCCGATGCCGGTCTTCTCGGGTGGGCAGATCACGTTCCAGCGGGTGACCGTGACCGACGGAGACCACAGCCTCGAGGCCCAGGTGACGGACTGCGCAGGCAACACCGGCGCATCCATTCCGGTCCAGATCACGGTCGACCGGATCGAGCCGGAGGTCATCGCGCTCGTCCCGGCCGACGGCAGCGCTTTCAGCGTGGCCGGCGACCAGGGCCTCGGCACGCCGGGCTTCCAGCGCAACGTCACCTGCCAGTTCGCTGCCGGCAGCATCCAGCAAGGCGACGCGCTGAGCCTGACGCGCCAGATCCAGGGGGTGGACCCGACGCCGGTCGAGGTGGCCAGCGCCAGCCTCAACGCGGGCGAGACCAGCCGGAGCCTCGGGCTCGTGACCCTGCTGCCGCCTCCGCACAGCCACGGAAACCTGCGCCTCGTCTGCTCGGTGACGGATGCAGCGGGCAACGCAGGCTCGATCTACTCGGACATTCGGATCGACCTGGACGCCCCCGAAGTGGACATCACCCGGCCGACCGACGGAGCGCAGCTCAACCGCTCGTGGGACATGTGCGCCCCGGCCGGCTTTCAGACCCAGGTCAACGTGAGCGTGACGAACATCGAGGCCGGGGACACCCTCTACCTGTGCGTGTGCGATCCGAGCGGCCCGAGCTCGTGCTCCAACGACGACGCGGGAGCATGCGGGGATGCGGGCTACGGGCGGACGGTCACGCCCGGCAGCGTGGGCGGGCCCGGCACGGTGACGCTCAACTGCGTGGACATGCCCCAGGGCGACGTCCGATTGCGAGCCTACGCCGAGAACATCCCCGGCCAGGGCCAGTGGTCGGCGCCGGTGGCGGTCTACGTGGACTCGCTGCCGCCCACGGTGGCGACGCGGACCATCCTGACAGGCAACGGCGACGACTGCCTCAACCAGTCCGAGGGCGGCTTGCATGTCCGCCTGACCGTGGACGACCAGGGCAACAGCCTCGACGGGCGCACGGTGCGCCTGTACGAGGACTGGCCTCCGGGCACGGCGCTGCCCGGCGCGAGCGGGACGGTCGCGGGCGCTACGGTCGATCTGAGCGCCAGCCTGGTCTCCGGTGTGCACGTGCTGACGGCGGTCTTCTCGGACGCGCTCGGCAACCCCAACATGAGCACATCCCCGCCGATCACCGACCCCAACGCCACCTTCACGGTGACCGTGGATACAGCAGCGCCCGTCATTTCCATTTCGAGCCCGAACAAGACCTTGCTGAACCTCTCCGACGACCTGATCTCGGGCGGGGATCTGGACTTCAACTTCTGCGTGAGCTGCTCGGGTGTCGAGGACGGCCAGGTGGTGACCTTCCTGCCGATGAACGCCACGGCCGCGGTGGCGGACGGCGCGGCCTGCGTGCAGACCTCCATCCCCGAGGGGGACACGCTGCTCGAGGTCCAGGTGCGAGACGCCTGCGGCAACCCGGAGCCCGGCTGGGCCACCGACCAGCTCGCGGTGCGTGCCGACCTGACTCCGCCTACGATCAGCTGCAATCCGCCCCCGGCGCAAGACGCTTACTACACGGATACCTCGGTCCACTTCATATGCCAGACCACGGGCACGGATTCGACCCAGCGGATCCAGGTGGTCTCGACCCAGGGCGGCCCGCGCTGCAGCCCCTACGTGGACGGCTCGGGCACGACCGACTTCTACTGCAACCTGCAGCCCGGGGTCCAGGACCTGGACGTCACCGTGACCGATCCGGCCGGCAATGTGTCCGCGCCCTGGCAGAGCACCAATCTGGAGGTCGACATCGCGGGCTGCGACCTGGACGTGCTCGGTTACCTGCCGGTGGAGATTTTCAACGCCGCCGACGACAAGGACGCGGATCCATCGAACGGCCTGCAGATCGACGTGCAGGCCTGTAGCTCGACCTGCACCGGCAGCGACGTGCCCACGCCCGTGGTGCGGCTGCGGGTGAGCGGCGGGCTGGTCCAGACCAAGGACCTGGGCGCCGACGGCACGCCCGAGTGCGTGACCTTCTTCGATGTGAGACTGGACGACGGCGCAGCCGGCGTGGACGTGGAGGCCGAGATCGACGACGGTGGGGGGCACCTGTTCCCCGACGGCTTCCAGGTGGAGATGGTCGATCTGCTGCCACCGACTCTCGAACGCCTGGCCCCGGGCGAGGACGACGTGCTGTGCGTCGCCAGCCAGGGCAACCCCTCGGCCAACGGCGTGGACATCCTCGCCGACCTGTCGACCGGTGCGCCCTGCAACATGGCCTTTGGCTTCCGGGTGACCGACGGCGGCGATCCGACCTACCCGGGCAGCCTTTCGCTGCGCGAGGGCGCGGACACCCGCGCGGGCCCGACCAGCATCACCGGCGTTCCGTCCCAGAACGTGAACTGGCCCAACGTGGCCCTGACCCACAATGCGAGCCATGCGCTGCAAGCCGTGGCGACCGACTACGCCGGCAACCCGAGCGTGATCGATCTGAGCGTGATTGCGGACGTGGTCGCGCCGGGCACGGTCAACGCCAGCGCCGCACTGGAGGACGAGCTGGTCGATCCCGCGGCCAGCCGCCACGCGGATGTGCTGGTGAGCTGGAGTGCGGTAGGCGACGACGGCGCGGACGGCACACCTGCGGGCTACGAGGTCCGCTACGCCACCGCGCCGATCAGCAGCGAGGCCAGGTGGCAGACCGCGGTGCCCGTCTACTCGGGCCCGAGCACCAGCCCGCCGGTCTTCGAGGGCTGGCCGCCGCTCAACACCTACTCCATCGCGGTCCGGGCCGTGGACGAGGTGGGCAACTACGGCGCCATCCCATCGCTCTCGCTCGCCAACTACTGGCGGACTCACACCGTGGTGGCGCCGGGCGAGGGGGGCTACTTCGCCTATGGGCTTTGGAGCATCGGCGACGTGGATCACGACGGCTACGCCGACCTGGCGGTCGGCGCGCACACCGAGCTCACGGGCGGCGGTGGCACGGATGGGGGCGCGGTCTACGTGTTCTACGGCCAGGACGACCTGAGCGCCTGGAGCGCGGGCCAGCGGCTGAGCAACGACACGGCCAGCGAGAAGTTCGGCTCCGACGTGGGCCGCATCGGCGACATCAGCGGGCCCGAGACCTGCGCGGGAGACGACCAGGCCCGGATCGACGACTTGGTCGTCAGCGGGCGAGGGTACGGCAGCGGCCAGGGTCGGGTGTCGATCTACTTCGGCCGATGCCTGGCCAGTCTGCCTGCGGCGCCCGACATCGAGATCCGCGGCAACGTGGCCGGAGACCTCTTCGGTTACTACTCCGAGATGATCGGCGACGTGGACGGCGACGGCATCGACGACCTGCTCGTCAGCGCGCCGACCGCGAGCGCCGCGGGCAATGCTTATCTCTTCTTCGGGCGCTCCCAGGCGGACTGGGTGGCGGATAGCGGAGGAGACCGGGTGCTGTCCGCATCGGATGCCGATGTCGTGATCGTGGGCCGGGACGCGGAGGACTGGTTCGGCTACGCGAGCGGGATCAGCACGCTCGGCGACCTGGACGGTGATGGAATGTCCGAGTTCATCGTCGGTGCCAGCTCGGTCAACGACGCCTTCCTCTTCGATGGCCAGACCATCTATCTGGAGACCCAGACCGGCGACGGGACGGCATACGCGGCTGCCGACAACCTGGCCATCTTCCACGAGGGTCCAAGCGGCATGTACAGCGGCTGCGATCCATACTACTTCTGCGTGGGTTTCGGCAACCGCGCGGTGGGCAACGCGGACTTCGATCACGACGGATTGCCCGATCTGGCAGTTGCCGCCGCCTACTTCGAAAAGGTATACTTGTATCCCGGGGTGGCCGGAGGAGTCGACGATGTCGCTTTCAAGACGATCAACTCGACCGAGGGAAGCGTGTGGTTGGGTTGGGAGCTCGTCGTCGAGGATGTGAACATGGATGGCTGGCAGGACATCGCGCTGGGCACGAACACCTCGAACGGCCACAAGGCCATCTTCTACCTCAACCGGGGGAGCGCTCCCGAGTACTTCGGCAACTCACCGGACATCGTCTTGAGCGAAGACAGCGAGTACTACGGGATTTCGATCGCGGTGGACGACTTCGACAGCGACGGATTGCCCGACGTGATCATCGGGAGCAACATCGCGGTCGACGCGGGTGGCGGTGACATGCGGGACGGGATGTTCTATCTGCACTACTGAGGTATCGATCCGGTTCTTCGCGAGGACGGATCTGCAGGAGGTGGCCGTGAAGGCGGAAGAAAAACGCAGGATGCCCTACAAGAAACCGAGACTGGAGTCGAAGGTCATCCGGATGATCATGCACACCTACTCAACGACCGTGAGCTCCATCGGGAGATACGGTCCCTTCCGGGAGTCACCGAGGCGCGAGCCCTAGACCTTTGCACAGACCTTTGCTTTTTTCCTTCCACGCCTGTGGACTACCCTGCGAGCTTCATTGCGGGCCGTCGCTCGATGAGGCGGTTGCCTTCATGCTGGCGCCGTTTCGCGTCGCCATCTCCGGCGGCTACCAGCTGGATCTGATACGGGATCCCCAGACCGAAACGGAGCGCGTTCGCACGCTCGGCCGGAGCGCCACGCAGATCCAGCTCGGCCTGGGCAGCGACAGTCCCGCCCTGGTGTCGGCTGCGCTCGGCATGCTGCTCGTCCACGCCCTGGGACAGAACGGGGGGCTGCTGCTGCACGGCGCTTTCATGCTGCGAGATGACAGGGCTTTTCTCTTCCTCGGGCGGAGCGGCGCGGGCAAGTCGACCGCAGCGCGAAACGCTCGAAGCCTGATCTGTCTCCACGATGACAAGGTCGCGGTGCGATATGTCCGCGGATGCTGGCGGGCGTTCGGTGTGCCGATGCTCGACAACCGGGGACGGCCTGGAAAGCCCGGCAGCGCGCCGATCGATGGCCTGTATTTCGTACGCAAGAGCGATACGCTCGATCTGGTCGAGCTTCGGGGGGCCGAGGCGGTTGCCGAGCTCGCCGAGAATGTGATTCTACCGGCCGAGTACCGGCATCGCCGCGTGTTCGAGACGGTCATGGCGCTCGCCGGGGAGGTTCGCTCGAGCTTGCTGCGCTTCACGAGAGACTCCCGGATCGATTCGCTTCTATGACAGACGCGATGCTCACAGACGAGCCCCTTTTCCGCTATCGGACAATCACGCTGCTCCCGAGCCTTCTCTGCAAAGCGCGCTGTCCGCACTGCTGTATTCCGCTCGAGATGAGGACGAGAGACGACTACGATCCGCGCGTGATCGAAGCTATCTTCTCGTCGATGCCGACGGGCCTGCGCTCGGTGACGCTCTCGGGCGGTGAGCCCTTCGACGCGCCCGAGCGCCTGCTCGCCCTGGTTCGGCGCGTCTCCGATTCGGGATGCGACTGTCACGCGGTCACGAATGGGCGATGGATTGAAGACCCAGCACGAGGTAGGGAGTTGCTCGCGGAGGCTGCGCAAAGAGGTCTTGCGGGGCTTGCGCTGAGCGTGGACGCCTACCGCGAAATGCTGTCGCTGGAGTCGGTGAGCAGCCTGGTGCGCGATTGCCAACGGCACGGAGTGGAGATCGTATTCAAGGGCGTCGGGAGAGCATCTCGGCGGATGATCGAGCGCTACTGTGATGCTGCGGGGCTCGATTTCGACCTGGCCGTCCAGTCGATCTCCGACCTGGAGCGAGCTGGAACCGCAGCGAGCCTCCGCGCGGATCGGATCGGGGGGCCCCGGGGCGAGGGGTGCTTCCATGTCGCGGAGCCCGCGATCTACATGGACGGAAGCGTGCTCATCTGCTGCTCGGTTCATCTGTTCCAGGGCTGCGATGCCCTGCTGCTCGGGCGAGTCCTGGACGAGCCGCTCGACGCGATCCTGGATCGGGCCAGTCGCGACTTCCTGCTGGCCGCCTTGGCCTTTCTCGGCCCTCGGGCGTTGCGGTGGCTCGCGGGCAGGCGTGCGATGCCCGGGCGTAGCAGCTGCCGGGTTTGCATGGCCACGCTGGGAGATCCGGCGCTCGTGGCCGCCGCGCGCCGGAAGATCGCCGGCGACCGGGCGCTTCGCAGGGATCTTGCAGGCCGCAGCATGCTGTTTTCACACTTTCTGGACCGAGAGATCCAGCAGGAGCCCATTGCGAGCCGCTACGCGACCGCCCAGGAGCACCAGCGCCTGCTGGCAGACGAGCTGCGTACCGGCGCATATCGGAAAGCGATAGAGTCGGTCGTACGGCCCGGAGACACGGTGCTGGATCTGGGCTGCGGTGTGGGGATCCTGGCGCTGTTTGCAGCCCGGGCGGGGTGCCGGCGGGTGATCGCGGTCGAGAGGGAGAGCATCATCGACCAGGCCCGCGAGGCCGCACGGCGGGCTGGCCTGGCAGAGAAGATCGACTTCGTGCAGCAGGACGCGATGCGGCTCGAGCTCGATGCGCGCGCGAGCGTACTGGTGCACGAGCAGATCGGCTGTTATCTGTGGGACGAGGGTCTGGTGCCCAAGCTGGCTCGCGCCCGCAGGGACCTGCTCGAGCCGGGTGGGCGCATCTTGCCCTTCCGGATCGATCTCTTCCTGGCGCCCTGCGCCCACCGCTCCGAGCTCGAGGCCGGCTTGGACTTCTGGGCCGAGCCTCGCTATGGCTTCGACTTCCGGCACATGGCGCAGCGCCACTTCGCCGAGCTCTCCTGGAAGGCCGGCCGGCCGCTGGTGATCGAGCTCGACGACGAGTCCTGCTTTCTGGCCGAGCCTGCGCTCGTCCACAGCATGGACCTGCGCGCGGAGTACATCACGCCGGACAGGATCGAGGCGCGCTTTTCGCTTCAACCCGGGGCCGAGTGCACCGGCATGTGCGGCTTCTTCCGCGTCCAGCTCACCGAGACGATCTCGTTCTCCACCGGCCCGAGGCCCGGCCCCAACAACTTCGGCCAGATCTTCATCCCCTGCGCGCGGCGGATCCGAGCGCCGCAGGGGGGCGAGCTGCGATTCGTGCTCTGCCCCGCACGTCTCCCCGAGCACTGGCGCTGGGAGTTTCAACTGCAGGAGGCCTCGTGAGCGCCTCGGTGGCCAGGGAGAAAGGCATCGAGAAGCGTGCGGGCGGGGATGAACCCCGCCCCTACGATGCCAGGGAGCCCTTTGTGATCCTGCCGGACGAGGCGGGCGTGCTGCTCTCGGATCCGGGACTGCTGCAGCTCGCGGACGAGCTCATCGCAGTGGGCGCTTGCATGGAGCCCGAGCTCCTGTGCGGGGACAGGCTCGAGCTGGAGCGCGTCGAGCGGGTGGAGCCGGGCTGGATCGCGGTCTTCGAGTGGCAGGGAAGGTTGTATGCCCATCGCGTCACCCGGGTTCGCGGGCGGCGATTCTGGGCGAGCGGCGACTCGCACCGGGGCGAGCAGGGGCCGGTGGACATGGCCGCGCTGCGGGGCCGGGTCGTGGCGGTAAGGCGCGATGGCGAGAGGCAGCGGATAGCCAGTGGACTCGCGGGCCGGATCCGGGGCGGGCCGATCAAGGAGCTTCGTATGCTGGTCCAGCGCCACGCGAGCCTGCGACGGCTTGCAGAGAAGATCCTCGGCAGTCCGGTGATCCAGATCGGCCTACGAGCCTGCCTGGGTGGGGTGCGTATCCAGGCGGAGCGCGATCCGGATCGGCTGCTCGCCATGGCCACCTCGGCCGGCTTTCGGCTCTCGGAAGATCGGGTGCGGGAAGGGCAGATCAGAGCTTGCAGTGCGTGCGCTCGCCGGGCGAGCCGGCTAGGCTGGATCGTGGGCTGCGAGATCGAGCCGGACGCCATCGCGGCGCGGCTCTTCGTCCGCCCGCTCGCCCGGGGGCTGGGCTTGCAGCCGCAGCTTGTCAGCAGGCTCGAGGAGGTCGCCCAGCACGCCGGGCGCGGGTACTTGCTGCTCGCAAGTCCGACACCGGGCTACAGGCCCTTGCGCGAGGCCGAGCGCCGGAAGTGGCAGGGGCTTGACGGTGAGGGCTGGACGGTGAGGGAGATGACGAGATGAGGTCTGCGGTCTTGTTGCTTTCGATTCTGCTCGCGGCCTGTGATGGCGAATCGATCGAGCTGGTCCTGGATTCCGACTTCAAGCTGCTGCGCCACGACCTGAAAGACCCGGGGCGCTACGAGCAGGCCCTGAGCCTGCCTCCGACCTGGGGCCGAGCAGGCCGCTGGTTGCCGGATGCGAGGCCGTGGCAGCTGCTGCCCACCGGGACCACGCGCGCCCCTGGCCAGGCGAGCGAGATCCGCGTCCAGCTCGTCCTCGATCCAGCGGCGGGCAGCTTGACGGGCCGTGCGGAGCTTGTGCTGGGCTCGGAGGACGAGGACATCGCCAGGGTCGAGCTGCTGCTCTCGGCCGCGGCCATCGACGAGCTCGATGCGCAGGCGCCCGATGCGAGCTTCGAATACCGGCAGGGCCGGCTGATCATCTCGCCCACGAGCCCCGTGCCGGCCGGCCAGAGCTGGCCCATCGCGGTGGAGTGGCACGACCAGGACATCGAGCTCTACGTGGACGACTTTCCCGAGCAGGGCGGACGGGTGCTCGCCAACCGCCTCTCCGCCGAGGGCTCCTTCTTCAGCTACGGCTACTGGTACTGGCCCGTCTTGATCGGCCAGGCGCGCTTCGAGGGGATCGAGATCGAGGTCACCTTTCCCGACTCGATGACCCTGGTGCTGCCAGGAGAGCTCGTCGGATCGCAGGCGAATGCGGACAGCACGCGGAGCGAGCGCTACCGCTTCGACACACCGCATCAGGGCGTGATCCCGCTCGCCTTGGGCTCATACGAGCAAGTGGCCGGCGCCTGTGGAGACGCCGTGCTCGAGCTTTACGCCCTGCCGGGCTCCAGCTCCGACGGCTACCCGATCGTGCCGGCCACCTACGTGCCGATCCTGGAGGCCATGTGCGAGGACTACCGGTCGCGATTCGGCGAGCCGGCCTTCGGGGTCTTGCGCTTTGCCGGTGTGGACGAGGCGTTCGAAAACGGCTTTGCCGGACCGGGCTTGACCCTGGTGCCCAACTACGTCTGGGACGATGACGGCAGCGGCTCGTTCATCAAGCGCGACTTCTATCTGGCCCACGAGCTGTCGCACACCTGGTGGGGCAACGAGGTCTTCGTGGGCGCCTCGCGAGACCTGTGGCTGCTCGAGGGCATGGCCGACTACTGCGCGGCCAGCTGTCTCACGAAGCTCCAAGGCGAGCAGGCCGGCAGCTGGACCTGGCGCTGGGAGGTGCAGCCGTTGCTCGAGCACTACACTGCGGGTGGCGCGGATCACCCGCTGGTGCCCGACGAGGCCATCGACATGGAGCCGCGCATCTACTACATCAAGGGCGCCTGGGTCCTCAGGATGCTCGGTACGATCATGGGCGCGGAGGATCTCGATCGGCTCTTGCTGGAGATCCAGGACGCGCACGCCTTCGATGAGCTCGAGACGGAGCAGCTCACCCAACGCGCTGCCGAGATCGCCGCCGAGGACCTGGACTGGTTCTTCGAGCAGTGGTTGCGCGGCACGGGCATCATCTCAGTCCGGGAGGAGCACCGCGGTTTGGATGGCGACCGGCTGGAGTGCACGGTCACCCAGCGTGCCGTCTGGGCCACCGGGCCAGAGCGCTACTTCCAGATGCCCATGGACGTCAAGGTCGAGCATCAGGGCCGAGAGCACCAGGAGACGGTCTGGCTGGAGGGCGTGCGCGCGGTCTTCGAGCTGCCCGTGCCCTGAGCGGATCGGCCTGCAAGCACCTGCAAACCCTGACTTTCATGCCTTACCTGCAGCGCTCGGGCCCTGCGCGACCCGGATGCAAAGCACTTGTTTTTCGAGCGACTGGGGCTGCAGTTGCATTTCGGGCACAGAACTTGCTTTTCGATTGAATTCGTAGGAGGCGACCATGTGGTACCGGGTCGTGAGAATTCTCTGTCTTGCCTTGCTCGTGTCGTTCGTCCTGGTCGGCTGTGCTGCGATGGAGGATCCCGGAGACTACGACGGCGTGTGCTATGACTGCCGGACGGTCTGCTTCGGGTGCACGGATCAGGTTCTGGATCTATGTCTGGGTGATTGCCACGCATGCCAGGGCTACTCGGACTGCTTTGGCTGGCTGGAGAACCGCTACGATGGCATGCAGCTGGTGATGGCAGACTGGCTGGCTGTCGACTGCGACCGCTGATCGAGCCTTGAATCCCGCCCCCGCCCCTGGCATCCTGGCGATGACATGACGCGGCTCGAGGCATTCCTGCTGCTTCGGCGCTCGGTTCGCGAGCGGGAGGTGATCCGCCGCGGCCTGGCGTGCGAGGCGCTCATGGAGGGCCTGGCGATGCACTTCGCGGCCGACCGGGCGCTCTGGGCCCTGGCCGGACTGGTGGTCGAGCTGGACCACGATCTCACCTGTTCCAACCCCAGGCGCTGCGGTGCTGTGGCGGCCGAGATGCTCCAGGCAGAGGGGCTGGAGACGGAGCTCGTCGAGGCCGTGCGCACGAGGCGCCTGCCGGGTCCTCACGATGCCTTGCTGACCCGCGCGCTGGCCGCAGCCGAGTGCGCGTCTGCGGTGGCGCTCGACATGGCAGACAGCAAGGCCGAGCTGGGGGCTTGCACCGCAGCGGATCTGGTGCGGGCCCTGGACGACGGGTCGGTGGCGCCGGAGGCCAGCCGGACACGGATCCGCACGCTCGAGGGAGATGGGCTCGCGATCGAGCAGCTCTTCGGCTTCGCACTGGATGCGCTCCGAGCGGCAGCTGACGACCTGTACGACTGACATGGGACCAGAGGGCGACCGCTACTCGGGACGCGCCTCGGCCGGCATGAGTGTGAAGTGGGGGAACACGCCGCTGTAAGGCCCGGGCGGCTCGCGGGTCAGGCGATGTCCCGTGGCCTCGGCCAGGGCGTGGATCTCGGCCCGGGTGAAGTAGTGGCCGAAGCCGGCGCGCGAGATCACGTGGTCGCCCGGGTGGGGCCGGGTGCGCGCGGGCGCGCCTGGGTGCAGGCGGCGGCCGATCTCCCAGCCGAGCCGGAAGGCTCGCGAGCGGTGGATCTCGGTGTCATCGCCTCGCATCCAGACGCTCGCCAGGATCGGCCCCCGGGGGCAGAGAGCTCGAAGCGCGATCAGCAGTCGCCTCCGCTGCTCCTCGCCGGCCACGTGGGTGAGGCTCCCCCAGCCGAGCAGCACGCCGTCGTAGGGCGCATGCGCTCTGATCGACTGCGCGAAGCGGAGCTGGCCTCGCGTGTCGGGCTGGGCGAGCGCTTCGTAGCCGCCCTCGAGAAAGGTGAGGCACGCCGGGGTCTGCAGGCGCTGCGCTGCTTTCCGGACGAAGGCCGGGGCCGGATCGAAGGCCACCAGCTCGTATCCGGCCCGGGCCAAATGGACGAGCTCTCGACCCGTGCCCGCCCCGCCGATCAGCACGCGGGCGGGCGGGGGGCAGAGATCCGACTCGAGCCAGCTGCGCTCCCAGTCGAACAGGCCCTCTGCGCTGTAGTCGCCCCGGGACGAGTAGATCTCACCCGTGAGCCTGGAGCAGCTCATCGGATCGAGGCCCGCCAGCGCCATGCCTGCCAGTAGCTCCTCTGTGCGATCGAGCTGCCTGGAGAGAAAAGACTGCCAGCGCATCAGTCTCTGGAGCGTCGCAACGAGCAGGATCTGGTGTGCGAATGGCATCCGGATGGATCAGCCGGGTGAGCTGCCGGAGGAGCCTGTCTTGGGTCCCGAGCCCTCGTCGATGATCTGCACATCGGCGTCGTCCACCATCTCCGCCTCTTCATCGAGCGGTCGGGTGGGCGGCAGGACCCTCGGCTCATCTGTCTCATCGGAGCTCACGCGGAAGGGGGGGCCACCGAGCAAGAAGCGCGGGGTGGTGTCGGCCGAATCCGAGGGGGAGGGCTCGCCCAGAGAGATGTTCGACACTTCCATGACCTGCCAGGAGTCCGCTCCGCCCGGCTCACCCGCATCCTCGGCATCCACGGGGCGGAAGACGAATTCCTCTCTGCCTGCCGAGTCCTGGGCTGGCTGCTGGCCGGATTCGTCGAGCTCTCTGGCCGCCTCGGCGGCGATCTCTTTCATCGGGATCGGCTTGGTCTCGCTCAATGGCTGCCCCAGTGGAATCGGATCGGGCTGGGTCCTGGGATCGTCTCTCTGGGGAATGCCCGGCATGGTGTCCAGCGTCGCGGTCTGCGGTGCCGGGGAGACACCGGTCTCCAGGCCGAGCAGCTCGGCATAGGTCTGTCGCAGCGGTGCCAGGGCCTTGTGCAGCGGAAGGACTTCCTCCAGCCGCAAGGCGGCCTGGTTGCCCAGTCGGGTGGCCAGCTCGCGGTCGAGCAAGAGCTTGCGGAGCGCCGTGGAGAAGCCGGCGATGTCTCCCGGCGGGAAGAGCAGGCCGTGCTCTCCATCCGTGACCAGGTCCTTGATCGTCGGCTGCCGGGCGGCGACCACGGGTCGGCGGGCGGCCATGTAGACGAGCACCTTGTGAGGAGTGTCCGGGGCGGTGCGGTTGTGCTCGTGGTTGGCCAGCGGCGCCAGGCAAATGCTGGCCTGGGAGAGCAAGCTCGGCAGCTCCTCGAACGGCACCGGAGCGATGAAGTCGGTGCGTTTGAGCAGGCCATACTGCTTGGCGAGCTCGCGAAGCTGGCCGAACCAGGGCTCGGTCTGGGGGACCACCATCTTGAGCCGAACCCGGATCTGCCTCGGCAAGGAGGCGGCGGCCTCGAGGATGGATGGCACGCCCTGCCAGGGCATCAGGCTGCCGAGGTAGAGCAGCACGCCGGGTTGCCCGGACTGGGTGCTCTCGAAGGGGGCCAGCTCGAGTGACGGCCTGAGCAGCATCGTGCGCCCGAGCTCCACGCCACGCCCCTGGAGGTGCTTTCGAATGGCCTCGGAGCCGACCAGGACGCGATCCGCCATGGCCAGGCAGTGCTCCTCCTGCTGCTTGAGCGAGAAGGAGGTCTGAACGCTCCTGGCGTCCTCGGGGTGGGTGATCTGGAAGTCCACCGAGGGCAGGGAGCGAAGCTCGTAGACCAGCCTCAAGCCATCCGCCTTCTTGCGGGCTGCCAGGACCATGCCCTCCCAGACGGAGGTGAAGTGGCACAACCTGTACTGCTCGCTTTCGAGCTGCCTGCGCAGCGCGCGCTGGAATGTCTTGACCCGTTCAAGAAAGCGGGGCGAGCCGACCGGAACCCGCAGCAGGCGGGCGCCGTAGTATCGCTCGATGTGGGACAGATCCTCGGACTTCAGGGACATGACGTCCACGTCGAAGTGGCGCGCCAGCTCCTGGATCTCCTCGGTGGCCCAGCATGCGCTGCCTGTGGGGGCCGGGATCTCCTCGAAGCTCGCGAAGAGGATCTTGGGCCGGGTTTTCTTTGGCGGCTTCATCGTAGCGGGCTCAAGATCATTGTATCGACTTCCGCTGCATGCGCAATCGGTCAGCTGGCCAGCAAGGGCAGATCGATCTGCTGCGGTGGAAGCAGGGCCCAGGCTCGGTGGCCTTGCCGGCGAAGCGCCTCTGCTGCCCGGGATGCGGCTGGCCCTACCAGGTAGATCCGTCCAGCCCCGGACTCCTCGGCATATTGCTGCAGCCCCCGCCGATCTGCGTCACAGGACAGAGCAAAGCGCTCGAGTCCAGCGAGCTTTGCCGTTGCGGGACGGCTGTCGACAAGGGCCGGCCGGGGGCGCTCGAGACGGCGGAGCGTTTGCGAGTCTGCGAGATGCGCCGGCATGATGCAGACCTCCCCGGGGCTCGGGCCGGAAGAAAACAGCCGGGCTGCGCCCAGGTCGAATCCCAGCTCCTTGTATTTTTTGCAGAATGAGTAGATGCTCCGGTGGACCCGGCAGCGCAGCTGCAGCTGGCCGCACAGCTGGATGAGCTCCTGGGCCATCCCTAACGGATCGCAGAAGAGGATGGGCTGAGCTCGCGACGAGAGCGCTTCTGCAAGCCAGGCGGCCAGCCGGGCCTCCTCCTCCGCCTGTCCCGGAAGGTCGAGGTCCAGCTCTGCGTGAGCGATGAGCACATCGCATGCGAGGACGCGACCGGCCTCTCTGGCCCGTCCCTGGCGCAGGTCGAAGCGCCCGGTGTAGGCCAGCGAGCTCTGGCCCCTGCGGACGAGCAGCTGGCCTGCGCCGAGCAGGTGCCCCGACGGAAAGGGGGTCAGATCGAGCCCCCCCAGAGAAAAGCGTTGTCCGAATGGGCATATGAGCGTCTGGCCATCGGAGAGGAAGCGAGCGGCGAGCCGGGCGGTGGGCTCGCTGACCAGCACCTTGCCGTGAGGGACGGGCCGAGACAGGCGGGCGCTGGAGAGGTAGCACAGGTCCGCGCGCCGTGGTGCATCGAGCCATAGGATCGTGTCCACGACATGAATGCCTTGCAGGTACTCCACTTGGAGAGATGTCTCCTCCATGGCCGCCAAGAGATATCCGTCGGACGGGCAGCATGTCAATGGATGGACGATTTGCACACCGCTGGCGATTGGTGTAAGGATCGCGATAACCTTTCATTCTCCAGGGGCATTGACGGCCGTGAGCCCGATGATGAAGAAGTGGATAATCCCGCAGCTTGTCCTGGCTTTCACCCTCTGCTCGGGTGGGCTCGCCCGCGCTGGCGACGAGCAGCGCGACCCGGCCGGAGAGCAAGAGGAGACCGAGGATGGAGCGCAGCCCGCAACGGAGCCTTGCGGGACAGAGCAGGGCGCGAGCCCGAAGGCCGTTGAGCCGGGCACGGGCCCGGAGGACGGCGGGCAGAACGCGTACCCGAAGGCCGGTGAACAGGGCGCGAGACCAGAGGAGGGCGCAGGCCCGAAGGCCGACGAGCCGAGCCCGGAGGACGGCGAGCAAGGCGCGAGCACGAAGGGTGGCGAGCTGGAGCCACCGGGCATCGCAGACGAGGATCTGAACCGGGTGGGGCTGGAAGATCCCTTCCGGCCGCGCTATATCATCGAATCGATCGAGGTCCAGGGCAACACGAAGACACGGGGGGACCTGATCATCTCCTATCTCTCTCTCCAGCCCGGCGAGGTCTTGGACGAGGAGGAAGTGGAGCTCAGCCGGATCCGGCTTCTCGCGCTGGGCTACTTCCGCGACGTGCGGATGCGCCTGAAGCGCGGCTCGGAGCGGGGCCGGGTCACCTTGATCGTGGAGGTGGAGGAGCGCAACACCATCATCATCGACAACCTCTTTGTCGGCTACTCGGACACGAACCCGTTTTGGGGTGGGCTGGGGATCTCCGACATCAACTTCTTCGGCCTCGGCATGGCACTGTCCGGCGCCTTCGTGGTCAGCGAGAACCAGTGGACGCTGCGGCTGGGTGTGTTCTGGCCCTCCATCTTCGGCACGCGCTTCAGCGCCGGCATCCAGGGCCTGTATGCCGAGGGCCAGGAGCGAAAGCTCCTTTCCAAGATCGATCTTCCGGACGATCCCGAGGATCCCTGTCACTTCGATGCAGACCAGGTGCTGGACTACCGGCGCGGCGGGGCCATACTGAGCACCGGGCTGAACCTGGATCCCCGCCATCGCATCTCGCTCCAGCTGCAGGCCGAGCACATCGAGGCGAGCTTCGATGAGCCCAAGAGCGGCACGTCGGTTTGCGAGAACTACCCCTTCTCGGGCTACCTGCGAAAGGACCAGAGCACCTTGATATCGTTGTCTTTCCAGTTCGAGCGCGACACCCGAGACGACTTCTTTCTGCCGACTCAGGGCATGCACCTGGTCGTCAGCGTGGAGCTGGCCTCCAAGATACCCCCGCTGTTCAGCGACTACGAGTACTCCAAGTACATGATCAGCTACGAGCACTCGATCCGGCTGTGGCTCGATCATGTCCTGCGGGTGAGCCTGGTGGGCGGGCTGCTGCAGGATGCGGGCAAGTCCGGCAGCCCGTTCTTCAAGCGCTTCTTCGTCGGTGATTACGCGATGTACTTGATCAAGAAGGACTCCCTGCCCCGGAACCTGGAGCTCAACTTCTCCGAGGTGGTCGACTACGGAGATGTGCTGTTCTCGGCCTCGGTCGAGTACGACGTGCCGCTCTGGTCGACGGGCGACTTCTTCTACAGGGGCTACCTCTACGCGGCGGTCAACTTCTCCTATCTGACCAAGGCGGCCTTCCTGGCCACCGAGGACGAGTGGAGCGGACGGGAAAAGCGCCCGGTCTCGCTCGACCTGGGCATGAAGCTCGACACGCCGGTGGGCCTGTTCACCTTTTCGGCGGCGTACTGGATGGACGTGGTCTTCTAGAACCCATGGTGCGCAATCGTCCAGCAAGAGCGTTTTGCTTCTTCCTGTGCCTCCTGGCGATCGGGACACTGCGGGCCCAGGTGCGCGAGGTGCGCACCCTGAAGCGCGACGTGAAGGTCGAGCGGCTCTCCGGCCGGCTGGTCCTTTCACTGGACTTCCCGGAGGTCTTCTCCGATCGATTTCGGCGAAGGCTCTCATCCGGCTTCACCAGCCGCCTGCTCGTCAAGGTGGAGATGCAGGGCCGCAAGAAAGGCGCTCGGGTGCTGGGGCTTCTCCAGTACACGATCCTCTACGACATCTGGGACGAGCGCTTCAATGTCCGGATCTCGTCGGCGGGCAGCCAGCGAGACCTGCAGGTGCGCACCATGGAAGAGCTGATCGCGAGGTGCGGGTCGGTGCGCAGGATGCCGCTGGAGCTGGAGCCGGATCTGGACGTTGCGGACCACTATCGCACCCAGGTGCGCATCGAGGTCAACCCCGCCTCTCCGGAGGAGAGGCGCAAGGTGCGCGAGTACCTCGCCAACCCGGATGGCCGCAGCACGGTCGGCTCCCAGCGTTCCTTTTTCGGATCGTTCTCCCGCATCTTCGTTCGGGAGCGGGACATCCAGGCGGATGCCGTCTACACCTATCGTTCGTCCGACGTCAGCCTGCCGTCGGGCTAGGCGAGGGGTTCCCCGAGGCCATGTCGAGGATCGGCAAGTTCGAGTGGAAGATCATCTCAGCGCTGCTCGTGACCGCTGCGGCGCCGCTGCTCTTCACGCTGCTGATGGTGGAGCGACTCGTCGAGGAGAGCATGGCGGTCGGTCTGAACGAGCAAGTGCTGTCCAGCTTGCGGGCGGGGGTAGACCTCTACAAGGAGGCCATCGAGTCCCGGATGCGCATCGTGCGTCTCCAGGGCAAGGCCGCGGCGGGCGATCCCCGGCTCGTCGAGGCCCTGGCATCCGACGATCTGGAGCGGGCTCGAGCCCTGCTCGAGGATCTCCAGGCTTCCAACGCCTCCATTAGCCGGATCCGTCTTCTGGTGGAGGACTCCGAGAAGCTGCTGCTCACGAGCCCCTTGCTCTTGCCGCAAGAGGAGTGGAAATCGAAGACCGATTTTTGGGAGATGTCAGACGGGAGCAAGCTGGAGGTCACCTTCGTGATCAGCCGAGACTTTCTCGAAGCATCGGACGCGCTGCGCGAGCTGGTGGTCACGCTGGAGGATGTGAAGGAGAACTTCCAACCCTGGAAGATGGGATACTATCGGCTGTTCCTGTTCATCTACATCTGGATACTCGTGGCGGCGGTCGTTCTGGGTGTGCTGCTGTCCAGATCGGTCACCCGCCGGGTCTCCCAGCTCGTCATGGCGACCAGGCGGGCCGCGCGTGGAGACATGAGCGTGCGGGTCACGGTGCGCGGCGGTGACGAGATAGGCTCCCTGGCCGAGGCGTTCAACACCATGATGAACGAGCTGCACCGCAATCGCGATCGGATCGTGTACCTCGAGAAGATCTCTTCCTGGCAGGAGATCGCCCGGCGGCTGGCTCACGAGATCAAGAACCCGCTCACGCCCATCCAGCTCGCGGTACAGGAGCTTCACCGCTCCTACCAGGGAGATGACCCGGCCTTCACGCGCAAGCTGGACGACTCGCTTGAGATCGTCGAGGAAGAGGTGGGCAGCCTGAGGCGGATGGTAGAGACGTTCTCCGAGTTTGCCAAGATGCCTTCGGTGAGACCCAGCGAGACCGACTTGAACGCGTTCGTGTCGGACTTCCTCAAGCTCAACCCGCAGTATTCCGAGCGGGTCTGCTTCCGGCCGTTCGGCAAGCCGGTTCCAGTCGAGCTGGATCGGACCTTGATGGGGCGGGTGCTGAGCAACTTGATCGACAACGGGCTGGAGGCCAGCGAGGATGGGCAGGGCGTGGAGCTGGAAGTGGACATCGGCCCTGGCTGGGGTAACTTGAGGGTCATCGACCACGGAGCCGGCTTGAGCGACGAGGTCAGGCAGAGCATGTTCCAGCCGTACTTCACGACGAAGGCGCAGGGCACGGGCCTGGGGCTGGCCATCGTGAAGAAGATCGTCTTGCAGCACGGCGGCGAGTTGCTGGTGAGCGATGGGAAAGAGGACGGGACCGTATTTATCTTGCGCCTCAGGTCGGTCCTGGCGTCTGACGCGAACGGCTCGAACGCGAGACCGGAGGGAGCGTAAGCATGGCGCACGAAGAGAGATCACCCAGGGCGCGTGTGCTGATCGTCGACGACGAGAAGAACATTCGACGGACCTTGCGTATGGTCCTTGCAGACTCTGTCGAGGATCTCGTGGATTGCGGCTCGGCGGAGGAGGCCTTGGGGATCATGAAGGAGGAGCCGGCCGACGTGCTGTTGCTGGACATCAAGTTGCCCGGAATGGACGGGATCGAGCTGCTGGGCAAGCTCCGCAAGGACTGGCCCCTGTGCGAGGTGATCATGATTTCCGGGCATGCCACCATCCAGGATGCCATCGAATCGACTCGGCTGGGCGCCTACGATGTGCTGGAAAAGCCGCTGGACCGCGATCGGGTGATCCTGTCCGTCAAGCACTGCATGGAGAAGGTCGGTCTGAACAGGCAAGTGGAAAACCTCCAGTCACGGCTGTCCGGCCAGTACGAAATGCTCGGCAACAGCACGGCCATGCGACAGCTGAATGAGGAGATCCGCAAGGTGGCCCCCACGAACGGCCGGGTCCTGATCACCGGAGAGAGCGGAGCGGGCAAGGAGCTCGTCGCCCGGGCCATACACCGGCTGTCCAAGCGGATGGAAGGCCCGTTCGTCAAGGTCAACTGTGCGGCGATTCCGGCCGAGCTCATCGAGAGCGAGCTCTTCGGATATGAGCGCGGCGCCTTCACGGGCGCCACGAGCAAGAAGAAGGGACAGTTCGAGCTGGCCAACGGGGGAACGCTGTTCCTCGACGAGATCGGCGACATGAGCTTGGCCGCCCAGGCCAAGGTCCTGCGCGTGCTCCAGACGGGCGAGCTGAGCCACGTAGGTGGTGAGCGGTGCATCCAGGTGGACGTGCGTGTGCTGGCGGCCACCAACAAGGACCTGAAGAAGTCGGTCGCAGAGGGAGAGTTCCGCGAAGACCTCTACTTCCGGCTCAATGTGATCCCCATACACTGCCCGCCGCTGCGCGAACGGCTCGACGACATCCCCGTCCTCGCGGCCCGCTTCGTCGAGGAGTTCTGCAAGGAGAACGGATTCAAGCGCAAGGACGTGGAGCCCGAGGTGATCCAGAAGCTCAAGCACTACCGTTGGCCGGGCAACGTGCGCGAGCTCAAGAACGTCACCGAGCGTATGGTCATCATGAGCGCCGAGCGCCTGCGGGCCGATGATGTGCCGGAGTACATCACCGGCGGGGCCGCTGGTCTCGACGTGGCCCGCTTCGACGGCATGAGCCTGCGAGCGGTTCGAGACGAGGTCGAACGCGAGTACATCCGGACCTCGCTCGACGAGTGCGGCTGGAACATCACCCGGACCGCCGAGCGCCTGGGCATCGAGAGGACGAATTTACACAAGAAAATCAAACAACTGGAAATCAGGCGCAAGGAATGAGCCGCCCGGGCTTGACAGGCTTCTAACCATATGGTTAGTCTCTCGCGATGACGGATCGACACGAGCAGGCCGGCGGCGCAGGTGAAGGGGAGTGGCGCGGCGACGAGGCGGCCTCCCGCAAGAGCCGCAAGGAGGCCCGCAAGCGAAGGGAGGTCCTGGACGGGGCTTCCCGTGCCTTCGGGACCGACTTCGTCCGCCAGCTCGAGTCGATCCGAGATCCCAGAGACCGGATCATCTTCGTGGCCGAGTCGGTCTTCGCGCGCAAGGGCTTTGGCGGTGCCCGTACACAGGAGATCGCCGATCTGGCCGCCGTCAACAAGGCCATGATCCATTACTACTTCGACAACAAGGAGAAGCTCTACCACGCCGTGCTGGACAAGATCCTCTTCGATCTGATCAAGCTGACCCAGGAGAGGACCAGCCAGGAGCTCACCTACCCCGAGCAGCTGGAGCTCTTCTACGACGGCTTCTTCGACTACGTGGCCTCTCACAAGAACTTCTCGCGCATCACGGCCATGGAGATGGGCAGCAACGACCGCTATCTGGCCCGGCTGGTCGAGACCTTCTTCAAACCCCTGTTCGATCGAGGAGTGGCCTTCATCAAGGAGGGCATCAAACGCGGGGAGTTCAGCAAGAAGGTCGACGCTTCCCAGTTCCTCGTCAGCGTCTACGCGATGACGCTGGCATACTTCTCGGACGCCGAGTTCGTGGGCATGCTGCTCGGGGGCGATCCGTTGAGCGAGAAGAGGCTTCGGGATCGCCGGGAGCAGATCCTGCACATGATCTTCTCTGCCCTGGGATGCAAGCCGGGGTGAATAATTTTTTGGGACGGCATTAACCAACTAGTTGGTCAAAAGACTGGAGGCTGAGATGAAGCTGCAGAGACTGCTGATGGTGGAACCCCGCAGCCCGGGAAAGCACATCTACTCCCGCTTCCATCTGCCCCGCCTGGGCCTGCCGATCCTCGCGGCGCTGGCGCGGCAGCGCGGTCTCGAGGTGCGGATCTGTATCGAGGAGATCTCGCCCCTGCGCCAGGCCGATCTCCTGGGCGCAGACATGGTTTGCATCTCGAGCATCACACCCACGGCGCGGTCGGCCTATTTGTTGGCCGATCGCGCGCGGCGCGCAGGCCTGCCCGTGCTCATGGGCGGAGCGCATCCGAGCTTCATGCCCGAGGAGGCCCTCGGGCATGCGGACTGGGTGCTGCGCGGCGAGGCTGAGCGGAGCTTTCCCGCGCTGCTGGATTGTCTGCGAGCAGATGCCGACCTCCGCGCGGTGCCCGGCCTGAGCTGGCGTGGAGCGGCGGACGAGCCCATCCACAACCCGGCCGATCCGCGCCCGATAGACATGGACGCGGAGGTACCCGCCCCCGACTTCGACTCGATCATCGGCCGGCGTCCATTCCACCGCGGGATCATTCCGATCCAGATCTCCCGCGGCTGCCCCCACTGCTGCCGCTTCTGCTCGGTCGTACCGATCTTCGGGCAGAAGATGCGCTACGCCTCGCGGGAGAAGGTGGCGGATGAGCTCGAGCGAAGCCGGGGCAAGGGCGACATGGTGTTCTTCTACGATGACAACCTGTGCGGCTCTCCGGGACGCGCCAAGGACCTGCTCGACTACTTGATGCGCCGGGAGATTTTCTTGCCGCCCTGGCTGGCGCAGGTGTCGGTGCGGACCGCGCGCGATCGGGAATTGCTCGCGCTGATGCAGCGCTCGGGCTGCTATGCCGTCTTCGTGGGCTTCGAGTCCATCAGCGAGGGCGCGCTCGATCTCTACCGCAAGCGACAGGCGGTCGACGACATCCGCATGGCCACACACCGATTTCACGAGCACGGAATCCGGGTCCATGGCATGTTCATGACCGGTTCGGATGCCGAGGATGTCGAGACCATTCGGCGAACGGCGGACTTCGCCCTCGACAACCAGATCGACACGGTCCAGTTCCTGGTGCTCACCCCGCTTCCCGGAACAGCCCTTTTCGAGGAGATGGAGTCGGCCGGCCGGCTGCTCACGCGGGACTGGTCGCTCTACGACACGCACCATGCGGTCTTTCGTCCGGCGCGCATGTCTGCCTACGCCCTGATGGACGAGACCTTCAAGGCCATGGCGCGGGTCTACTCGGCCCGTCGCATGCTGGGCCTGCTCTCGAGAGCGGACCTGAGACAGCTCGCCATCTATCTGTATGCCCGCATCCAGATCCAGCGCTGGCGCTGGGAGAATCGGCACCTGATGACCTTCGAGCGTCGGGTCGAGCGCCGATTCCTGAGCGGGCTCGCCGACAGCGTGTCCTCTCGATAGCGGTTTTCTTTTCTGCTCAAACGCGTACAATCGAGGTGCGCATGCTCTCGGTCAGGCAGCGCACGGAGGCGAGGCATGGCTGGATCGCAACCGATGCCCGATTTCAAGCAGAAGCAGAAGATGCTCTTCGGCCAGACGCCGCCCGAGCAGCTCGTCGCCCAGGCGGAACGCTACCTGGAGGTGAGCTGGTACAGCGACGCGCTCGACTTCTACGAGCAGGCCAGGCATGCCGAGGGCATCGAGCGAATTCGGACCAAGGTGCGGGAAGAGGGGGACGCCTTCCTCTTCCACCGGTGTCTGCGCCTGCTGGAGCAGGAGGCCGGGCCTGGCGAGTGGAAGGAGCTGGCCGACAACGCCCTGCGCCTGGGCAAGCTTCAGTTCGCTCGAGAGGGTTACCGCATGGCTGGTGAGAACAAGTCACTGGAGCGTGTCGATGCCATGATCTCGCCAGCCGAGAGAGAAGAGCGGAAAGACGAGACCGGCGGGGAGCCCGAGGAAGCTTGATGGGGCGGCTTGTCATGCTGGCCGCTCTGATCTCGATCTCCTCGGCCGGATGTGGGCTCTGTCCGTGGGCCGTGGCGCGCGGTGAGGCCATGGACTGCGAACCGGACGTCCTCGGAGACCTGACGGGAAGATACTGCCGCTTGCACCTTCTCACGCCCCAGCGGCACAGCCTGGGCCTGGCACTGCGTGTGGAGCGAGACTGCCGCATCGCGCTTCCGGCCGAGGCCTCGGGTCTGGGCGTGCGGCGGCTCATGATCGAGCAGTCACAGTCCTTCCAGCAGGCCGAGCTCGTGATCGAGCTCGAGAGAGCGGACCTACCCGACGAGCCGCTGCGCTGCTGTGTAAAGCTGCGCCAGCTCATGCTTTCCGAAGGAACGCGCTCGTTTCTTTTCGATTGCGATTCGAACGCGGGGCAGACCTCGGTCGAGATGGAGCTCGTGGAGTAGCCTTCGGCTCGTCACGGCTCTTCAGAACGGCTGCGCTCCGTGAAGGACTGGATCCGAAGGGTGGCCTGTCGGGCGCGCTCGGATGCCAGCCGTTGTACGATTTCTCGGATCTTCTTGCGCTGTCGCTCGCTTTCGAAGAGGAACTCGACGCCCATTCCCCGCTGCTCTCCGGTCGTCTTGACCCAGGCCACGCGAGCCTGCAGCTTGATGCCAAGCAGGTGGCCTGGCGGCTTGAGCTTGCACTCGACCAGGGTGCCGATCGGAAAGAGGCGTTCCGATCGGATGAACGAGCCCCCTTCGCCGATGTCGTCGGCGAACTCCTTGATGAACCCGTCGTTCGACCGGTAGTGGATCTCGAAGCTGCAAGGCAGGCGGCGGCCGCGGCGCTCCACGAAGGAGATCTGCTTGCCCTCCGCGAAATCGAGCACGAGCTGCATGGTCTGGAGCTGGTCGTAGGAGAACTCCACCTCCCCGCCGGGCGCCAGCGGCGGCTCGATCGAGCCCCGCCGGCTGGAGATGACCCTCCCGCGCAAGCGAAAGCTGCGCTTCTCATGCGGGAACTCGACGATCACGACCACCGTCTCTCCGAGCGTCAGCTTGCGGCCGCACTCCACGAACAGCACGCCCAGAGGGCCTTTCTTGCGGAAGTCCAGCAGCAAATCTTCGCGGCGCGTGTAGCGGGCGACGATCTCTCTGGGGGCGGCCATGCGCATATCCTATCGGAGGAGATGCTGCCGAGGCAAGCGATGCTGGCTCTTCTTTGCTATGATGGAGACGCCATGCGGCTCGGGAGCACAGCATCCGTCTTCGCCCTGCTCGTGTCGTTCGGTCCTCTGTCCTGCGAGGAGCAGTCCGGCCAGCCGGAGCGCGCCCAGAGCGAGCTGGCGGCTTTTCCGGCCTGTCCGGGACCGGCGGAGGCTGCACACATCTACCGCCTGGATCTGATGGGGAGAGCTGCAGGCTGGCAGCGGCTGGAGCTGCGCTCGTGCGGAGGCGACCGTCGCGAGGCTCGCGCCGAGCGTCACCTGGCCTTCAAGCGCGCAGGCGCTCGGGTCGAGCTCTTCGAGCGCCACCAGGCCATGCTCGACGCGCATGGGGCATTACTGCGATTGCGCTACGAGCGCGGACAGTCGGGCGCTGGCCAGACCCAGCTCGAGGCCGGACGGGTCGGAGATCAGATGCTGGTGCTCTCGGGTCCGGAGACGCTCCGCATGCCCTTCGAGCCGCGCGCGGCAGACGCGGAGTTCTTCTTCCTGGCCCTGGACGATGTGCATCCAGGTCAGCGGCATTCCTTTCGAGCCTTCTGCCCGGCCACCGGCCGCTACGCCGACGATCGGGCCGTCGTGCGTGCGGGCGAGGCTGGCCGGGTGGAGATCGAGCACCGCAGTGCAGCGCGCCCTGGCACGGTCGAGGTCGTCTCGTGGACGGCGGGAGCGTACTTGCCCGCAGCAGCGCGATACCGCCAGGGTCGTCTATCGATCGAGGCGGTCGAAGTGGCCGCCTTGCCCCCCCCGCCGGCGGACGAGGACCTGCCCGACCTGAGCGAGCTGATGCGCGTGCCCACGCGCGGCCGCGTCCCCGACAAGCTGGTGCGAGCCCGGTACCGGATGAGACACGCGCCGGACTATCTGGACGCGGCCCAGCTCTCAGGCCCCTTCCAGCGCGCACGCGCCCAGGCCGCGGCCGGCGAGTGGGAGATCGAGGTCGGGCCCAGATGCGAGCCGGCAGCGAGCAAGCCAGAGCCTCGCTTCCTGGAACCGACTGCCATGGCGCAGTCTGGAAGCCGGGAGATCGCGATGCTCGCAGCCGAGCTGGCCCCGCAGAGTACACCCCCGGCGCTTGCCGCCGGGCGCCTCCGCGACTGGGTGGCTGCAGAGATCGAGCCCGACATGGGCCTGTCATTCGCCACCGCTCTGGAGGTCCTGGAGCGTCGCAAGGGAGACTGCTCCGAGAAGGCCACCCTGCTCGTGGCCCTGGCGCGCGCGGCCGGGATCCCGGCGCGGGCGGTGGGCGGGCTGGTCTACCATCGCAGGGCTTTCGCCGGCCACATGTGGGCCGAGCTGTGGATCCCCGGCGAGGGCTGGGCGCTCTTCGACCCGTCCCTCGGCCAGACGCCCATCGCGGCGCGCATCCGCCTCGGCGAGGTGCCGCTCGAGCTCGGCCGCCCGGCGAGTGCCCTGGCGGCCATGACCTCCGGCATCGAGGTCGAGGTGCTTCAAGCCGAGGCTGGAAATGGTATGGTGCTCGAGAAGGGAGAGAGCCGATGATGAGAGTGCTGTGTATTTCACTGGCGCTATTCACGCTTGTCCTGCTTACCGCATGTGGGAGCGGCGATGGCGGGAGCGGAGCTTGCGAGCAGTCCAACAGCCCCTACTACTGGTGCCACAACTTCCATGACGACAGCGAGGAGACGGGCGAGGAGATCTGCGATCGGCTGGGCGGTAGCTGGACGGCCGGCAGCAGCTGCCAGGATCTGGGCTACACGGTCAGCTGCTCGGACGGATCGTACGTCAAGCCATCCGGCTCTTGTTTGTAGACCGCAGGGAGCCCCTCACTTCGACTCGACGAGCTTCTCGATCTCTGTCAGCGCCTGCTCCATCGCCTCGAAGGCGATCTTGTAAGGCTCGGCGCTGCGCATGTCCACCCCCGCCATCTCGAGCAGCTCGACGGGGTAGCGCGACCCGCCTGCGCGCAGCATGGAGAGATAGGCATCTCGCGCCCCGGTATCGCCCCCGTGGATCCGGCGGGCGATGGCCGTGGAGGCGATGAAGCTGGTGGTGTACTGGAACATGTAGAAGTTGTAGAAGAAGTGCGGGATGTAGGCCCACTCCACTGCGTAGTGGGGATCGATCTTACAGACGCCATCGGCCTCGCCATAGTACTCGCGCAGCAGCGCCAGGTAGGTCTCGTCGAGCAGATCCGCGGTCAGCGGCTTGCCCGCCTGGGCCATCTCGTGGATGCGCAGCTCGAACTCCGCGAACAGCGCCTGCCGAAAGACGGTCGTGCGCCAGCTCTCCAGGTACTCGCCGAGCAAGAATAGCTTCTTTTTCGCATCTCGCTCTGCGCCGGTCACGTGGAGCCGGAGCAGGTCCTCGTTGGTGATCGAGGCCACCTCCGCGACGAAGATGGGGTAGCGCGAGTTGTGGAATCTCTGGTGCTTGTTGCTCAGGAAGGAGTGTCCCGCGTGGCCGAACTCGTGGGCCAGCGTGCTCATGCTGTCATAGTCGTCGTTGTAGTTGAGCAGCACGAAGGGATGCACGTCGTAGGCCGATCCGGACATGTAGGCGCCGCTGCGTTTGCCCTTGGTCGGGTAGACGTCTGTCCAGCGCTCCTCGAAGGCCTTTTTCATGATGGCGATGTAGTCCGGGCCCAGGGGTGCCAGGGCGGCCAGGACGATCTCGCGGGCGGGAACGAACTCGTACTTCATCTCCACGCTGGGGATGATGGAGGCGTAGAGGTCATGGTAGCCCAGCTCCGCCAGGCCCAGGAGCTTCTTCTTGAGCTTGAGATATCGCCAAAGCAGCGGCCGGCCTGCGCGTACCTGTTCGATCATCGTCGTGTAGATGGATGTCGGCACGCAGGTGGCATCCAGCGCGGCCTCCAGGTCGCTCTTGTAGCTTCGCACCTCGGCGTGGTAGCGGTCGCGGCTGACCACGCCGGCGAGCAGCCCGGCGTAGCTCTCCCGGAAATCCCGGTAGGCCTGCCAGAAGGCCTGGAAGACAGCGATGCGATCGGCCCGGTCGGCCGCCGATCGGTAGCGGGTGTAGAGGGCCTGGCTCAGCTTGACCGTGCTGCCGTCGCTGAACTTCACCTCGGGGAATGGCAGGTTGAGCGTGGACAGGGTCTGGTAGACGTTGTAGGGCACGTCGGCCAGGTCGCCAGCCCGGGCGATGATCTCCTCCTCGCTCGGGCTCCGCACGTGGGCCCGGCGTCGGGTGATGTTGTCGATGTAGTGTCGGTAGTCGGCGATTGCGTTGGACTGCAGGAAGGTGTCGAGCTTCTTGGGCGGGATGGCCAGGATCTCGGGCTCGACGAAAGCCAGCGCCGCGCTCATCCGGGTGCCCACCTTGCCGATGCGTTCATAAAGCTGCTGCCCGAGCGTGACGGATGCGTCCTGATCATGCAAGCGACTGGCGTAGTTGCTGAGTCTGTACTGGCGCTTGACGATGGAGAGCTGCTGGTCCAGGCACTTGGCGAGCTGCTTGGCGCTCTTTCCCAGCTTGCCTTTGCAGCGCGCGAAGGCCCGCATCTCGGACTCGAGCTCGGCGAGATCCTTTTCCCATGCGCCCTCCGACGCATAGAGATCCTCGATCTTCCACTTGTGCTTCAGCTCGATCTGGTCGCGGGTGCGGGTTGCGCCGGCTGTTCTTTCGGAATCGAGAACCACTCTTGGCATCTCCCAAACCTCCCCTGAAGCCGGACACGCGATTGCCAAAACCATCGCCACGATAGTCGCCTTCGCTGTGCGCATGGGTGCTTGGCCTCTCCTTTCCGCCTGGGTCCCAAGAGTAAGCACAAAAGCGCCGGCGGGTCCAGGCCCGCCGGCGCTCATCTCATCCAGCACGCCCGCTTGGGGCGTGCATCAGGTCCCGCACGTCCTCTATGGGCGGGTTCCATCCTCGTCGCAGGGTCCGTCGTGCAGCGGCTCGGCGCCGGCGCAGGCGAGCTCGCAGAAGTTGCCGTAAGTCACGCCGTCCGCGCCGCAGATCGGATCGTAGACATCCGGGCAGATGCAGTCAGCCTGCTCGCAGACACCGCGGCAGTCGCCGTCAGAGCTGCATTCGCGCTGGCAAACCATGCCCGGCGGACATTCGTCATCGGAGCTGCACTCGTCGGCGTTCTGCAGCCGCGCGAGGCACGCGAGGTACTCGGGCGTCTGGGTCCAGCCGCAGGTCATCTGGCCTTCGGAGGTGTAGAGGGCCTCGCAGCTCGAGAAGCGCAGGCACTCGTACTCGGGCAGCCAGATGCAGGTCGAGGAGACCGGGTAGGGGGCGCAGATCTCGCCGCTGCAACCGGTCACGATGCACTGGCTCTGAACCGGCACGCACTGTCCCCAGCAGCTCGGACACTCGTCGCCGGCCTCACAGCCCGGGCACTGGCCCAGCTCGCAGCGAAAGCCCTCCGGGCAGTCGCTGTCGGCCCGGCACTCCATGGGGGGCAGGGGCACGCAGACGCCGATATCTCCGTTCTCGTCGCGCTCGCAGTACTGGCCTGGCGGGCACTGGGAGTCATCCGTGCACTCGGGCGGCGGCATGTCGCAATCGCCCCAGTGCACGATCCTGGCACCCGCGCAGTCCGCCTCGCAGGCGTTGGCGAAGGTGACCAGCTCGCAAGTGCCGCCACAGGGCTCGTCTGGATCGCAGGGCAGCTCGTAGCAGAGCTCGCCGCAGACCGGATCCCAGATCTCCGGGCAGACGCACTCTTCGAAGACGCAGTGTCCGTTGAGACAGCGTCCGATCATGCCGTCGGGGGTGATGCAGTCCTCGTCGAAGCGGCACTCGGGCTCGCTCGACGGCACGCAGACGCCCACGCAGCAGGTCGGATCCGTGTCCGGGCAGTACTCCCAGCACTCGACCAGCGCGCAATCGAAGCCAGGCGGGCAATCGGCATCGCTGTGGCAGTAGATCTGATCGAAGATGCAACGGCCCTCGACGCAGTGCCCGACAACGCCGTTCGCGTCGATGCAGTCGTAGTCGGAGTAGCACTCGGGCACGTAGCCGGGCACGCAGAAGCCGCTACACCCGGGGACGCAGTCCGGAGCTTCGGGATCGCAATCCCAGCACGCCAGCGCGCATTCCATGCCCTCCGGGCAATCGCTGTCCTGCTCGCATTCGATCTCCTCGAAGACGCAGCGCCCATTGATGCACGACCCCATGCCACCCGGGAAGAAGCAGTCGTCGTCGGAGTAGCACTCGGGCACGTAGCCGGGTACGCAGTAGCCGCGGCACTCCTCCCAACACTCGGGATCGCCGTCCTCGCACGACCCGCCGCACTCGATCACGCACATGAAGCCCTCGGGGCAGTCCGCATCGCTCTCGCAGCTCGTCTGCACGGGCTGGCAGACGGACTCGCAGAAGATCTCCCCGCTGCAATCGGGATCGACTGTCGGATCGCAGGGCGGGCAGTCTTCATCGCCGGGCTCGCAGCCGGGGCGCGGCAGGCCAGCGCAGACCTCGACGCACTCGAAGCCCGGCGGGCAGGGATGATCGGCATCGCACTCCACGGCGCCCGCCACGCAGCGGCCGTTCACACAGCGGCCCAGGGTGCCGTCCTCGAAGCGGCAGTCGTCATCGGTGTAGCACTCGGGCTCCTCGATCCAGACGCACTCGCCGAAGCAGGTGCACTCCTCCTCGCCGTCGGGCGTGACCGTGCAACCGCAGCCCATCACGCAGTCGTAGCCCTCGGGACAGGGATTGCTCTCGTCGCAGCTCATGGTCTGCTGGTCGTAGACGCAGCGGCCGTCGATGCAGCGCGGCGGCACGTCGGTCCAGTCGAGCATCGGGCAGTCCGCATCGCTTGCGCACTCGCTCCGGGCGCAGCGGCAGATCGGGCAGCCGTCCGGATCGGTCATGAAGCCGTTGGGGCAGTATAGGTCGCACAGCACATCAGGGCAGTGAGGCTCGACACACTCGCCCCGGCAGCCCAGCGAGAGCTCGAAGCCTCCGTCGGCCACGCCGTCGTAGGTGGCCACCGCGAGCAGGTACTGGCCCGGCCTCACGAGCTCGAAGTCGCGCAGCAGGCTATTGAGGCCGTCCCGTCCGTCGTCGTCGACGGCCAGCGGCTGGCCCCAGATGCCCTGGACGTTGACCGGACCGTAGAGGATCAGGACCGGATCCTCGCCGTTGTCCACGGTCAGGGTGACGGTCACCCGGGCGCCCTGAACCGTGTCGAAGAGGTAGCCGGTCAGGGGCTTGGTGGTGGAGAACACATCCTGGATGCTCTGGCCGAAGTCGATGTGGCCTCGGAGATCGACCAGATCGTGGGCGTCGCTCTGGCCGGTGAGCAGCGGGGCTTGGTAGGTCTCCTTCTCCTGCGGGCCGTAGTCGACACAGCTCACCGCCAGGAACGCGGCACACAGCATGGCGAGGCAGGCTTTCCATCTCATCTCATCTTCCTCCTTGTCGGAATCCACGGGATGCAGGTTCTTACAGCAATCTTTGTGCCAGCTCCGCTGGGTGTTAAGTCAAGGACTTGATTTGCAAGTTGTTTTTTTTCGGAAGGCCAGGCCCTGAGCCGGCGGGCGTCAAGCCAGCTTGACGGGCCATGCCGGGGTGTGCCCATTTGTCCTTTTTATTTGATGACTTGAAAAAAATTCAGGCCGCGTGTCAAAGCGTCAAGCGAGCATGACAGTTTCGCTAGTCGATGAAGCCGTGGTAGCGCCCCATCCAGTAGGGCAGGAGCCAGAAGGTACCTGATGACTCGGCATGGCCATCGCCGCGCATCTCGAAGGCGTAGGGGTTCTCGGCCCAGCGCATGGCCTGCCGCTCGTCGTAGGGAAAGACGGACTTGTTCTGCAGCCGGCCTTGGCGATCCCGCAGCGGGCTCGGATCCGCATCGTCGCGGTGCTGAAGGTCGAGGCCCCAGAGCACCAGGTCGCAGGGCAGCTTCTGGAGGGTCTCGATCGTCGTGTCCAGGTCGTAGAGGTCGGAGCGGGCCAGGGCTGCGAAGATGATGTTGAACTCGGGGTCGCGCTCCGGTCGCTGGACCTCCCAGAGGTAGTCGAGCCCCTGGCGCCAGAGCTGCCAGCGTGCGGGGTCGGTCTCGTAGCGCATCAGCGTGTACATGGCCAGGAAGGACATCTCCTCGCTGTCGTGGTTGATGTGCCAGGCGGTGTTGATCTCCTCGATCCGCGAGACGTAGTCCGCGTAGCCCCGCTCGTGGGCCAGGTAGTCGAAGGCGTCGGCGAAGCGCTGCTCGCCGGTCATGTGGAAGACCGCCCGCAGTCCGCCCAGGATCATGGCCGAGTTCAGACCCGCGTCGCCGAACATGGCTCCCAGGTCCGTCTCCATCCACTCGGGATCGAAGTGGCCGTCGTCGGTCGGCTCGCCGTCGAGATCGACGATCTTGTATCCGTCGGCGATCAGGCGGTCGTGGATGCGGGTGAAGGTGGCCGCCACGCGCGCCTGTCCGTCCTCGTCGGCCACCAGATCGTGGTACAGCGACAGGCCGAAGACGTGGCCCACGTACTCGTCCGAGGAGGTGTTCGTCTTGAAGCAGCTCACACCGTCGCCCGAGAGGTGCCATTCGCCGGGGCCGGCCTGCTTGGCCTCGCACTCGTCGCCGGGCACGATCGAGCGGGCGAAGAAGCCGGGCACGCCGGTGACCGCCTCGAGCGCCAGCATGGCGTCTGCAGCCCGATCGGCGTTGGCGCGCGCCTCGGGCTCCTGCGTCACCGCGTAGCGGAAGCACTGCGACGCCAGGTACATGCCGGTCCACTGGCCGTCGTTGTCGTCGTCGGTGCTGTAGAAACTCGTCAAGTCGCCGGCCTCGCGCAGGTGGCATTCGGTGCTGGTGTAGCCCATGCGCACGTGCCGGGAGGCGGTGATGGAGTCGAAGAGCGCGGCTTTTTCTGCGAGCGTCATCTCGACTCGCTCCACCCGGGATACCCCCCCGGCCGTGGCGAAGACGAGCCCGCCGTCGGGCGAGCGCGCAAGCGCGCGCACCTCGTCGTGAGGAAGCCAGATGCGGCCGAAGTAGTAGCGCCGCTGCCCGTCGGTCGCATAGGTCGACGCCCCCTTGCGCGTGGCGACGAGAAGGACCCCTTCGGCGTCGATCTCGATGTCCAGCACATCGTGGTAGTGCAGCCCGTCGACGCCCAGCATGGCCACCCATGTGCTGCTTGCCGGATCGCGATGTGCGAGCCCGGCGTCGGTCCCGGCCCAGATCGTCCCGTCCGGCCCGAAGGCCAGCGCTCGCACCTCGTCCGAGGGCAGGCCGTCGTCCGTGCCGTACGCGACGCCGCCCGAGCACAGCACACCCTGATCGGTGGCCGCGCACCATGCTCCGTCATCCGCGTCGGCGATCGCGCGCGCGCCGCTCAGCCCGTCGAGCGCGACATACGAGTCGGCCTCGACGTAGCCCGCCATGTCCTGCCCGGCCACGAAGCTGCCCCCGGCGCGGCGCGGTCCGACGAAGCTCGGTTGCGCGCCGGCCGGAAGCGCCGTCACCTGCCCGTCCGTGGAGAGGCCATCCGGGCCGACCGCGATGAGCGCCCCGTCCTCCCTCGCAAAGAGGTCGCGCACCTCGGCCAGGCCGAGATCGAGCGCCTGCCAGTCCTGCCCGTCGAAGCGCAAGGCCTGGCCTGCCGCGACGGCCACCGGCGCACCTTCGTCGTCGATCGCGATCGCCTGCACGTCGGCGAGCTGGCCGAGCACGGTCGCTCTCTCCTGGATGAAGGGCAGGTCCTCGTACACCACGGGCGGCTCCCAGCCCGCGTCGCCGTCGCCGCCCCCATCGACGGGGCCAGGGGCGCCCTGGCTGCACCCCGCCAGCAGGGCGAGCAGGGCGAGTGGAGTCCAGATCGACATGTGCCGATATCGCTTGCTCGTGATCCTGTCCATCGAGGTGATTCTAGCAGTCCGCGTATCCACCAGCTCACATTTTTCTTACCCATTCTGCGCTGAAGCCCCATATTGTCACCGTGGAGATGGATCGCTTGCCACAGGACAGGGCTCTGCTCGATGCCTATCGCCGGGCAGAAAAGGATGCGCTCGAGCGCGTGTATCGCTCATATGTATCTGAATTGGCATCCTTTTTGCGCCGGGGCTTCGAGTTCTCGAGCCAGGGCCAGCCGATGCGTTTCGCCGGTTACTCGCAGCCGGAGGACCTGCAGGACGCACTCCAGGAGACTTTCTTGCTCGCCTTTGGCCAGGGAGCCAGGCAGGGCTACAACGGGCTTACGCCTTTCGGCAGCTACCTGCGAGGTATCGCCAAGAACGTCGTCCTGGGGCGTTTTCGAAAGAACCTCTCCATGCTGAGCCGATTTCGCTCTCTCGATCCCGACGGGCTCGCCCCGGCAGAAGCGATCGGCCAGAGCCTCCCACCGGAAGCCGCGATCCAGAAGAGCAGGATGCAGCGGATCGTGCAGGAGTTCGTCGACACGCTCGATGAGGAGCAGAAGCGCATCATCCAGTATCACTTCCTCGAGAACCTCTCTCAGAGGGCCACAGCAGAGCAGCTGTCCCTCAACCGCAACCGGGTTCGCAAGCAGATCAAGACGATCCGCAAGCGCCTCTGGCGGCGTCTCCGACGTGAGGGTGTCGAGAGATTGCCTTCCATCGCGGCGCTGGAGGTGGAGCAATGACCCGGACATCGGATCATCGCCGCTACCAGCGTGCGCTTCGAGCACTCTTCCTGGGGCGCCCTCTGCCCTCTCTTTCCGGCTCCTTGCAGGAGCACCTGGCGAGCTGCGCCAGCTGCAGAGCGCTCTATGCCCAGCTCGTGGAGGCGGAACGCGATCTCGGACAGGCATGTGGTGTCGAGACCGACTTCACGCCGCTGGAGAGCCGGGTCGCATGGGACCGAATCTCCCGCGATCTCGGCCTGCCGGCGCCCAAGAGCAGCGGATCGCAGCGCTTCATTCGATTCGCTCTGGCCGCAGCGGTGGGCGGCTTGCTCTTGCTGGGCGCGGCCCTTATCATCCCGGGCGATCCCCTGGTCGACGAGGGCTGGCAGGCCCGGGGAGTCGAAGCGGCCGCCTCGGTGGATCTCGTCTGTATCGGAAGCCCGGAAGGGCGGCCGATTCGGCCTGCAGGGACAATCCCCGGACGCTTCGTGTGCAGGATCGATGAGACGCTCGGATTCACGTACTTGAATCCCGGCGGGCGATTCTCTGCGCTGGCGGTCTGGGCTTGCGATTCGAGCGGCGAGTGCCTGTGGTATCTCCCGGATCCGGCCGAGCCCGGCTCGGTGTCCATCGAGCCGGCGGAGCGGCCGCGAGCCCTGGAGCGCACCGTAAGACTGCATGTCAACCACCGACCGGGTCGATACCAGCTCAAGGTCCTGTTCAGCCGGACTCCGCTGGACTTCGAGCAGATCCAGCGCATCGCTGCCGGTCGCGGGTCTCCTCCTCGAGAGGCGGCTCTGTTCTCGGCGCAACTGGAGGTTATCGGGCCGTGAATGTCATGCTAATGCAGCTGCTGCTCCTGCTGAACCAGGGCGCGACCGCCCCCGTTGCCCGTCACGTGCTCATCGTGGCCAACAACATCGATCCGGCCGGCGAGCTGCCGGCGCTGCGCTTTGCGGATGACGACGGGGCACGCTTCGCGGAAATCTTCCTGGCAGCGGGTTCCAGGGTAGAGCTTCTGACCACCTTGGATATGGAGAGCCAACCTCTGTTCCCCGGGCTTGTCGGCCGCTCGCGCCCGCCCAACGCAGAGCGCCTGGACTGGGCTCTGAAGAGCATCTTCGGAGATATCCGCCGCGATCGCCAGGAAGGCATGGAGACCGAGTTCGTCTTCGTGTTCACCGGTCATGGACGGGTGCGGGATGGGATGGGCGAGATCGCGCTGGCAGACGGGCGCCTGACTCGAAAGGACCTCTACGCGATCATCGACGCCTCGCCTGCAGATTTCAACCACGTGATCATCGATGCCTGCCATGCGTACTTCCTGGTCAGTAGCCGCGGCGGCTGGAAGGACGATCGAGGCGAGCAGGCGGATCTGGATGCCATCCAGGCCTACCTGGAATCGCCGGACGAGCTGCTAAGACGTCCCACGACCGGTGTCATCGTATCCACCGCGGGCACGGCCGAGGTGCATGAGTGGGAGCGATATCGTGCCGGCGTCTTCAGCCACGAGCTGCGTTCCGGGATGCTGGGGCTGGCCGATGTCGACGGAAACCGGCGTCTCGAGTATCGCGAGATCGAGGCCTTTCTCTCGGCTGCGAATGCCGGTGTCACCAATCCGAGGGCCAGGCTGAGGATCTTCGCGCAACCGCCCCGCCAGGACATCGCCCGTCCGCTGATAGAGATCACCTCGGAGCATTTCAGCCATATTCTCGAGCTCCCCGCGTCTATGGCCGGCCGTTTCACGGTCGAGGACGCCCGCGGCCTGACCTACGCCGAGTGGAACAAGGCGCCGGATCACCCGGCCTACCTCGCACTGCTCTACTCGCCGGTCCAGCAGCAACCGGATTATTTCGTCAGGCGTGGCGAGATGGAGGCGAGGATCCACCTGAGCGCTCCCGCGGGCCGTCCTGACCGGATCCCGTTCGAGGAATCCTCTTTGGTCCCGTCGGAGATGAGGGCCCGCGGGAGTGTGTCCGAGTCCTTCCGCCGAGAGCTCTTCTCGGTCCCCTTCGGCCATGCATACGCCCAGGGCTTCGCCGCGCGGCGAGACCAGGTGGCCCGAATGGCAACACCGCGTCTGAAAACCGAACCCGATCGCATCCAGCACACCATCTCCGCGGCGTACCTGCTGAGCGATGCCCTGCTCGAGGTGGATGATCTGTCTCACGGGAGCCGGATCGACTACCGCTGGTTCGCCTGGGAGTACGTGTTTCTGGGCACGCGCTTCAGCTACGCGCGAACCCTGGGAGGCAAGGTAGCGGCCGAGCACACCCTAGACGACTTCGAGCTGGGCGTGACCGCAGGCGTCCACTTCAGGCTCTGGGATCGACTGGTGCTCATGCTCGGCGCCCAGGCGGGTAACCGCTTCTTGCTCTATCGCATCGGGCGCGAGACCGCCGGTGAGCATGATCGGGACAACGACGACCTGCTGGCGCCCTGGGTGGGCGCGGAGGCGAGCGTCCAGGTTCGGCTCTTCGGCCCTGTCGTGGCCACAGCCTCGTGTGGCGTCGCGTTCGTATTCGGAGCGCCCGACAGGCAAGAGGAGACCTTCATCATCCCCGAGGGCAGCCTCGGACTCGGCGTCCAGTTCTGAACGTATCCGGAGTTTTTCTCACCCGTTTCGTTCTCGCTCGCATACATCCGGTTGTGGACATCGAAGCACACCTGCCTGCGCCGATCTCGAACTCGGCGTATTCGGAACGGATTCCCTGCCAGGAGGAGCCATGTCAAGACCAAGACTCTTGATTCTCGGGGCGCTCGTACTGGGCGCACTGGCCTGTAGTCGGAACACCGATCTCATCGATGGGCCCGCTCCCTCTCTGAGCGCGATCCAGCCGGATCTCGTATGCACCCATCAGGAAAGCCGGGCCATCGTCCTTTCAGGAGCCGGACTGGCTCCGGTAATCAAGGACGCAGCCGCAGGAGACGGCAATCTCGTTCTGCCTCGGATCTACTTGACGCGAACCAAGGATCTGAGCGGTGCCAGTGTAGAAGGTGTCGAGCTCGCTCTGCCAGAAGATGCGGTCACGTGGACCAGCCAGCAGGAGATAGGGGCCTCTCTGACTCCGGAGCTCGAACTGGAGCCCGGAATCTACCGTGCGCGTGTCGAGAACGGCTCGGGTCGCGAGACCGTGTTGGAGGATGCGCTCGTGATCGTGCCGCCACCCGTGCTCGATCTGTTGAGTCCAGACCTCATCTGCATAGAGCAGGCGGACCGTCTGATCGTGCTCACCGGTCGGGACTTCTTGGAGATCGACGGCGCGCTGCCCGAGATCGACATCGGCGGGCTCGTCCTGCAGGCTGTCTCCGCGAGCGGCTGCGAGGAGATTCCCGGCTCGGCGCTCTCGGTACGGCGATGCAACAGTCTGGAGGTGTCGATCCCAGCGGGCTCGCTTGACGCCGGGCTGCATGCCGTGGCGTTGAGCAATCCAGAGCCGGCCGGCTGCACGAGCGTTGAGAGTGCCGAGCTGCTGGTCCTGCCGCCGCCGGTGCTCGATTCGGTCGCTCCAGACCTGATCTGTGCGGCCCAGTCGGCGCGCCAGCTCGTGCTTGCAGGCCGGGGATTCCTGGAGATCGACGGGAACCTGCCGGGAGTGGAGATCGGCGGTCTGGCGCTCAACCCGGGCTCCGCAGACGGCTGCGAGGAGGTGACCGGTTCGTCGCACTCGGTTCGCAGCTGCACGCGCTTGCAGGTCGAGCTGCCCGAGGCGTCCCTCGACGATGGGCTGCAAGCCGTGGTGGTAACCAACCCGGACCCGGCCGGATGCACGAGCGTCGAGGCTATCGATCTGTTGCTGGTGCCGCCGCCGATGCTCGATTCGATCGATCCGGATCTGATCTGCGCGGCCCAGTCGACTCGGCAGCTCCAGCTCACCGGCCAGGGATTCTTGGAGGTTGACGGCGACTTGCCAGGGATCGACATCGGGGGTGTCGTGATGGAGCCGATCTCGGTCGATGGCTGCACCGACGTCCCGGGCTCCTCTCACTCGGTCCGCAGCTGCTCGATCATGCAGGTCGAGCTGCCGGCCGAAGCGCTCGATGCCGGCCTGCACGCGGTGTCGGTGACCAACCCAGCTCCGGCCGGCTGCTCGAGCGTCGAGGAGGTCGAATTGCTCGTCGTGCCGCCGCCGGTGCTGGAATCGATCAACCCGGACCTGGTCTGTACGGTCCAGTCGGCGCGGCAAGTGGAGCTCAACGGCCAGGGTCTGCTGGAGATCGATGGCGTGCTGCCGGAGGTCGCCATCGGCGGGCTCGTGCTGACACCCAGCTCGATCTCCGAATGCACCGATGTTCCTGGCTCTTCCCACTTGGTTCGCAGCTGCCTGCAACTGGGAGTGGAGATCCCCGCGGGATCGCTGCTCGATGGCCCGAACGCGGTCGCGGTGAGCAACCCGGACCCGGCTGGGTGCACCAGCACCGAGTCGGTGGATCTCCTCGTGGTGCCGCCGCCGACCGTCGACGGTGTGAATCCGGATCTAGTCTGCGTCGCCGATGGCCACGTCGATTTGGTCATCTCCGGCGAAGGCTTCGTGGACGTCGACGGGACGCTACCTGCGGTCGAAGTGGGCGGTCTCGTGCTTGCGGCGAGCGATATGGCCGGATGCCAGGACCTGCCGGGAGTCCTGGCCCGCACCTGTTCCGCAATGACGGTGACCCTGCCTCAGGACTCGCTGCCTGACGGGACCCACGTCCTGCGCGTGGTCAATCCGGGCGCCACCGATTGCTCCAGCGAGGAGTCGATCAGCATTGCCGTGGTGGATGCACCGCTCGTAAGCTCGATAGAGCCACAACTGTTCTGCAGCGAGCAGCAGGACGTGGACATCGCCGTGCAGGGTGCTGCCTTTCTGCGCGTCGGCCAGAGCATGCCGAGTGTGAGCATCGGCGGCCAGGTCTTCGAGGCCACAAGCCTGGCCGACTGCGCTGCCGTGGCTGGCACGACCCTGGATGCGGAGCAGTGCTCAGGGCTCGTGATCACGCTGCCCGCGGGCGCCTATGGCAGCGGCTGGCAGGTGCTGGGCGTGACGAATCCCGCTCCTGCAGATTGCGGGGGTACCGGCGGCAGCTTCTATCTCATGGGCCCGCCTCAGATCGCGTCCGCGTCTCCGGCCACGCCTTGCGACCAGAATCCCGAAGACGTGGTCATCTCCGGAGACGACTTTTTCGTCCTGGCGGGCGTCGTGCCCGAGGTGAGCATCGAAGAGGCACTGGCGCAGGTGGACTCGGTGGACGGATGTACGCCGATCGCCGGCCTGCCGGACGCGAGCGTCTGTACCCGGATGTCGGTCAGTGTTCCAGCCGGGACAGTAGGGCCGGGGGACTACGAGATCGCGATCCGCAACCCCGGCGACAACGCCTGCTCCAGCAGCTATACGGGCCACATCGGGCAGCCGCCCAGAATCGACAGCGCCTCACCGCCCGAGATGTGCTCCATCGGCGGAACGCTGACCGTCGAGGGAGCCGGCTTCCTCGACAGCGCTGTCGTCTCGATCGTCTCGGTCGACACCGGTGATTCCACCGCTCTCGAGACCCTCTTCCTGGACGACCAGACACTCCAGGCCGCGGTGCCCGATCCGACCGCCGTGGGCGTCTACGATGTGATCGTGACCCACGTGGATGGATGTAGCGATGCGCTGTCCGGCGGGCTCGACATCACGCCTCAGCCGGTAGTCTTCTTCGTGGATCCCAACGCGGCATACAACGGAATCAACCTCCAGATGACGATTCATGTCAGCGGCGTCCTCGGCTCCGTGGCGGAGGTCAGCATCTACCCAACAGGCCAGCCCGCAAGTGCGACCTCGCTGGAGTACAGCTTCGACATGTCGTCACGGATCCAGGCCACGGTGCCGGCTGGTCTCGCGCCGGGCAGCTACAGTGTGGAGGTCATCGACGAGCTGGGCTGCACGGGGACGCTGGCCAATGCCTTCGATGTGATCGAGGAGCTGATCGTGGCCATCGATCGAGTCGAGCTGCCCTTCGGCTGGACCGATGACCGGACCGGGGTCAACATCTATGCGCCGGATCCGCCGCCTGAGGGGATGACGAACTTCCAGCCGACGCCGCGTTATTATCTGAACCCGGCTGCTGCGGGTCCGGGTGCGCTTGCTTCCGAGCTCAGGCACACGGCCTTCGTGTCGCCAGCCCGCGCCACGGCCGTCGTGCCAGCGGGCCTGCCGGTCGGGCTCTACGACCTGATCGCCATGAACCCGGACGGCGGAGTAGGCGTGCTGCCCGGCGCATTCGAGGTGACCGAGCTCGCGCCTCCGGTGATATTCTCGCTGGCGCCAGCGAGCGTGGTGAACCAGGAGACCCAGCAGACGACCATCCTGGGCGCTGATTTCCGCAACCCGACCTTCTCTGCCGTCTGCCTGCAGCCAGATGCGACGACTGTGCCGCTCGTGGGATCCATCGTGACAGGTGACGAGAGTTCACTCGATGTCGAGTTCGACTTCGTCGTCCAGACCGTCTTGCACGGCTCCATCTGCATCGTGCAGGTGACCAACGATGACGGGACCTACGCGCGATACTCCGCGCTGGGGATCACGAATCCGTCGTTGAACCTGTCCGACTTCGAGGCGACGAGCGCCATGACCATCGGTCGAAGAGCCCCCTGTGCCGTGGCCGGCGAGGCGACGCCCGGCGCCCGTTTCGTCTATGCTATCGGCGGTGACAATGGCGTTGGCAAGGACACTGTCGCGACGAGCTACTACGACTCGGTCGAGATGGCGGCCATCAGCCCATATGGCGATCTGGGCCAGTGGTCACTCCTTCCCCACGGCATGCCGGAGGCGCGCAGCTTTCATGCGTGCACGACCATCGGCCGTTATGTTTTCGTGGTCGGTGGCGCCGGCGGCGCAGGTGCCGCGAGAACGGTCTGGCGCGCGGAGATCCTCGATCCCGCCGAGTCGCCCGAGATCGAGGACGTGGATCTCTTCGTCGACGATGAGCATGCTGCGCTGCTCGTCCCCGGAAGATACTCCTACCGCGTTTCGGCCGTCTGGCCTGCCAGCTACTCGGATAATCCGGGAGGCGAGACGCTCGCCAGCGATCCGCTCCAGGTACAGACACCGGACATCGACGAGCGGATCACCATCCGCATCGCCTGGACCGAGGTGACGGGCGCTCTGCGTTATCGAATCTATCGAACGCCTGGCCCAGACATGCCGAGCGGCAACGAAGTGCTGCTGGGACAAGTGGACTCCCCGGTCCTGGAATTCTTCGACGACGGCTCGGCTGCACCCGGCGTGGATAGCCCATTGCCGCTCGGCGCGCTGGGGCGCTTCAGCGTGCTGCCCGAGCTGACCGTCGATCGAGAAGGCGCCGGGATCGGTGTGGCCTCCGACCCGGTCACACCTGGCCAGAAGTACATTTACGTCATGGGTGGCCGCGACGCAGCCGGCGTCGCGCTCGACAGCTACGAGCGGCTCGACGTCCAGCTCGACGGTGAAGTCTACGGTCCTGCATGGATCCCGGGGGCCACGACAATCGGACCGCCCCGCTGGCAGATCCAGGCCTACGTGGCCGACGAGCTGAGCGCGCCCGACATCATGGCACCGGGGGAGACATGGGTATACGCCGGCGGCGGCCTGAGCGACAACCTGATCGAAGAGGTGCCGGAGACCGTGGCTCTGCGCGTCGAGGCGGGTGGGATCCTGGGCGAGTCCGCAGGTGCGGTCTACCAGGTTGACAACATGCAGCCATTCCGGGCTGGCTATGCCGCGGCCGCCTTCAACAACCAGCTGTTCGCTTTCGGCGGGAACCAGGCCCAGGCGAGCCAGGAGTCGTACTCCATCGAGCTGTGCGGAATCGTGAGCGGCTCGTGCTCCATGGGCATCCCCGATCCGCCAGACCTGGCCAACTGGAACAATCTCGGGATCGACCTGACCGTGCCGCGATACCTCTGCGCGGGCGTCACGGTGAGCGCGTTCGTGTTCCTGGTGGGCGGAATCGACGGCAGCCTGCCGCCGGTTCCCCTCGTCGCCACCGAGAAGACGCTCTGGTAGCAGGGCATGGAGGTGAGATCATGAGATCCCCGTGTTTCTTTTATGGCGTCCTGTTCGGTCTGGCGTCCTGGGTTCCAGCGGTCGCCGGGGAGGTGCCCGCTGGACATGGCAATACAGCCGGGGCCCCGCATGTTCTGGCCGTCGGCCTCAAGGCGGGCGTGGGCCTGCCGCAGCTCAACTCCGCTCTCCAGACGTCCTTCCACGTCCAGATCGAGGGGCTCTATCTGGCGCCATTCTGGGGCTCCCGGCTGGGGGTGGTCACGACTCTGGGCTACAGCCAGCCCGGCGCCTCGGGCAGCGAGCAGGATGCCAGACTGCCCGCTGGCGAGTATAGCTGGGAGATGACCCAGCGCCAGACGACCTGGGACCTGGGCGTTCTCTTCAGGCTCATGGAATGGCGCTCGGACTGGAACGTGGGCTTCTCGGCTGGGCACAGGCTGCTCTTCCTCTCCACCTTGACGGACGGCCAGGCGGATGGCGAGCCCTTCGGACAGCATGACGAGAAGGCCACCCTGCCTGGATTCTTCTTGGCGGTCCAGGGTGAGTACGCACTGGGCCCGGGCCGCATGACGGCCGAGATCTCGCTGGCGGGCACGATGCAGGACCTGTATACAACCGGCGACGTGGCCGTGCTGGATCTGGGCATCCTGCTCGGTTACCGCTTCGACTTCGAGATCTAGCAGGGGCTGCTGAGGAGCGAGGAGGTTGGCCATGGGGCGATTGATTCCAGCGGTGATGTGGCTCGTTCTGATCGGCGCCCTCGTTATCGGCTGCGGAGGCGATACCGTGGCACCGGCCTGCCTGGACGAAGACGGTGATGGATACGGCGCAGGCACGGGCTGTCTCGGACCGGATTGCAACGACGAGGACAATGCGTGCTTCTCGGGCGAATGCTGTGGGGGCTGTATCGATCTGGATGGAGATGGCTACGGCATTGGGCCCGAGTGTCCGGGAGTAGACTGCAACGACGCGGATCCCGACTGTGATGAGGGCGATTGCTGTCTCGCTTGCGTCGACATGGACGGAGACGGGTACGGCAAGGGGGCGGAGTGCCTGGGTGCAGACTGCAATGATACCGATCTCGCATGCCACGAGGGAGACTGCTGTCAGGACTGTGCAGACATCGACGGCGATGGATTCGGCGTGGGAGGTGATTGCGAGGGCCTCGACTGTGACGATGCCGATCCCGACTGCCACGAAGGCGTCTGCTGCTCCGGCTGCATCGATCTAGACGGCGACGGATACGGCTCGGGGGACGAGTGCTTGGACGCGGATTGCATCGACGTGGATGCAGCCTGCCACGAGGGTCTGTGTTGCGTCGACTGCATGGATCTGGACGGAGACGGGTACGGCACGGGGCTGGACTGTCTGGGAGTGGATTGCAACGACAGCAACCCGGACTGCCAGGCGGGCGAGTGCTGCAGCGGCTGCGTCGATCTCGACGGAGACGGCTACGGCTCGGGCACCACGTGCCTGGGAGAGGACTGCAACGACCTCGATCCGTCGTGCCACCAGGGGGACTGTTGCTCGAGCGAGTGTCTCGACGAGGACGGGGATGGATACGGGATCGGGGGTGGGTGCCTGGGTTCGGACTGTGATGACAGCGATCCGGCCTGTCACGCTGGCCCGTGCTGTCCGACATGGTGCGACGATCAGGACGGCGACGACTATGGAACCGGCCCGGGCTGTCTCGGCGCCGATTGCAACGACGGGGACGAGACCTGCTGGGAAGGTGCGTGCTGCCAGACCTCGCCGCTCGACTGCGATGGCATTATTGCTTGCGTCGAGACATGCGCGAGCTCGACGGAGTGCGAGGATTCCTGTCTGGAGCGGGCGAGAGATCAGAGCGCCATAGATCTCTATGAAGCACTGGAGGACTGCATCGCCGAGCACCACTGCCATAACCAGGGCTGCATCGTCCAGTTCTGCCGCGCGGATCTGGAAGCCTGCCAGACCGACGGCTAGGGGGCGCTCCCATCCCGGATGCGGGTTTCCAGCTCGCGGATCCGCTCCTGCCACTCGCGCTTCTGCTCGGCGTCGCCGGGCAGCTCGAGCAGGCGGCGGTAGATCGGCAACGCGGCCTGCGGCCTGTCGAGGATGAAGTAGCGGTTTGCGAGTCGGGTATAGACCCTCGCGGCCTCGGCCGGCTCGAGCGCGAAGCGGTCGAAGAAGGCGAAGGCATCCTCGGGCTTGCGGACCTCGGTGTAGCAGTACGTCAGATCGTTGATCGCCTCTTGGCGCAGGTCGACGCGCGGGCCGACGCCCATGAAGGTGTCGACCGGCGGTGTGGGCGTGCGCTGCAGGGCCACTTTCTCGAAGAGAGAGAGCGCCTTCTCGAAGTCCCTTCGGTTGACGGCGATCCAGGCCAGCTTGTAGCGGGCCGGGGCGTCGAATGCCTCGCCCGGTCTGTCGACGACCTCGCGATAGAAACGGCCTGCGCGCTCGAGCTCGCTGCGGTCGAAGTAGTAGTCGCCGCAGACGAGCAGCGCTCTGTCCACCGAGTCGCTCCTCGGGTATCGACGTTTGAGAGTGGAGAACGTCGAGAGCATCTCGTCGTACCGGCCCGCCTCGCGCATGACGAGGCCGGCCGTGAGCAGCGCCTCTGGCGCCTTGTCCCACTTCGGGTGCTCGGCGGCGAGCCCGGTGAGCAGCTCGATCGAGCGATCCAGATCGGCCTTGACCGCCGGGCTCGCAAGCGCGCCGGCGGGATCGCCATCGGCGCCTTCGGCCGCCAGGACATAGTGCAACCGGGCTCGCGCGCGGAGAGCCCGTGCCGTCTTCCAGCCCAGCTCGGCCTTCTCCCGGCCGCGCGCGCCGCGCAAGGCCTTCTCCAGACGAGCGATCTCTGCGTTCGCCTCGGCGAGATCCGAGCGGGTCTCGGCGACGAGGTCCGCACGCTCGTCTGCGCTGGCCGTCGAGGCGATCAGAATCCATGCGACGAGACAGAGCCGTAAAACGTGCCGCATGCGACGCTCCTTTCAGTCCAGCGCGAGCAGGGCCGCGCCGTAGGCGCCCATGAGCTGCGGCGCCTCCGGCAGCTTCACCTCGCAGCCGAGCGCCTCGGCCAGGAAGGCGGCGATGGCCGGGTTGCGGGCCACGCCGCCCGAGAGCGCGACGGGCTCGACGATGCCCAGGCTGCGGACCAGCGAGGCCAGGCGGGCGACCAGCGAGCGGTGCAGGCCCCGGACGATCGCCTCGAGCGCGGCCCCCCGGGCGATCAGCGAGACGATCTCGCTCTCGGCGAAGACCGCGCAGGTCGACGAGATGGGCACCTCTTCTGCCGCGGCGAGCGCCATGGCGCCGATCTCCTCCACGGCCAGGCGCAGCCGGGCCGCGGTCACCTCCAGGAAGCGACCGGTGCCGGCGGCGCACTTGTCGTTCATGGCGAAGTTGCGCACGCTGCCGTCCGCCCCGACCGAGATGACCTTGGAGTCCTGGCCGCCGATGTCCACGACGGTGCCGCCCGAGCCGAGCTCGGCGAACACGCCCCGGGCGTGGCAGGTGATCTCGGTGATCGCCCGCTCGGCGCCGGCGACCAGCTTGCGGCCATAGCCAGTGGCCACCAGCGGCGCCGCACCCGCCTGCTCGCGGGCCAGCGCTGCGATGCGCCGCGCCTGCTCCTCGAGCCGGGGCTCGGTCAGCTCCACGTGCTGCCAGATGCGCGAGCCGGCCGCGGTAACGGCGCAGGCCTTGACGACCGTGGAGCCGGCGTCCACGCCGATGCCGGCAGCGTTCATGAGGGGATCATCTCCAGGAAGGCCTGGATGCGGTTCTCGGCCTGCTCGTCGGCAAAGGCGCGCGGGTCGTTGTGGTCGGCTTCCAGCAGCAGGGCCGGAATACCGCGTGCGCTCAGGCGCTCGCGCTGGTCCATCTGGCCCACCGAGTAGGGCTTGCAGGAGCGATCCGAGTGCAGGATGACGCCGTGGGCCGCGTAGTCGGTCGCCAGGCGCTGGATGGTATCGAGCTTGTGTCCGGTGCCCCGGTTGAGGATCGGGTGCAGGTAGACCCGGGCCGCGGATCGCATGGGGTCGGAAGGGTCGATGAGCGCGGCCAGCTCGCCCCAGGCGTTGGTGTAGGTCGAGGCGACCAGGGTGGCGCCGTGCCGGGCCAGCAGCTCGCTCAGCCCTCGCATGCGGTACCAGATCGGCAGGTTGTCCCAGATGAGCCGGATCCGTTCCTGCTTCAGTGCGCCGGTGCCGCGGGCGATGCGCAGATCGAGCGTGGCCAGAAGCGCGCGGTAGTAATCGACGGTGGCCCGATCGCCGCGCATCTCGACGATGGGTCCCATGTGGATGAACTCGTCGAAAGCCGTGATCGGCGCGGGCACGTGCCGGGCCCGCTCGAGCACGCGCATCCAGAGCTCGACCGCCTCGCGCGATCGCCGGGTGACTCTCTCGAGCTCGGCCGGGTCGATGCTCCGGCCGGCGACCCGCTCGGCCGTCTCCACGCCCAGCTCGAGCTGGCGCTGGACGAAGTCGACCGCGTGCGCGGGGGCGGTCGAGTAGATGAAAGGCGTGTCGATGATCACCAGGGGCACGCGGAAATGCGCGGCCAGGACGCGATACCAGAAGAGCACGGTCTGGCAGATGTTGGTGCAGCACAGCAGCAGGTCGGGCTTCGGCAGGCGGCCGACCGGCGTGCGGCCGGAGAGCAAGCTGCCGAGATCCGTCCGGGCGTACGAGCAGATGTCCCGCGAGTAGCCGGCCTCCTCGGCCGCCTGGCACAGCTCCTCACCGCGCCTGCGGATGCCGCACACGGCTCCGTGGTTCTCGGGGTAGAGCAAGTAGTAGCCGAGGGCCTTGAGGAACTCCACCGGGGCCCCCGAGGTGACCCAGGCCACCTTGCGGTGGGCGTCTGCATACCGGCCGGTCAGGTAGTGCCGGCTGATGAGCTCCTTGAGCCAGGGCGAGGTGGAAAGCGGCGGGCTGAACGGCGAGCTCGTCTTGGGCGCGCGATGGCGCAGCCGCCACTCGTTTCGCAGGCGCTCGAAGCGCAGCACGCCCTTGCCGATCCCCGTGCCCAGGTAGTAGCGCAGCGCGCCCTCGATGCTCATGACAGCATCTCCACAAAGGCCTCCAGCCGGGTGAGGATCTGGTCGGGTAGGGCATCGGCCAGGTCCACTTCACACGCCAGGCAGGCCAGCCCGGCCTCGCGCAATCCGGCCTGGAGCCTCGGCAGGTAGAACAGCTCGGGCTCGCAGAACTTCACGTCGAAGAAGATGACCCCCCGGGCGCCGCTGCGCTCGGCCAGCTCGCACAGGTGTGCGACGCGAGCACCCATCGAGCAGTCGCGGGTGCTGTCCGGCGGGCCCGAGAGCAGGCGCGCGGCCTGGCGCTCGAGCGGGTCGTCGAACGCGCAGGCGCGGTAGATGCGCCTGCCGGCGCAGGCCATGTCGTCGGCCACCACGCACGCCCCGGCCGCGTCCAGCGCGTCGAGCACGGACGCGGGCTCCGGCACCAGGCCGCTGAGCAGCACCGGCACACCGGCCGCTTCCATCTCGCCGCGAGCCTCCAGCGCGGAGTCGGCCAGCGCGCAGAATCGCTCGGCGGGCAGGTACTCCCGCGAGCGGAGCAGCTCGTAGAGGCGGCGGTTGGAAAGCCCCAGGCGACGCCTGTCGTCGATGAGTGCCGCGGCGGCCCGATCGGCCTGCTCCTCGCGATCGAGGCGGGCGTGGAGCTCGGCCCGGTCGAGCTCGCGGCCTGCGATGCGCGCCAGCCTCTCGGCCAGCGACTCGATCTCGGCGGTCAGGTAGGCGCGGTCCACGTCGCGCTCTCCCCGGGGGAGATAGTAGGGGAGCACCGGCGGTGAGGGCTTGACGAAGTCGAGCAGCAAGCTGCCGAGCCCCTGGAGGCTGTCGCAGGCGTGGGGCACCACGATGCAGTCTGCCCGGTCCAGGCCGCCTGCGAGCACGAAGGAAAGCCCGCAGCGCACGAGGCTGCAGGTATACGCCTGCAAGTGTGCCGCGGCCCGGTCGCCGCGCGCGGAGGGCGGCCCCCAGACTTCCACCGGCAGCAGGCCGAAGGAGCGCAGCAATGCGCGTGGGTTGTGTACCGGAAAGACAGCCGCCAGGCCGCCGCCCGCCGCTCGCTGGTCTTCGATGGCCTCTCGGCGGCCGGGAATCGAGATCGGAGCCATGGGAGGAGGCTAGACGGAACGGGTCCCGAGAGTCAACGTTGACCGAAGGCGCCACAAGGCGCTAGCGTGAAGGCGAGGCGAACGCACTGGAGGATCGCACATGCTTCCGATCTCACGGGTCGTGCTCTTCAAACACGGGGTGGGTTACTTCCAGCGGACGGGCAAGGTGCAGGGCGAGCAGGTGGTGGAGCTGGCCTTCAAGACCGAGCAGATGAACGATGTGCTCAAGAGCCTGACCGCGCTCGACTTCGACGGTGGCAGCTTCGCGGCTTTGAGCTACGACAGCGAGGAGCCGATCGAGCGCCGGCTGGCCGAGCTGAACATGGACATCCCGCCCAAGGGCGCCATCTCGGATTTCATGGACCGGCTCAAGGGCGCCCGGGTGGCTGTACCCCGCGGGAGCCAGCAGCTCGTCGGCGTGGTGGTGGGCATCGAGGACGTCCAGCGCGGCGGCAAGGAGGGTGTGCACACCGAGCCGCACCTGGCCGTGCTGGACGATGAGGGCTGCCTGCTGCGAATCCCCTTGCTGGAGGTCGAGGAGCTGCATTTGCTGGACGAGAGTGTACAGCGTGACCTGCGGACCCTGCTCGACATCCGGTTCTCGTCCCTGCGCAAGGATCGCAAGCGGCTCTCCATCCAGGCCCTGGGCGAGGGAGCGCGTCGGGTATCGCTCTCATACGTGATCGAAGCGCCTGTCTGGAAAACGTCCTACCGGATCGTGCTTCCCGGGGCAGGGGATGAGGACAAGCCCCTGCTGCAGGGATGGGCCCTGGTGGACAACACCACCGAGGATGACTGGCAGGGCGTTTCCTTGAGCCTGGTGGCCGGCTTGCCGATCTCCTTCATCCATGACCTCTACAAACCCCGCTACCGCCAGCGACCGGTGATCAGGGTGGAGCAGGAGGCGGCCGTGGCCCCGCCGGTGATCGAGGCCGGCATCCCGGGTGCTGTGATGGGAGCTGCCGGTCCAGCAGCAGCGGGCATGATGGACATGGCGCCCGCCGCGCCGAAGGCCATGTCGCCTGCTCGCGCCAAGCGCATGGCCCCGCCACCGCCGCCCGCTCCCATGGCCCGGGCTGCGCGCGAGTCGGTCCAGGTGCACACCCACACCCAGGAAGTCGGAGACCTGTTCGCCTACGAGATCGGCCAGGCCGTGGACGTGGCGCGAGGCCGCTCGGCCCTGGTTCCCATCCTGCAGTCCGCGGTGGACTGCGAGCGGGTCGTGCTCTACAACCCGGAGATCCGCGACAAGAATCCCATGACCGCCTTCCGCATCCACAACGACACCGGCCTGGTCCTGGAGGGCGGCCCGGTGACGGTCTTCGAGGCCGAGACTTACGTGGGCGAGGCCATGCTGGACACCCTGCGCAAGGAAGAGGAGCGCATCACGCCGTACTCGGTGGAGCTGGGTGTGACCGTCGAGCGCAAGAGCCGCGCACAGCGCGAGGACTTCACCCGGGTGAGCAAGCGGGGCCAGACCATCTACAAGCACTACCGCGAGCTTTCCATCTCCGAGTACCGGCTCCACTCCCGGCTGGACCGGAGTCTGAGCGCGTATCTGGATCACCGCTTCACCTACCCCTTGCGCGAGGACACGCCCGAGCCGATCGAGGTCACGGAGCACTTCTGGCGATTCAAGCTCACCCTCCCGCCCGGCGAGACCACCCACTTCGAGGTTCGCGAGGTCCACAAGGAGCGCGAGTCGATACACATCCCCTCCATCGCCCTGGTCGACATCGAGCGCATGGTCGAGAGTGCGCTCATCGGGGAGGAACAGAAGGCCGCCCTGGAGGCGGTTGCGGAGCGGGCTGCGCGGATCGTCGAGCTGCAGGAGAAGCTGGAGAAGAAGACCCGGGAGGCGGAGAAGATCGAGGACGGTCAGCAGCGCATCCGGGAGAACCTCATGGCCCTGGGCTCGACGAGCGAGGAGGGCAAGCTTCGCCAGCGCTACGTCGCCAAGCTGGCGGCGGAGGAGGAGCGGCTCGAAGCGCTGCGCTCGGAGTGCCAGGCCCTCGAGGCCCAGATCGAAGCGGAGCGCGAGGCGCTCGATGCGAGCGTGGACGAGCTGGAGATCGACTGATCGTTTTGAAATGACGATGTCCGGGAGAAGCCATGATACGAATTTTAACGACGAGCCTGCTGATCTGGGCCCTTCTGCCGGTACGGCCGACACAGGCCCAGACATCACCGTTGCCGGACCGCCTGGGCGCACCGAAGCCTTACGATGCCAGGCCCTTCATGCGGGCGCTGGGAAAGCACTATCGCAGCAAGATGCAGCAACGGATGGGCATCGCTTCGCTGAATGATCTGCCGCTCTATCAGATGGAGCTCTCGCTGGACGCCGTGCGAGGCAGGCTCACCGCTCACCAGGAGATCACCTACACCAACACGCGAGCGCAGGCCCTGGGCGACATCCTGCTCCGCACCCATCCCAATGCGCCCAACATCGCCAGCCGAGACGGCGAGCCGCGGCTCGCGTTCAAGTCCGTGACGGTCAACGGCCTGCCCGCAGAGATCCAGCCGGTCGATCCCACCCTGCACCGCGTGCCCCTGGCGCGCCCGCTGAACCGTGGCCAGCGGGTGCGGGTGGGGATGGACTACGAGCTGGTCATCCCGAAGCTGCCCGCCAGCGCGGTCAATCCAGCGATGGCCATGGCGCCCAGCGAGATGCTCAAGCAGTTCAAGTCGGACTCGGCGCCGCTCGGCTACGGCATCTTCGGGCGCATGGCCGGCATGGTGAACCTGGGCTTCTTCTACCCCATCTTGCCGGCCCGCGGTCCGGACGGCGATTGGGACAGCGGCCAGCCAGGCGCCATGGGAGACGTGGCCCACTTCGACGTCGCCAACTACATGGTCAAGCTGAGCGTGGCCAACCCCACGGTCGTGGTCTCGTCGGGGATCCAGGTGGGCGAGAAACCGCTCGGCAGCGGCGCCGACGCCGTCAAGGAGGTCTACCTGCTCGGGGCGGCGCTGCGCAACTTCGCCATCCAGTGCTCCACCCGCTACGTCAAGGTGGAGAAGAAAGTCGGTGATGTGAACGTGCGCTACTTCCACCTGGAGGAGCACGCGGACAAGGCCAAGGATGTGCTCGGATACGCGACCCACAGCCTGGCGACCTATCAGAGGGCCTTTGGCCCCTATGCCTACACCGAGCTCGATGTGGTCGAGGCGCCACTGGTGGGCGGCGCTGGCGGCATGGAGTACCCGGGCATGGTCACGGTGGCCACCGTGCTCGCCGGCGGTCCGACCGGCAATGCCATGCTGGATCTGATGATGGAGATGATGAACCAGGCCCAGGCCCTGGAGTTCGTGGTGGCCCACGAGGTCTCCCACCAGTGGTGGCACGCCCTGGTCGGCTCCGACTCCAGCCGCCATCCCTTCCTCGACGAGTCGCTGGCCAACTACACGACCGTGCTCTACTTCGAGGATCGCTATGGCCAGCAGTCCGCCGCTACCCAGATCCACTTCCAGCTGCTGCTGCCCTATCAGTACCACCTGGCCCTGGGGGGGCGCGACGGACAGGTTGCCCGCTCGACCAGCCAGTTCACGAACCAGCTCGAGTACACCGCGCTGGTCTACGGCAAGGGTGCACTCTACCTTCACGCACTGCGCATGCTCATGGGTCACAAGGCCTTCCGGTCCAGACTCGCGGCCTATGCCCACGAGCACGCTTTCCGGCAAGCCGGGCCCGAGGACTTTCTGGCGGCCATGGCCCGGGGCAGCAAGGCGAAGAAGGTCCGGGCCTTGAGCCAGCGCTGGCTCTACGAGGCCCATGCTGACGAGGATATCCCCAAGCTGCTGCCGCAGGCGACCGTGGGCGATCTGATGGGCTTCTTGCAGCAGATCCAGGCCAGCCAGCAGGGATTTCACAATATCAAGTACGAGCAGGTGGATCCTGCGACCATGGAGCTGATGCGCCGGGCGGTCAAGTCCATCATGGGGCAGTGATAGTAGCCATACGTGACGATACATGTCACGGCCTTTACTTTTCCTGTTGACACCCCTGCCCAATTGTGACTAAGTAGTCATTAATGACTAACGGTTCTGACGAGACGACAGGGTCAGTCCTGACGCCTGTAGGCAATGGCGAGAACGAGAGCACTGGAGCACAGACCCGTGTACAGCGACGCGTGCAGCGAAACAAGCGCAGGCTGCTGAGCGCCGCCTTGCACCTGTTCTACGAGAAGGGTTACGAGGTCACCACGGTCGAAGACATCACCGAGCAGGCCGATCTGGGCAAGGGGACCTTCTACCGCTACTTCGACAACAAGACCGAGGTCTGGCAGGCGCTGCAGGAGGACTCGATCGATCGCTTGCTCAACTTGATGCACGCGGCCAAGAACCCGCCGCACACGATCCAGGACGTCCTGGGGGTGCTGTTCGACGCGCATTCTCGGCACTTCGTCGCAAGTCCATCGAAGTTCATGCTCACGCTGCAGGGCAGCATACTCGGAAAGAAGCAGCGCGAGGAGTCTGCAGCGCTGCAGCAGGCATTCGATGCCTATGTCGATGCCATCGGCGATCATCTGCGGCCCTACCTGCCCCAGCTTCTCGACGCCGCGAAGATCCGCCAGATGACCTTGTTGGTGATCGGCCTCGTCTGGGGCGCCTTCTCGCTGATGCTGAGCGACATGAGCCAAGAAGAAGCGAAGGCGAGCCTGAAGGCCCTGCGAAGAGGTTTCGTCTCCGCCTGCCAGCAGTTCCTTCTGGCAGGCTTCCAAGATGGCCGGGTTCGCAGCCCGGGCCACCAGGAGGGCGCGACATGAAAGTCCCGCTTGCTTGCTCCGAGAGCGAGGAAGACCACCCCCCACCGCTGCGCGGCGGGAGCCCAGGCTCCCGGACGCCCAATCTGCCGGCATGTGTCGATAGCATTCGGTCATCTCCATTCCCGGTCCCGGCCCGGCTCTGGAACGACTGGCGCTGGCAGATGAAAAACCGCATTCGCGATGTCTCATCCCTGCTCTCCGGCCAGGCCTCGGAAGCGGATGTCGAAGGCGCGCGGCGGGCTGCCGAGCGCTTTCCGATGGCGATCACGCCGTACTACGCCTCGCTGATCCAGAAGCTCGATCCGCGAGATCCGATATTCCGCATGTCGGTGCCCCAGCTGGACGAGCTCTGCGATCCGGTCTACCTGAGAAGAGATCCCCTGGAGGAAGATCGCGACATGCCCATACCCGGTCTGGTTCACCGCTATCGAGACCGGGCGCTGATCGTCACGACCTCCACCTGCGCGATGTACTGCCGGCACTGCACCAGGAAACGGGTGGCCGGCCAGCGCGATTCGGTGCTTTCACCTTCGAGCATGCGAAAGATCTCGGCATACCTGCGCGCACACCCGGAGATCCATGACGTGATCGTGTCGGGTGGCGATGCCTTTACCATGTCGACCCGCGCGCTGGAGCGGGTGCTCGCCTGCGTGCGCGCGGTCCCGAGTGTGGACATCATCCGGATCGGCACCCGCGTGCCGGTCACCATGCCGATGCGGGTCACGGACGAGTTGGTCGACATGCTCAAGCGCTACCATCCCCAGTGGATCAATGTCCACTTCAACCACCCGGTCGAGATGAGTGCCGAGGCCTCTGCCGCCTGTGCCAAGCTCGCAGACGCGGGTATCCCGCTGGGAAACCAGTCGGTGCTGCTCCGGGGCGTCAACGACGATCTGCGGGTCATGGAAGAGCTGTGCCGCAAGCTGGTACGCAATCGGGTTCGACCCTACTACTTGTTCCAGTGCGACCTGGTCCGCGGGGTGGAGCACTTCCGCACACCCTTGACGCGGGGCGTGCAGATCATGGAGTACCTGCGGGGGCGGATCAGCGGCCTGGCCATTCCCCTGTTCATCGTGGATACGCTGCACGGCTCGGGCAAGGTGCCCGTCTTGCCGAACTATGTCGTCTCGCAGAGCCCCACGCACACGGTGCTGCGCAACTACCAGGGCTTTCTCACCTCCTACCCCGAGCCGTTTGCCGTCGAGCCGATCCCGATCGACAACGCGTCCCTGGGCGTGAGCGACCTCGCCTGCGGGCGGATCACCAAGCTGGTCCCCGGGCCGGAGCCCGGACATCACCGCAAGGCCCGGGTGGTTGCGGGCAGCCGACGCAATCACAAGCGCAAGGGCTTCGCGATGGCCTCTGCCTCATCCGGCCGTCGGGCTTAGGCCGCACGCCGTGGCTGCCCTCTCTTACCGGCCCGCGCTGCGCGAGGACGTGTCGGCCGAGGATCCGGCTCGGGTCCGGCGTCTGGTCGAGTCCACCGGCTTCTTCTCGGCTGCCGAGGTGGACATCGCCGAGGAGCTGGTCCTCGAGGCCCTCGCCCGGGGCGATGCGGCGGGTTACTTCTTCTGCTTTGCCTCGTCCGGCGAGGATCGCCTGGATGCATATGCCTGCTACGGGCCCATTCCCTGCACCGCATCGAGCTACGACCTCTACTGGATAGCGGTGAGACCGCAGCTCCAGGGCCTGGGGCTGGGTCGAGAGCTGAGCGAGCGGGTCGAGCAGCGGGTGGCGCAGCGCGGCGGCACCCGGCTGTACGCCGACACGTCCGGGCGGGCTCAGTATGAGGCGACGCGGCGCTTCTACGAGCACTGTGGCTATCACCGGGCGGCGGTGCTTTCGGATTTCTACGCGCCGGCCGACGACAAGATCATCTATGTCAAGGTCCTCGATTCCGATCGGCGGCGTACAGACGGGAGGAGCCATGCGGGTGGGCATGACCTACGATCTGAGGGATGACTACCTGGCGGAAGGCTTCGATGAGGAGCAGACCGCCGAGTTCGACCGGGCCGACACCATCGATTCCATCGACGACGCGCTGCGCGCGCTCGGCTACGAGACCTGCCGCATCGGCCACGTCCGCGCCCTGGTATCGCGGCTCGCTGCTGGCGAGCGCTGGGACCTGGTCTTCAACATCGCCGAGGGCATGTTCGGGATCGGCCGTGAGGCGCAGGTGCCGGCCTTGCTGGACGCCTTTTCGATCCCCTACGTGTTCTCGGATCCGGTCGCGCTCTCGGTGACCCTGCACAAGGCCCACGCCAAGCGGATCCTGCGCGATGCGGGTCTGCCCACACCGGACTTCGCGCTTGTCTCGGCCATGTCGCAGGTCGACTCCGTGGCGATTCCCTACCCGCTGTTCGCCAAGCCGCTGGCCGAGGGCACCGGAAAAGGCATCGATGGGTCTTCGCGGATAGAGAGCCCGGCGGATCTGCAAACGGCCTGCCGGCGCTTGCTCGAGAAGTACGTGCAGCCCGTGCTGGTGGAGTCGTTCTTGCCGGGACGGGAGTTCACCGTGGGCATCGTGGGCACCGGCCCCGCCGCCGGGGCGCTGGGGACGCTGGAGGTGGTCCTGCGCGAAGAGGCCGAGTCCAGCGTCTACTCCTACGTCAACAAGGAGCGCTGCGAGGAGCTGGTCGATTACATCCTGCTTCGCGATCCCGCCCTGGCGCGGGAAGCCGAGCAGCTCGCCCTGGCTGCCTGGCGGGAGCTGGAGTGCCGGGACGCGGGTCGGGTGGATCTGCGCGCGGACGCGCGGGGCCGCCTGCAGATCCTGGAGGTGAACCCGCTGGCGGGCATCCACCCGGCGCATTCCGACCTGCCCATCCTGGCGACCCAGCTCGGCATCCCCTACCTCGATCTGATCGACCGGATCATGCGCTCGGTGCTCGGGCGGATCGGCAAGCCGGCTCCCGCGCGGCTTGCAGGCCGAGGGGCCTGACCATGCGGGTGGGCATTCTCTACACGCCCGCGGAGCCCGATGCGCCGCCCGAGGATCTGGACGGCCTGGTCCAGCGCGATGCCGTCTCCGAGGCCCTGTGCGAGCTCGGCCATGACAGCGTCCCGATCCCCTTCGAGCTGAATCTCGCCTCCGTCCGGGAGCGCCTGCTGGAGGCGGCTCTCGACAGGGTCTTCAACCTGGTCGAGTCGGTGGACGGGCAGGACCGCCTCCTGCACCTGGCGCCCGCCCTGCTGGAGTCCATGGCCCTGCCCCACACGGGAGCCGGGCTGCTGGCGATGCTCCTGACCACGCACAAGCCGACCGCCAAGCGCCTGCTCTTGTCCGCGGGCCTGCCCACGCCCGAGTGGCTCGATCCGCAATGCGGCTCGCCGTCGCCGTGCTCCGCTCCGGGCCGGGTCATCCTGAAGTCCGCCTGGGAGCACGGATCAGCGGGCCTGGACGAGGAGTCGGTCGTCGCGCTCGACGATCCCTTGCAGATGATCGAGAAGCTGCGCGCAGGGGCGACAACAGGCCCGTTCTTCGCCGAGCGCTACATCGAAGGCCGGGAGTTCAACATCTCCGTGCTGGCTGGAGACGCGGGCCCCCAGGTCTTGCCCCCGGCCGAGATGTGCTTCGACGGCTATCGGGACGACAAACCGCGGGTGGTCGGCTACCGGGCCAAGTGGACGACGGGGTCGTTCGAGTACGAGCGCACGCGCCGGAGCTTCGAGTTCGACAAGGAGGATCGGGCGCTCCTGGAGCGGCTGCGCGAGCTGAGCGCCGCGAGCTGGAACGCCTTCGGTCTGCGAGGGTACGCCCGGGTGGACTTCCGCGTCGATCGCGACGCGCAGCCGTGGATTCTCGAGATCAACGCCAACCCCTGCCTCTCTCCGGATGCCGGCTTCGCGGCCGCGGCCGAGCGGGCGAGCATCGACTACCCGGGCCTCGTCGCCCGGATCCTCCGAGACGTCGGCTGAGCCACGAGGCCTGTTTGATGTTATTGCGAGCGAATACCACGGCCTTTGGCCGTGTGACCCAAAGAGGTTCGACCGATCCGTGGTGAAGACAGTGGGTGGGACCAA
>JAFGRB010000212.1 GCA_016935365.1 Deltaproteobacteria bacterium
AGCTTCACCCCAAAACGACCGCCCTTCGGGCGGCTAGCCCTGAAAACAAACGCGGCTTGGAAAGCCGCGCTTGTTTTAGGTCTAGTAGCTCCCGTCGACCTGCCCGTAAACCTCTTCGTGGCGATGCGCTTGCGGCCCTCTCGGCGCGGGTGTTAGCCTACGGCTCGTGCGCAAGTCCTTGCTCTGCATCTCGGCCGTCTGCCTCCTCGCGGCCTGCCAGGAGGACCTGCACTCGCTCGTGGACCGCGGCGCGCTGGCTGCGCTTCGCGCCCGGCTCGACGCGGGCGCCGATCCGAACAGCCTCGACGCGGACGGGCTGTCGCTGCTGCACGCTGCGGTGCGCGCGGGGCGGGTCGAGGTGGTCGAGTTGCTGCTCGAGCGCGGAGCGCGGGCGGGCTCGCGCGATCGGCTGGGTCTGAGCGCGCTCGCGCGGGCCTCCGAGCGCGGGAGTGCGCGTATGGTCGAGGCCCTGCTCAAAGCGGGCGCGCCGGCAGACGATCGGGACGCCCAGGGCCTGCCGCTGCTCTACGCTGCTCTGCGGGCGGGCCGGATGGAGATCGTCCGCAGCCTGCTCGCCCGCGGCGCGGATCCCGGCTGGAAGGACGGCCACGGCCGTGGGCTCGTCCACCACGCCGCACGGGCCGGGCAGCTCGAGATGCTGAAGCGGCTGGTCGAGGCGGGCGCCGATCCGGCCGCGCGCGACGGCCAGGGCGTGACCTGCGTCCACGAGGCCTGCGCCCGGGGCGACCTGGCGATGCTGCGCTACCTGGTCGAGGACAAGGGGCTCGACGTCTTCGCCCTGACCGACGACCGGCGCAGCGCCCTGGATCTCGCCCGCCAGGGCGCCAACGCGGACGTGCTCTCCTTCGTGGAGGCGCGCTGGGCGCAGACCGTCACGCTCGAGCTCACGACCTCGCCTCCGGGGCTCGCGGACGCGCTGCGGAGCAGCATCGCGCGGATCGAGCCCGGCGCGAAGATCGAGGCCGCGCAGGGGAGCCGGCTGCGGGTCCGGAGCACGGATCTCGGCGTCCACCTGCGGGCGTTCATACGGGCCTTGCTGGATGCCGATCCGCAGTTGTTCGACTGCGCGGCCTCGCTGCCGAAGATCGCCTACTTCGCCCACTTCGTGCTCTGCCTGCCGGAGGACCTGCCGCAGATCCGCCGCCACGACGGCTACTACTCCACGGTGCGCTGCGAGGCGCCCGCACGCGACCTGGCCCTGGCAGCTCGCCAGCTCGTCCGATCGCCCGAGCAGCTCCAGCGGCTCTACCGGGCCCACCGCGAGCGGATCTTCGAGCTCGTTACGCCCGAGACTTACGTGCAGGCCGAGCTGAAGAAGAGCCTGGACGCCCTGCTCGCGACCTGGGCGCGGATCGCGGCCCTGCCGGATCACGACGCCCTTCTGGATGCCTCCTACCGGCGGCTGGTCGAGATGCACGAGAGGCCGCAGCTCCGCGGCTCCTACGGCTGGCCCTGGTGCGAGGCCATCGATCCGGCCTTGCGGGCGCCTGAGGGAAAGGGCCCCGCGGTCCCGCGGCCGGTCAGCGACTGCTGGGCGACGTCGTTCTGGGTCCGGCGCCGGGCCGAGGGCAACCTCGAGGCGGTCGTCGCGATCCTGCAGGACCTCGAGCTGCACTACCGCCAGGCGCACGGCGAGCGTATCGCCGGCCTCGAGCAGCAGAAGCGCCAGCGCGAGCTCGACGCCGAGATCGCGCGCGCGGGCGAGCTGCTGCAGCTCGGCGAGATCAAGGCGCTCGCGGCCCTGGGCGCGGACGCCGACGTGCTGATCGGCGTCCAGGGCATCGGCGCCCTGCAGGCTGCCGCGCTCGAGGGCGACGCGGAGCGGCTGGGCAAGCTGCTCCGCGACGGCGATCCCGACGCCCGCGATGCGCGCGGCCACAGCCTGATGCACTACGCCCGCGACCGGGCCGTGATCGACCTGCTGGTGGAGCGGGGCGTGAACATCGACGCGCAGGACCGCTACGGCCGCACCGCCCTGCAGCACGCCCGTCAGGCCGGAGACCGCGAGCTCGCCGAGGCCTTGCTGGCAGCCGGCGCCCGCGACCAGACCCCGCCGCTCGACACGCGTCAATCACGGCCTGGCGAGGTCCCTGTCGACAAGTGAACGCCCGGGCGCCGCAAGCCGGCCGGCCAGGTGTGAATCCGGAACAAGTGTCTTCACTGCCAGCGCCGCCTGACGTAACATTCATACAGAGCTCGGATGTCGAAGAACGACTGGCGCGATCGATGGAAGCGCCCCTCGAGAACATACGGCCAGGCAGCGCCGTTCTTGGAGCTATCGAGCTCCTCTTGGTCTGCCACAGCGTGACGGCGTGCCAGGCGCCGTTTGCAGAGATGGACTGGATCTCACCTGCCGCGGTGGCGAGCTCGCCTGCACCGGCTTCGAAGTCCATCTCGGGCACAGTGCTGGACGCTGCCGGCGGGCCGCTGGTCGCAGAGGTCAGCCTCGAGTCCATTCCCTGGGAAGAGAGCTGGAGCCGACCCAGCTGGAGCGATATGTCCGGGCAGCGCAGGCAGATTACGGGGAAGGCCTGCAGGTACCGCCAGTGGTCGAGTGCAACGACCCCCGAGCCGGAGACCCAGATCGAGCGCACCACCGCGAGCGATCAAGACGGCGCGTTCGCGTTCGCCGGCTTGCCTGCGGGGACTTACCACCTGGTGGCCAGGGCCCCGGGTCTCCTGCCGGTGGGCAGGCCGTTGACGCTCAGGCAAAAGACAGCGCTCGGCGAGATCGTCCTGATCGCGGTCCCCGGCAAGGTGTTCTGCGGCCGGGTCGTGGACCTCGGCGGACGGCCCCTGGCCGGCGCGGAGGTGGAGGGCCGCAGCGTTCAGGGAGGCTTTGCCAGCGGCAGGACCGATCGCCGCGGACACTTCTGCCTGGAGCTCGGAGCGGCCCACCCGGTGCGCGCCGTGCTGAGCGCGCGCGCCGAGGGCTACCTTCCCGAGCACGTCCCGGCGCAGCCCGGCTCCCCTGCCCGGCTGGTGCTGAAGCGGCCGGTCCGCCTTGCCGGGCTAGTCAGCCTGGACGGGCAACCGGTGGCCAGTGCAGAGGTGTTTGCATGCACGGATCGCGTGCGGACCGCGACGGACAGCTCCGGGAGATTCGCGATCGATGGCCTGCCGCCGGACACGGTGAGGATCCGCGCTCGTCTCGGGGCGAACCGCTCCAGCGAGGTGATCGTCGACCTCTCGAGCGGCCCGGTGGAGGATGCGCAGATACCGCTCCAGGGGACCGGCGCGATCGAGATGCGCATCATCGACTCGACAGGCCGGGCGCTCACCGGCATCCCGGTCCGGGTGGAGTTCCTGGACGACATCGAACCGCGGACACTCACCACTGACGGCGATGGCGTCGCCCGCTTCGCGGCAGTTCCGGCCGGTCTGAGACATGCTTGCATCCGCTTGCCAGGCTCTGCGAGCACGGACCTCTACATCCGCGTAGCTCCCGGCACCACCCACGGCCGGACCCTGGTGATGCGGCCCGGGCACTTGGTCAGGGTCCGAGTCCGGCTGCAAGGGGGAGGTGAGCTGCGCGATCCGGACATCGCTGTCCGGCTGGATCCCGAGGAGCCGCTGATGAGCCTCGGCGATCGTTACTCTCTGGAGAGCGATCCAGCCCAGATCCCGATCGCATACTCCAGCATGGTCGAGGACGGGGTCGCCGGCTTCGAGGGCGTACCGCCCGGTCGATACGCGGCCCGCCTGGTGCGGTCCGACCTGGTCGCGGCTCCCGTGCCCGTCTGCGTCCCGGGTCCTGAGGTCACGCTGGTGGCGCGCGAAGGCGCGATCCAGGGCCTGGTCGTGGACCGAGGCGGCCAGCGCCTAGCCGGGCTCCTGGTCCTCAGCTCGGCAGCCGGCCGGTCCCTTGATCGCTGTGGCACAGGAGCGTGGACCGATGCTCTGGGCCGTTTCCGGATAGAGCCCGGAGAGGACATTCCGTACTGGCTCGAGGTCGACGACCAGGACTACGTGTCAGCCGGCAGGATCCGCGCGTCTGCCGGGGAGCGCGGCCTGGTGCTCGAGGCGGATCCGGCGCTCGTAATCGAGGGAGTGGTCCTGGACGATGCTGGCCGGCCGGTCGAGGCCGGCGTGCAGTCGAGAGCGGCCAGATCGTCTGTGCGTACCGATGCCGAGGGGCGCTTCAGGCTCGGCGGCCTGAGGCCCGGCAGCTACGATCTTCTCGCCCGGAGCGGCGGACTCCGCAGCGAAGCCGTACAGGTCCAGGCCGGGGAGCGCTCGGTCCGGCTGGCACTGCCGGGGAGGCTCGGCTCGGATTTCACCGCCCGCGGCCGGTTTCTCGACGACTCACTCGCATACTCGAACCTCGGCGCTGTCCAGCTACGCCCTGTCTGCGCAGTGCTCGGCGAGGTGGTGTCTCCGGCGGGAGCGCCCGTACCAGGAGCGACGATCCGCGGGTGGACCAGGAGCAATTTCCGGCTCATCTTCAACGACAGGGACCAGAGCTTTCACGATTTCGAGGTCAAGACCGACAGCCACGGCCGCTTCACGCTCACCGAGAGCCTGTGGGGCGAGGTGGCCCTGCAGGCGGAGATGCCCGGATACGGACCCTCGATGAGCCAGGACTTCTCCGCTCCGGGCCCGGGCGAGCAGAAGCGCGTTCGTCTGGAACTCACCGCGCGACCGAAGCACGGATCCCTGCGAGGCAGGATCACGGCCTACCGCACCCCGGTACCGGGCGTCCAGGTGACTGTAGCCGGCGGCGCGTTTCTGGAATCCGTGCTCACCGGGCCAGACGGGCGCTTCCACTTCGCCCGGGTGCCACCCGGCAGGTTGAGCATGACCGCCTTCGACTGCAGGGGCCGTCGGGCCACGGCACGAGTGCTTCTCGATCCCGGTGACGATCTCGAGCTAGACCTCTCGCTCGAGCATCTCCGGAATGCAATACCCGTTCAGCGCGACTGGTGCCAGCCTCAGAAGGTGCGCTGAGGAGCACCAGGCCCCGTCTCCGCCCTGGGTTAGAGGCCGCGATAAGTGCTTCAGAGCTCCAAGGGGGCGAAATAGAAATGCCGACCGCATGTCTATTGCGCCCCGTTGGGGCTCCGATCTGGTCATGCTCCATATTCCCAGGGCTCCGCCCTGGGCTATCATATCTCGCCCCGTTGGGGCTTTTGACCCGATTGCAGAAATGGCGCCTTATAAGCTCACTCGATGACCTTGACCAGGCTCTCGAAGCGCTTTTCGTCCGCCTTGAGCTTCTCCTCGTTGCCGTAGACGCAGATGACGCTCTTGGCGAGCACGTCCTCGATCAGCTTGGCGAAGGCGCGGATGTCGTCCCGGCGGGTGGCCAGGATCTCCTCGCGGGCCTTCTGGCGGTCGGCGTGGCTTATCTTGCTCAGGTGGAAGAAGGTGGCCAGCCGGGCCTTCTGGGCGGGGGTCTTGGGCCGGTCGCGCTGGGCGATGGTGCCGATGATGAAGCGGGTCATCTCCGTCTCGGAGGCGTCGAAGGCCTTCAGGTAGTCGACCGCCCCGTCGTAGGCCTGGAGGGTCTTCTCGAGGTGCGGATCGCGGTAGGAGGACAGGAGGGCAAAGCCGCTTCGGCCGAACGACGACCAGGCCCCGTAGGCGCCCCCCTGGACGCGGATCTTCTGGTAGAGGTAGTCCTGGCTGAGGATCTGGCGGAGCACGTTCAGCTTGCCGCTGAACGCGTAGCCCAGATCCCGGAAGTTGGCGCCTCGGGCCACGTACTGGACCTTGGAGGCGGACAGCAGGCCCTCGTTCTTGCCTTGGGCTGCGAAGCGGTATGCCTGCGGCGCCCGCTTCTCCTCGCCCATGCGGGCCAGCAGGGCCGGGATCTGCTTCTCGAAGGCCGCGTAATCCTCGGCCGAGCAGCACAGCCCGATGATGAGCCCCTGTCTGCGAAACAGCAGCTTGGCCACCATGTCCAGGTCGGCGATCAAGTCGCTCGCGTCCCGGTCGAAGCGCCCGGCGAGCCGGGAGACGAACTGGATCTGGGTCAGGCCGCCCGCCAGCTCGTCGTAGCGCCCCATCTCGGACAGGTAGGAGCCCAGCCGCGAGATGGCCAGGCTATGGCCGGAGCTGCGGGCCATGGACTGCAGCTCGGAGTTGCGCTCCCCGATGACCTCACGGAGCCGCTGGACGCGGTCGAAGCGGGTCCGGGTGAGGATCTCGGCCAGCAGCGCCACGAGCTTGTCGAGCTTGGGCGTCAGCACCTTGGCGCTGGCCACCAGCCTGGGGTCGTACGCCTTGCCGTCGACCACGTCCAGGAAGGTCTGCAGGTCGAAGTCCACGCCGCCGGTGTGGATGTTGAGCTCGGTGTCGAGCTCCCCGTAGCCGCGCTCGGCGGTGTCCAGCTTGCCCAGCAGCGAGGCCAGCAGCTTGGCGTGCGGGATCAGCTCCTGTGGCACGGTCCGGGCGTCGAAGAGCAGCTGCAAGTAGATGATGCCGTTGGTGGGGTGCTCGAAGAACAGCACCCGGGTGCCGCCCACCGAGCGCTCGCGCACCTCGAGCTTCTCGTCCCGGCTATCCAGGTCGGCCAGGGTCAGCATGGGGATCTTGGCGATGTCCTCGGGCTTGTCCGGCCGGGCCTGATAGGCCTTGAGGGCCCGGGTCTGCTCGACCAGGGCCTCGAGCTCGCGGTCCGAGAGCGACGCCTTGACCTCGGCCAGCTTCGCCTCGAGCTTGCGGGCGTGCTCGTCCTCCAGGCCGGGCCGGGGCTCGACCACGGTCAGGAGCGCATGCGGGTTTGCGAGCAGGTGCTTCGCGATCAGCTCCTCCAGGTAGCGGCTCGTCAGCGCCTGTCGGGTCGCAGCGAGCAGCTTCTCGTAGGCCAGGCTGCGGATGGGATCGTCTGCGAACATCCAGCTGCGCTGTGCGATGTATCCGTAGACCAGTCCCTTGGGAAAGCTGCCGTAGTCCGCTTCCCGCAAGCTGAACTCGGTCCGGTTGAGCACGCCCTCGATGTCGCGCTTGTCGAGACCCTGCTCGACCACCCGGCGCAAGGTGTCGAAGACCACCTGCTTGAAGCGATCCTTGTCTCGGGGCTCGGCGTTCTTGACCACGATCGAGAACACGCCTTGCTTGGTGTTGTCGTAGGTCGCGTACACGTCCTTGCCGATCCCCGCCTCGAGCAGGGCCCTGCGCACCGGCGCGGCCGGCAGCGCGACCAGCACCTCGGCCAGGATCTCCAGGGCCATGGTCAGCTCCGCCTGGGCGCCGCCGCCGGCTGCGAAGTCGAGCGACAGGAAGGTCTTGTCATCGGTGCTCTCGGACTTGGCCACCGGGTACTCGGCCCTGACCTCGCGGAGCGCCTCGAACGGCTTCTGCAGCCCGATGCGCGGCCGGGCCCCGGTCCGCTCGTAGCTCGACAGGTAGTGCTCATCGATGAAGGCGAGCTCCGCCAGGGTGTCCCCGTCGCCGTAGAGGGAAATGTAGCTGTTCTCGGGGTGGTAGTACTTGCGGTGGAAGGCGAGGAAGGTCTCGTAGCTCAGCTCGGGGATCGCATCCGGGTGACCGCCGGAGGAGTAGCCGTAGATGGTGTCCGGGAAGAGGTTCTTGCACACCACGTAGTCGAGCACCCGCTCGGGCGAGGAGAAGGCGCCCTTCATCTCGTTGTAGACGACCCCGTTGTAGCCGAGCTCGGCGTCCTTCGACTCCAGGTGGTAGCGCCAGCCCTCCTGGAGGAAGATCTTGGGCTCGACGTAGATCCGGGGGTGGAAGACCGCGTCCAGGTAGACGTCCATCAAGTTGCGGAAGTCCTTCTTGTTGCGGCTCGCCACCGGGTACATGGTCCAGTCGGACGAGGTGAAGGCGTTGAGGAAGGTGTTGAGCGAGCCCTTGGCCAGGATGTCGAAGGGGCTCTTGACCGGGTACTTCTCGGAGCCGTTCAGCACCGAGTGCTCGAGGATGTGCGGGATGCCGTGGTCGCCGTTCGGCAGGGTCTTGAAGGCGATGGAGAAGACCTTGTTGTCGTCCTTGCACTCGAGCTTCATCAGCCTGGCCCCGCTCTTCTTGTGCTCGAAGATCAGCGCCCGGGACCCGATCTCCGGGATTACCTGGTCCCGGATCAGCTCGAAGCCGTGGTAGGTCTGTCCGGGCTTCCAGGCCTCCCCGGCCCGGGCGTCGGTGTGGCCCAGCAGCAGGCCGAGGAGTGAAAGCGAGCACAGGCTGGCTCTGATCGTCAGGGATCGCATGGTCTTTTTCCCTCTCCTCGATGGGGGACAGCTCAGACCGCAACATAGGACAGACCCGCTCTCTTGACAACAGCTGTATATCCTTTGCCTCCCTCGGGGCTCTTTTTTGTGCTAGACTCTGCGCGTTTGTGTAGCAAAGGAAGAGCAGCATGGAAGACGTGGACATGAAAATGAAATGGGTGTGGCTGAGCCTGATCGCCCTGGCGCTCGCGTGCAGCCCGGCGAGCGACCTGCCCGGTCCCGGAACCGACGGCGGCGACCAGTGCCCGGTGATCTGCTCGACCTCCGATGACTGCTGCGCGTCCCAGATCTGCATAGGCGGCGTGTGCACCGACCCGACCCCATGCCCGTCGGGCTGTCACTCCGAGTGCGAGCCGGGCCAGAGCTGCAACCGCACGACCCACGTCTGCGAGAGCCAGCCCATCTCCGGGAGCTGCTACGACGACTGCGACTGCTACGCCCACCAGACCTGCCGCGAGGGCGTGTGCGTGTCCGACTGCACGAGCGACGCCGACTGCGCGGGCGGGAAGGTGTGCCAGGACGGTGCGTGCGTGCCGGCTGCCTGCAGCAGCCGGGAAGACTGCGCGGGCGAAGAGTGCCTGGTCTGCCGCGACGGGCAGTGCCTGCCTCCGCTCGAGGTCTGCATGGGCGACCAGGACTGCTGCGTGGGCAAGCACTGCAACTTCGGTGCCTGCGTGCCCGACAGCCAGCCCTGCGAGAGCGACGAGGACTGCACCAACCCGGACCTGCCCGTGTGCCTGGACGGCAAGTGCGCGGCTGCCGGGACCGAGTGCCGGGTGGACGGGGACTGTCTGGCAGACCAGGTCTGCCAGAACGGGGTCTGCGTGACCACGGGTTGCGCGGCCACGGGATGCGGCGCGGGACAGTACTGCGACCAGGCCTCGGGGGAGTGCAAGCCGGGCTGCGGATCCAACGACGACTGCGAGCCGCCGGCCACCTGCGACTACGGCAGCCACCAGTGCGTGGTGGTGGACTGCTGCGGCGGGGTGTGCGATCCGGACAGCCAGCGCTGCGATCCGGGCACCTGCCAGTGCTTCACGCCCTGCACCGAGACATCGTGTGCAGAGGGCAGCCACTGCAACCAGCTCACCGGCCACTGCGAGCCGGACGCCTTCGACTGCAATCGAGACGGCTGCAGCGCGGGCTACGTCTGCAACACCGAGACGGGCCAGTGCGAGCTGGCGCCCTTCGACTGCAACGTGGATGGCTGCAGCGCGGGCTACGAGTGCGACGAGCTGAGCGGGCAGTGCGTGCCGGTGCAGGCCGAGTGCGGCCCGGATGGCTTCACGAGCTCGATCATGTGCGGCGGCAGCACGAGCGGCGCCTTCGAGCCCGGCTGCGAGTCGACCCAGCGCTCGGGCAGCTACGCCAAGCAGTACATCTTCTACAGCACCGCCGGCACGCAGGTGACCATCGACCTGGTCAGCGACGAGGACACCTACCTCTACCTGCTGGACTACTCCGGCAACGTGCTGAGCAGCGACGACGACGGCGGCGCCAGCCTGGACTCGCAGATCGTCTACAACCTGCCGGCCGACGCGGCCTACATCATCGAGGCCACGACGTACTCGGCGGCCGTGACCGGCACCTTCGACGTCCTGCTGGCCTGCGCCCAGGGCTCCGAGTGCAGCTCCAGCATCAGCTGCGGCCAGGTGATCCACGGCTCCTGGACCGGCGAGTGCGAGGCGCCGGACTGGTACGGGTCCTACGGGCGGCTCTACACCTTCGAGGCGGTCGACAACCAGGACGTCCAGATCAGCCTCAGCAGCACCACGGTCGACACCTACTTGATCCTCCTGGGACCGGACGGGGACGTCCAGGCCTACAACGACGACGAGGACCTCTTCAGCACCGACTCCTACTTGTCCGGCACCATCCTGGTGGGGGGCACCTGGACCATCGAGGCCACGACCTACGACTACTACACGACAGGGGACTTCGTGCTGGAGCTCGACTGTCCCTGAGCGGGGGACTGAGCCTTGAAGAAGCTCGTGCTGTTCGCGATCGTGTGCTTCGGTGCGGCCGCCTACTGGGCATACGGTGAAGGGGTCTTCGATGACCTCCTGCCCAAGAAGAGCGAGCCGGACAGCTTCTCCTCCTTCAAGCCGGGCGATCCCGCCGAGCAGCCTCCCGAGCCGCCCGCCGGCCGGAGACCCGACGCGCCTGCCGGCCGCAAGCCCGACGGCCCGGCGGGCGGGAAGAAGGACGGCCCGACCAGCAAGATCCCCGGTCTGGCCGCCAAGACGGGCTCGTCGGCCTCTCAGGGCAAGGCCTCCAAGATCATCCAGCTCGCATTCCGGAAGCTCAGCCGGGGCATCGATCGGAGCATCGACGCGCTGGGGCAGCGGGGCAGCTGCGACGAGAGGATGGAGCGCTCGCTGAAGGTGGTACGCGCGCTGAAGAAGAACCTGGCCAAGCTGGTCAAGAAGGCTGAGCGCGCCCGCGAGTCCATGAGGCCGGAGGAGGAGGCCGAGGAGCTCGCGAGGATCGAGAAGATCTCGCTCACCGAGATGGCCGAGATGGCGCGCCTGGGAGGAGCCACCAGGGGCAAGAAGGCCGAGTGGCGCCGGTTCACGCAGCAGTGCCCCTCCCAGGCCGCCGCGCTGCAGCAGCAGTACGACGCCCTGATCTCGAGCATGTACTGAGCGGGCCCTTCCGGGCAGGGGCAACGGACCGTGAAGGCGAAGGTGGCGCAGAGAGGGCGGGTGACCATTCCCAAGCAGCTGAGGGAGCGGCTGGGGATTCGACCGGGGACCGTGCTGGAGTTCCAGGAAGATCGAGGCCGGCTGGTCGTCAGCAAGCAGGAGTCCGCGGACGTGGTGGATCAGGTCTACGGCTCACTGGGCAAAGGGCGTCGAACGGAGGACGTGATCGATGCGCTCGAGGGCCTTGATCACCGCGGGTGAGTTGGTCTTCCAACGAGCAATCCACGGGGCGACCACCAGGTACTGGGGCTGGTTCTTCGCCTCGAGCTCGAACTGCAGGGCTGGCTCGATCGCAGATCCGTCCCGCGGATCGACCGCCTCGGTGCCCCACAGGAAGCCGTCCGCGTCCAGGCTGTTATTGCGAGCGAATACCACGGCCTTTGGCCGTGTGACCCAAAGAGGTTCGACCGATCCGTGGTGAAGACAGTGGGTGGGACCAA
>JAFGRB010000213.1 GCA_016935365.1 Deltaproteobacteria bacterium
GCGATCAATGGAGCCCTCGCGAACGGCAAGCCCGCCACGTAGCAAGCTTGCTACGTGGCAAGCTTGCCACCTTGCATCCCTGAAAGATCCGTCGACCCGTCGACCCTCAGCGATTGACATTCCCGGAAGGCTTGGCTATCTCTATGCGGCACGCAGGGGAATGAAGCGTGGATGAGGCTCCGGACAGCCCTGCGAGCGGCTCGCAGGGCCGCTCGTTCCGTCGCGTTCTGAATCTATTCGACTCCACCATGATCGTGGTGGGGGCGATGATCGGCTCGGGCATCTTCATCGTCACCTCGGACATCGCCCGCAACGTGGGATCCGGCGGGCACATCCTCCTGGTGTGGCTCATCACCGGAGTCATCACGGTCATCGGGGCGCTCAGCTACGGGGAGCTGGCCGGAATGATGCCCATGGCGGGCGGGCAGTACGTGTACTTGCGCGAGGCGTACAACCCCCTCCTGGGATTCCTATATGGATGGACCCTCTTCCTCGTCATCCAGAGCGGCTCCGTCGCAGCGGTGGCCATGGCGTTCGCCAAGTTCACCGCGGTGCTCATCCCCTGGTTGGGCGAGGGCAATGTGCTCGTGCGGATCGGGACGCTCGAGATCAGCGCCGCCCAGTTGCTGGCCATCACGAGCATCGCGCTCCTCACGTCCATCAACCTCATGGGGGTGCGCTTCGGCAAGATCGTACAGAACGTCTTCACGAGCGCGAAGACCCTGGCTCTTCTCGGGCTGATCGTTCTCGGCATCATCGTGGGCATCGGCGCCGAGGGGCTCGCAGAGAGGTTCGCGGGCTTCTGGAGCCCAAGCCGGGCGGAGGTGGAGAACGGCTTGGTCTCGGTCGTGCCTCTCTCCGGGCTCATGCTGCTCGCCGCCTACGGCACCGCCATGGTGGGCTCTCTCTTCGCCTGCGACGCCTGGAACAACGTCACCTTCGCGGCCGGCGAGGTCAAGAGCCCGCGTCGGACCATCGTGCTGGCCCTGGGCCTGGGTACCGGCATCGTCACGGTGCTCTACCTGTGCGCCAACCTGGCCTACGTGATGCTGCTCCCCGTGGCCGGCGATCCGTCCGCCTCCGCCGTGGCCGGCCAGGGGATCCAGTTCGCGGCGAACGACCGGGTGGGGACCGCCGCGGCCTTCATGATCTTCGGCCAGCCTGCCGAGATCATCATGGCGGCCATGATCATGGTCAGCACCTTCGGGTGCAACAACGGCCTGATCCTGGCGGGCGCGCGAGTCTACTACGCCATGGCTCTCGACAGTCTCTTCTTTCGCCGCGTGGGCACGCTCAACCGGAAGGGCGTCCCTGGCGCGGCTCTGGCGGCGCAGGGGATCTGGTCGTGCCTGCTGTGCCTGTCGGGCACCTACGGGGATCTCCTCGACTACGTCATCTTCGCGGTGCTCCTCTTCTACATGCTCACCATCATCGGCATCTTCATCCTGAGGGCGAAACGCCCGGACGCCGAGCGCCCCTACCGGGCCTTCGGCTACCCGGTGCTGCCCGCAGCATACGTACTCGTCGCGTCGGCCATCCTCGTCGACCTCCTGATCCTGAAGCCCCTCTACACCTGGCCAGGTCTGGGGATCGTCATCCTGGGCATTCCTGTCTATTTCCTGTGGAGGAGGTTCTCACCTCCGGTCTCCGGCGAGGTCCCGCCCTCCTGACACGGATCGACGAGGTCTTGTTCTCGAGATCGGCCCGACCCGCCGAGCCCGGCATCTCAGCGCAGGAAGTACCCGCCGGGCGTCATCTGCGCGTCGGTGGTCAGGTGGATGCCGAGCCTTCGCAGCCCCACCTGGTCCCCCTGGGTCGGGATGTGGGTCATGTGCATCTCACAGCGCCTCAGCCGGCTCAGGGCCTGCAGTCCGGCCTCGGCCGCGGGGTTGGAGGCGGCGCTGATGGCCAGGGCGATGAGCGTCTCGCTGACGTCGAGGCTCTCGGCTTCCATCTCGAGCTGCTCGCGCTTGAGCCGGGTCAGGTTGTGGATCACCACCGACGGCAGCAGGTCGATCGTGTCCGGGATGCCGGCTAGTCGCTTGATGGCGTTGAGCACCGCGGCCGAGCCCGAGTGCATCAGCGGAGAGTTCTTCCCGGTGACCATCTCTCCCGAGTCGAGCACGATCGCCGCGCCGCAGTATGTCCCCTCGTTGCCCTTGCCCGTCCGCTCGGCTGCCTGCGCCGCCTCGCGGGCAGGCCGCACCGGCGGGCGGTCCTCGGGCCGGGCCTTGATCCGCTGGAGCAGGGCCGCGGCCCGGTCGACGGTCTCCTTGCGCTCGATCCCGATGGTGTGCTCCCAGCGGTAGCGGAAGTACCGCCGGATGATCTCCTGACACGCCGCCTCGCGCACGATCGCGTCGTCGACGATCCCCTCGGCCGCCCGGTTGACCCCCATGTCCGTCGGCGAGCGGTAGTGCGGGACCTGGCCGCCCGCCCCGAGGATGCGCTCGATGATCGCTCTGAGGATGGGGAAGTTCTCCACGTCCCGGTTGTAGTTGACCGCCGTGCTGCCGTAGGCGGCCAGGTGGTGCGGATCCACCAGGTTGAAGTCCGCCAGATCGGCGGTGGCCGCCTCGTAGGCCAGGTTGACGGGATGATCGACCGGCAGGCTCCAGATGGGGAAGGTCTCGAACTTGGCGAAGCCGGACGAACGGCCGGCGCGGTGATCGTGGAAGATCTGGGAGAGGGCGGTGGCCATCTTGCCGCTGCCCGGGCCCGCGCCGGTGATGACCACGATCGGACGGCTGGTCTTGATGTAGGGATTGCGGCCGTAGCCCTGGTCGCTGACGATCCGGTCCACGTCGGTCGGGTAGCCCTCGATGTTGCCCTGGGTGTAGACCCGGACGCCGCGGGCCTCGATCTTCTGCTTGAGCTGCTGGGCCGCGGGCTCTCCGCTGAAGCGGTTGATCGACACCGCCGCGGTGGGCAGGTCGTAGTCCTTCAGATCGTCCAGCGTCTTGAGGGTGGCCAGATCGTAGGTCATCCCGAAGTCGCCCCGCATCCGGCCCTTGGCCACGTCCTGGGCGCTGACGCAGAAGACGATCTCGATCTGGTCGCGGAGCCGCTGGAGCAGCTTGATCTTCACGTTCGGGTCATAGCCGGGCAGGACCCGGGCCGCGTGGTAGTCGAACAGCAGCTTGCCGCCGAACTCCAGGTAGAGCTTGTCGCCGAAGCTGCCCACCCGCTCGATGATGGCGCCGGACTGCGCGTCCAGGTATCTGAGGTTGTCGAAGCCGATCGCCTCGCTCATGTCCTTCCCCTGTCGGAAGCCGCGCTTCTCCATTTCATGCTCGGTGCACCTATCAGTTCTATGCGCCCGGCGCAATGGCCACGGAGGGAGACGATTTCCTGCGCAAGACGAAGGGCATATCACGGCGCCTGCGACAGCCGGCTGAGCCAGCGCTGGGCCTTTGTCGCCAGGTCCGAGCCGGGCCGGGCGGCGATCACCCGCTCGAGCCAGGCCCGGCCCTGCTCGAACTGCCCCAGGCGCAGGTGGCTGCGCCCCAGGGCGAGCATGAGCAGCGGGTTTTCCGCCTGCCCGGCCGGCAGCGCTTCGGCCACGGAGACCTGCGCCCTGGCCTCGTCCAGCCGACCCCGCTCGATCAGCCGGTCGCTCCAGGCCAGGCGCACGAAGGCCTGGTGCCCGAGGGCCTGCTCGAGCACCGCGTGGAAGGCGGGGTTCTGCCGGGCCCTTGTGGCCAGGCGCTCGAGCTCGGCGACGGCCGCATCGAATCGTCCGGCCTGCTGGTAGGCCTGGGCCGAGATCAAGTAGGAGGGCGGGTGCAGGGCGCAGAAGGCGTTCTGCCGGGTGGCCCCGATTGGCAGGACCACCAGCTGCATCAGGGCGGCTGCCGCCACGCCGCCCAGGTAGGCCGCCGGCGGTCGCCATCGCCGCGCGCGGAGCCCGTCGACCGCCCAGACCAGACCGGCCGCGGCGTACACCATCAGCAGGGCCGCCAGGCTCAGGCGGTAGCGGGCCAGGATGGAGGTGGACACGACCACCACCACCTGCACGCCCGCAAAGCACAGGACCAGGCCGTTGCGCGGCCGACGCATGCAGGCCCAGACCAGGCCCGCCAGGCCCAGCGGGAAGATCATCCAGTACTGCAGCAGCCATCCCAGCAGGGGCGAGACCTCGCGGCCGTGGGCGTAGGAGACGTTGTTGGGCACCTCGAAGGGATCGATCATCCCGCGCAGCTTGTGCAGCTGCAGGCCCAGGAAGGATCCCAGGCCCTCGTGGGTCGAGAGCGTCTCGACGATGACCGCCCCCAGCCGGCCGTCGGTCTTTTCGTAGATGGGCCCCATGGATTCCGGCAGGTGCAGGCCGATGGGCCGTGCGTCGGCCGTGTTGCCCACGATGAAGGCGTCGGTGCCGCGGTTGGAGACCGCCAGCCAGGGCGCGCCGACCTTGGCGTTGCGGATCAGAAGCGGGCTGAGCAGCAGGGCGAAGCCAAGAAGCACGCAGCCGGCGGCCACCCCCAGGCGACGAGGCTCCTTGCGCAGCGAGAAGACCAGCCAGCCCAGCAGCACCGGGACGAACAGCAGCACCGCCGGCTTGAACAGCAGGGACACGCCCAGCACGGCCCCGGCCGCCAGCCAGCCCGGCCAGGACCTGCGGTCGAGGGCCCGCAGGGTGAGCCACAGCAGCAGCAGGTCCAGGATGGGCACCAGCCAGTCGCGCAGGATCACCCCCTGGAAGAAGAGGAAGGGCCCGTACAGGGCGCAGAGCCCGGCTGCCACCAGGCCCACCCGGGCGTCGAACATCCGTCGGGCCAGGGCGAAGGCGACCGCCACCACGGCCGTCCCCAGGATGGTCTGCAGCAGCAGCACCCCGGTCATCGATCCGCCGGTCAGTACCAGCAGCAGGGCCAGCAGGTAGGCGTAGCCCGGGGCCTGCTGGAAGACGGCCTTGCCGCCCCACCAGCGCTCCCAGGTCGAGAGCGGCGCGATGGCGTGCATCCAGCTCGTATAGGGGTGGAAGGTATCTTCGCCCCAGAGGTCCCCGGCCCGGATGGACTCGGCCCAGGTCGCGAAGCCGTGCATGTCGGACTGCTCGAAGAGAGTGGGCAGCTCGGGGTAAGCCGAGCGGGCGACGGCCGCGAAGTGGATCAGCCGCAGCGCGAGGCCCAGGCCGAGGATGATCAGCAGCAGCGTCCGGGTGGAGGGCAGGCGCACGCGAGTCATGGCCGCAGTCCCTTGTCAACTCCAAGAGATCCGGATGGCGAGTCCGCCAGAGGAGGTTGGGATTCCCGGTCGAGCTGCAGGAAGCGGCCGAAGATGCGGAAGACGGGGTAGGGGGCGCCCTCGACCTTACGGTGGTAGGTGATCAGCCACAGATCCGCACCGTCGGAGACCAGCGAGGGGCCGACCTCCTGGATACCGACCGACGAGATCGAGGCCAGCTCGAAGGGCGTATCCAGGACCAAGCCTTCCCGGCTCACCCGGGTCGCATACAGCCGCCAGTCTCCCTGGTCGACCTCCTGCTCCCAGATGACCAGGTGGCAGCTCCCTCCCCAGGCCACGGCCGGGTAGCGCGTGAGCTGCCCCTCGGCGCTCAGCCGGATGCCGCCTGGATCCAGCACGGCCCCGTTCTGCTCCACGCGCGCGGCAACCACGCTGGATCGCTCGTCGCCGGCTCGATCCTCTACCCAGACCACCAGGTAGCTGCTCCCATCCGATGCCAGATCCGGCTCGATATGAGAACCGGCCGAGACCGAGACATCGTTGATCAGGCCGACCTCATGAGCGAGTCCGATCGGGGCGACCCGGATCTTCGGCAAGGACATTTGCCCTCGGTCCACCCAGGCAAGCATGTAGCTCTCCCCGTTGCTGGCCACGGCAGGTGTGAGCTGCTCGTACGGGGAAAATGTGACATGCTGCGTCGCCAGCTCCCCGAGCGGCTGGTCTCGGCCGACGGTCGCATAGACCACGTCGGCATCCTCCGAGAGCGCGATCAGGCAGGAGTCCGCAGCGCACGCCACCGCAGGAGACAGTCCTGGTAACGAGAGCAAGGCCTGGCCTCCGTCCGCCAGGCTCCCGTCCGGGCGCACGCGCACTCCGGACACAGCGATCGCGTAGTCTCCGTCGCAGCTCTGCTCCGACCAGACCACGAGGAAGCTCGAGCCGTCCCAGGCAATCGCAGGGAATAGCTGAAAGAGCGGCTCCGTGGCCAGGGTGTGCTCGTCGCTGGCCGGATCGACGGGCGTTCGATCCACAGTCGCGCCGAAGATGTCAGGGCCGGCTCCTCCCTGGACCTCCATCCAGGTCGCGAAGAAACGCTCGCCCGACCAGGCCACCGAGGGCGCGAGCATCTGGGACAGGCCCACGGCGACGGGGATGCCCGCAGCATCGACGAGCTCGCAGCCGGCGCTCGAGCGGGCTGCGAACAGGTCATTTTTGGCACAATCCGATCTGTCGCTCCAGATGGTGATGTAGCTGATCCCGGTCCAGGCTGTCCTGGCCCGGCCCTCGTACATCAAGGTGGCGGGCAGGGTGAACTCGCTGCCTGCCACCAGCTGCCCGTCCGCGCTCAGGCAGGCCGCCTCGAGGTCCAGGAAGTACCGATCGCGTATCTCCTCCCATGAAAGCAGGCAGCCTGATCCGCTGCAGGCCAGATCGCAGCCACTCGTGTCCCTGCGGATCGGGAACCCGTCCGCGTCGACCGCTTCGCCATCCGGGCTCACAAGCTTGAGGTGGAGCATCCTCTCATGGTCCTGGCCAGTCGCGCTCCACGCCACCAGGAAGTGCTCGCCGGTGTGGGCGATGGCAGGAGCACTCACGTATAAGCCGGCGAACAGGGTCGTCGGGTGCGGATCAAGGATCTCGCCGCCCGGGCCGATCCGCACGAGCTGGACGCTGGCGTCCGATCCCCACTCACCCCACACCAGCATGGATACCGCTCCATCCGACGACACGGCGAGGCGTCCAGACGCAGCCGAGCTGTCGGGGATGGAGAGGGGAGGCCGATCCAGCACAGTGCCCTCGGGGCTGACCCTCGCGCCGCGGATGCCGTCGCTCTCGTTCCAGAAGACGAGGTGGCTGGTACCGTTCCACACAGCCGCCAGATCGACCAGATCACTCGACACCGTCGCGATCGGGATGCCCTGGGCATCGAGCACCTCGCCTTCCGGGCTCACCCTGGAGGCGAGGACGGAGGTATCCTGCTCGGCTGGCTCGGAGGCCCAGGCCACCAGGAAGCTCGCTCCGTCCCAGGAGACGCACGCGTGGTATACCAGCTCCCCGGCGAACACGGTGAACGGATACGGGTCGAGCGGCTGGCCGTCCTGGCCCAGCCGCGTCGCGAGAACTTGGGGCGGCCAGTGTTCGGATGAGTACCATGGGCCGAACTCGCTCCAGGCCACCAGCCCACAGCTCTCCCCCCAGGCCAGCTGGGGGCCGGAGTGTGAACCCGCAGCGGGGCCGCGGTCCGGCTGGCCGATCTCGTACTCCTCCGTGACGACCAGCGCCGTGAGCTCGCACGCGTGCTCGCGGCTGCAGAACTCATAGGCCTGGCAATCGCGGTCGTCGCAGCACTCGCGGCACTCGTCGTCCGGGCACCTGGTCGTCCCGGGCGGGCAGCTCCTGGAAGGGTCGGTGTAGTCGGTGCAGGCGGCCGCTACGGAGATCGCGGCAAGCAGGAGCAGCCCGAGATTTCTCGTCTGGCTCATCATCGCTATCAGAGTAAACCAACCCATTTTCTCACGCATCGCAGAGCGGCGACAAGCGGTTGATTACGAGGGCGGCTGGATGTCCAGTCTGACCGCCACGATGTGGTAGTCGATGTCCGGGATCTCGATGATCAGGCGGTAGACCACCCCGGCATCCAGCTCGTGCGTCCCTCGCATCGCGCCGTCTTCGCTGACCAGCACGCAGTCCTCCTGCGGCCCTTGGTCCGGGCACAGGAGCACGCATGCGTCATCGTATACCGAGCCGACGTGGAGCAGGCCGGGTGCATCCAGCTCGAAGCGCACGGCCGCGTCGACCGCGGTCGGGCAGAGCGGGCTCGCGTGGTCGTCTGCGAGCTCGGCGCTGTTCGCGAGCATGCTGATCCGGGCCGGAGGCGAGACGAGCTGGACCTCGGCCTGCTCGGCTCGCTCGGCGAGAATGCTGCTCCGGCTCGCCAGTCCGAGCTCGAAGTGCGTCGGGTAGTCCATGCTGACAGACGGCTCGATTCGCAGGAAGTAGTCTCCAGGCGGCGTCTTCACCCACTGCGTGCCCTCCGGCTGGAGACCCATGGCGTAGACCTCAGCACCCGTGGGCGAGCAGGGCCAGAGATCGAGCGAGGCGGGCTCGATGCGCGCGATCTCCAGATCGCCGGATGCGATCTCGTGCTCGCCGCCCTGCAGCTCGATGAAGTCCTCGTCTGCGCACTCCAGCAGGCAGAGGTGGTGGGCGTAGACGTCCACGGGCAGCCCTCGCTGCCACTCGGACATGGCGCTGTCCAGCGGCTCGCCCATGGCATCCCGGAACGCGGAGTCGATCTCCTCGAAGGACATGTCCCTTTCCAGGCGAGCGTAAAGCGTCCTGAATGCGTCCGCGCCGTGCCGCTCCGCCAGGAACCTGGCGAAGGAGCCGGCAATGTCGTCGCGGTACACGTCGTCCAGCCACAGGGGCGTTCCGGAAAAGGCGTCGTCTGTCACCATGTCCCGGAGGGAGATCCCGGCGGGTATCTCCGCCCAGGGAAACGCCCGGATGCAGGCCAGGAAGCTCGCCGCCCCGGCCCGGAAGAGCCCCGGCGGGGAGCCGAGGCAGGCCAGGTAGGCCTCGAGCAGGCCTTGCTGGTAGTAGTCGTAGGTCGCGAAGACGCGAGTCCCCTCACAGCAATCGGAGCCATGCTCGCAGTACGCCAGGCCGCTATCCCGGTCCGGGAAGCGGTAGTAGTCGATCTTCTGCCCCCCGAGAAGATCCGCGCCCAGGTAGCCGGAGACCCCGCTCGTAGTGGCTCTCGAGCCTGTCCAGCACCGCCTGGCAGGGCGCATAGCCCGGCTCGTGGAAGTAGCGGAAGTGCTCGGTCTCGACGAGCACGTCCGGGAGTTCCACCTGCTCCGAGCAGGCGCATGCCAGGCAGAGCAAGATGACGCCAAGTGCCCTCATGGTATTGCTCCTGGAAACACAGCCTGGTCAGGATCGAGCGTCGTTTCCTCTACTGCCATTGAGCAATCAAGATTGTACCACAGGCAGTGTTATTGCGAGCGAATACCACGGCCTTTGGCCGTGTGACCCAAAGAGGTTCGACCGATCCGTGGTGAAGACAGTGGGTGGGACCAA
>JAFGRB010000214.1 GCA_016935365.1 Deltaproteobacteria bacterium
AATAAACCCCAGCCCTACGGTCCATTGATTTGAAGGCCTGCTGTACGGGTTGTCCATTGATGGTCGGAAACTGGGATTTGCACCCAATTCACTTCAAGTGGCGGGGGAGGGAAGGTCCCTCCCCCGCCGAGCAAAGTCGCGAAGCGACTTTTTTGCGAGGTCAACATGTGTATACGGCGCAGGGCTTTGCCCTGGTCCGCCCCTTGCGGGGCTCTCGGAGAATCTCGGAGTCAGTGGGCGGCCAGGAGCTTGTCGATCCCCTGGATGGCCTGCTCGATCTCGCCTTCCAGGGCGCGGCGGGACGAGCGGATGGTGCGCAGCTCCCGGCTGAGCCGGTTGACGAGATCGGCGTCGTCGGTCGACTGGATCCGCTCGATCAGCTCGGCGATCTGCTTGTCGATCTGGCCGGCCAGGCCGCGGATCTCGTCGAGCTGCTGAAGCAGGCTCGCGAAGCGATCCTTGGAGCGCTGGATCCGGCCGGGATCGACGTAGGTGACGAGGACCGAGCGACCGATCTGGTTCCCGACCGAGTCCCGGGCCTCGAACTGGAGCCGGTTGGGACCCGGGACGAGCTGCAGGCGCCCGGTGAACAGCCCGCCGGCGAGCTCCGAAAGCTCCACCTTTCCCGCCCGGACCGACGCGCCCGCCTCGCTGCGAACGCGCAGCTCGATCTCCGGGCTCATCACGTAGCTTCGATCGACGGGCTGCAGGACGCGCAGGGGCGGCGGCCGGGTGTCCTCGACCACCAGGGCTGCGTCGAGCTCCTCGTCCTTTGCATGTGGCTCGGCTGTCTTCGGCCGTGGCTTTCGCTTGCTCTTCTCCGCCAGCCGACCGAGGCGCCGCTCGAAGACCGGGGCCAGATCGGGCGCCGGCTCTTCCGGCTGCTCGGAGCCCGGTTCCGGCTCGGCCTGCCGCCGGGGCCAGCCGTCCGGCAGGGAGCTGGCCGGCGGCTCGGGGCGAGGCTCGACCGCGGACCCCGTCCTCGAATCCCTGGCCAGGTTCGGGTAGATGATGACGACGGCCGCCCCCGCCAGCGCCAGCAGGACCAGGCCGATGACAGCCTTCTTCGCGGCGCCCATGGCGGTACTCTGCCCCAATTCCTTTGACTTCGCAAGAGCCTTGCCCGACAATTCGCTCTCGGCGCATGCCTTCTGCCTACGACAGCATCCTCGGGCACCAGCGCCCGATCGAGCAGCTGGAACGAGCCCGCCGCCTGGGTCGCGTGGCGCACGCCTACCTCTTCCAGGGGCCCGAGGGCGTGGGCAAGGAGCGGGTCGCCTTCGCGTTCGCCAAGGCGCTCAACTGCCAGAACCCGGACAGGGCGCCCTGCGATGCATGCGACTCCTGCCAGCGGATCGATCGCGGCTGCCACCCCGACGTCCGCCTGGTGGCCAGCGAGGAAGAGCTGGTGCGGCGCGGCCTGATCGAGCCGGAGAAGGGGCGCTCGCCCTCCCGGCAGATCCGCACTGGCCAGCTCGACGAGCTGGCCGGTCTGTTCCGCCACCGGCCGTACCTGGGCCGCTGGAAGGCGGTCGTGCTGGTGGACGCCGAGCGGATGAACACCAGCAGCCAGAACCGCTTCCTCAAGACCCTCGAGGAGCCCACGGACAGCTCGGTCATCATGCTGGTCACCGCCCACCCCGATGCCCTGCTGCCGACGGTCCGCTCCCGCTGCCAGGTCGTCTTCCTGGGCCCGCTCGGTCGGGACGACATCGCCGCGCACCTCGAAGCGCAGCAAGGCGTCGATCGGGAGCGCGCATTCATCCTGGCCGCCATGGCCCAGGGGAGCCTGGGACGCGCGGAGATGCTCGCCGACAGCGGCTTTCTGGCCTTGCGCGACGAGGTCGTCGGGCTGCTGTCCAGGATCCGGCAAGGGGATCTGGCCGATCTGCTCAGCGCGGCCGGCGAGTTGGGAGAAGGACGGGATGCCAGGCAGCGGGTTGGCGACGCGGTGGGTTTGATGGAAATGTGGTGCCGGGATCTGCTAGTCTTGTGCCTGTGCGGCACTGCGGGCCGGGAGCGCCTCGTAAACCGGGATCGCGACGCCCGGCTTGCCGAAGAAGCGGAGCACGCGAAGCCGCGGATGCTGCTGCGGTGGATCTCTCAGATCCGCCGCACGCGCTCGGCGCTCGACACGAACGCCAATCCGCGCTCGATGATCGAGTCCCTGCTGCTCCAGATGAGGACAGCCACACGGTGAAGGACACGGAAGACAGTGCCGTCGTGATCGAGAGGCCGGACGACCGCGTCGAGGCGGAGACCGCCGGGCCGGAAAGCGCCCCGGCGACCGAATCGCGTCAACCCAGGCGGGTCGCCGGCGTGTGTCTGGCGGACGGCAAGGTGATCGAGTTCGACTCCGGGGGCCTCGATCTCGCGGTCGGCGACATGGTCGTGGTCGACAACGAGCGCAACCTCAACCTGGGGCGGGTGGTCTACTCGATCCAGAGCGAGCAGAAGAAGCGGCTCCGGAAAGTCCTGAGACGGGTGGGGCCCCAGGACGTCCTGCTCATCCGCCGCAACAAGAAACGCGAGGAGGAGGCCTGCACCTTCTGCCAGAAACGCATCGAGGAGCGCAACCTGCCCATGAAGCTGGTCCGCGTGGCCTACCTGCACGGCGGCAACAAGGCCGTGTTCTTCTTCACGGCCGACGGACGGGTGGACTTCCGATCCCTGGTGCGCGATCTGGCCCAGCAGCTCCATGTGCGGATCGAGATGCGCCAGATCGGTGTGCGCGACGAGGCCAAGATCCTCGGCGGGATCGGCATCTGCGGGCAGCCGCTGTGCTGCTCTCGCTTCCTTCGCAAGTTCGTCCCGGTCTCGATCAAGATGGCCAAGAACCAGAACCTGGCCCTCAATCCCCAGAAAGTCTCGGGGCTCTGCGGCCGGCTGATGTGCTGCCTGGTCTACGAGGACGAGATCTACCGCTTGCTGCGCCGCGGCTTTCCCAAGCAGGGCAAGACCATCGAGACGCCCCGGGGCCCGGGTAAGGTGATCGAGCTGGACATCCTCCGGGGCCGGATCCGGATCGCGCTGGAATCGGGCATCACGACCATGACGCTCGAGGAGCTCCACGGCGAGCGAGCGGAGCCGGCGCAAGAGCCTCCCGAGCCCGAAGAAAGCGACAGCGCCCAGGAGCCGAGAAAGCGCGGCCGACGACGGCGCAAGGGGCGACCCCCGCACCCGAAGCCCGATGCCCAGGCCGGGACAGCCGAGGGCGATGGCGGAGCGGGCCCGGACGAAGCCCGGGCCGACAGACCCGAGCCGGGGGACCAGGAGCCGCAGCCGGCTTCCGACGAGAAGAAGAAGAGCAGCTCGGAGCGCAAGCGTCGCTCCCGGCGGCGCTCCCAGCGCCGCCGCAAGCGCCGTGCCATGGCCAAGACCGACGGCTCGGGCGAGACGAAACCTTCCAGCTGAACCGCTGCAGCAGGAGAGGGCATGAGCGCATCTCAGCACGACCCCGGGCGCGAGGAGCAGCTCCTTCTCGCTCGGCTCCGCGACCCCGATCCGATCGAGCGCGGCCGGGCGGTCGACTCGCTGGGACAGCTCGGAAGGCCCGAGCTGGCCCGTGCCCTGCACGGCCTGCTCGACGACAGCGACCCGATCGTGGCGTTCAAGGCGGCGGCCGCCCTGGCAGGCCTGGGGGACCCGGGCGGTCTGGCAAAGCTGTTGCGTGCCCTGACGGTGGCCGATCTGCGCTCCTTCGCCCTGGACGCCCTGATCGACCTCGGTTCCTCGGAGTCCGTCGAGGCGCTGCGCCGCTTCCTCGCCCGCCCCTTCCTGCACCCGCTGGAGAAGATGCAGGCCGCCGCGGCCTTGAGCCGGGCCGGGGACGAGTCGGGCAGCGACTACATCCGCAGGCGGCTCGAGTCGAGGCAGCCCGACGAGCGGGGCTTCGCCCTCGAGCTCTGGGGCCGGCTGGCCATGCCGGACGCCCTGGACCGGCTCTGCGAGGTGCTGGCCCGGACCGACGATCCCCACCGCCTCGACGCGGTGCGCGGCCTGGTCCACCTCGGAGATCGGCGCGCCCTGAAAGCCCTCCGATCGGCCGCCGCCCAGCAGGACGACCCGGAGCTGGCCCGGGAGGCGGAGCAGGCCGCGGCCTGGCTCCGGGATGCGGGCCGGAGCAGCAGCGCGGGCAGCAAATGGAACCGCCCACTCTCGTAGACAGCCACGCCCACCTGGACTTCGACCGCTTCGCGGACGACCGGCAGGCCGTGATCCGCAGGGCCTTCGAGGCCGGCCTGCGCCACATCGTCGTCATCGGAGCCGGCCGGGGCACCGAGGGCGCATACGACGCCGTGGCCCTGGCAGCGGGCCATCGCGCCCTGTGGGCCACGGTCGGCGTCCACCCGCACGATGCAGACCTGGGCATCGGCCGCCAGGCCGATCCGCGCGCGCCCGTGGACCCGGCCGTTCGGACGCGCTGGGAAGTCGCGGCGGACGGGCTCCTCGCGCGCCAGGCCTCGCTCGCCCTGCACCCCAAGGTGGTCGCGATCGGCGAGGTGGGCCTGGACTTCCACTACGACCGCTCAGCGCGGGAGTTCCAGCGAGCGCTGTTCCGCCGATCCGTGCGCCTGGCGGTCGAGCTGGACCTGCCGCTCGTCATCCACGCCCGGGACGCCGAGGACGAAGCCGCGGCCATCCTGGGCGAGGAAGGCGCGGGCCGGGTGGGCGGCGTCATCCACTGCTTCACCGGGCATCCCGGTCTGGCCCGGGCGGGGCTCGCCCTCGGCTTCTCGTTCGGCCTGACCGGGGTGCTGACCTTTCCGAACGCTCGCGCGCTGCGCGAGACTGCGGCCGGGCTGCCCTTCGAGCGCCTGCTCGTCGAGACGGACTGCCCCTACCTGGCGCCGGTGCCCCACCGGGGCCGTCGCAACGAGCCGGCGCACGTGATCGAGGTGGTCCGGGCGCTGGCGGATCTCAAGGGCGTCGATCTCGCCACCGCGGCGCAGCAGACCTGCGACAACGCCCGGCGGGTCTACCGTCTCGCCGAGAGAGAGCGCGAGGCGGCGGGCCAGATCGCGTATCGCTACGGTCAGGGCCTCTACCTCAACGTGACCAACCGCTGCACGCTCGGCTGCCGGTTCTGCCTCAAGCATGCCGGCTACGACGCGCTGGGCGTGCCGCTGGGCCTGCTGGAGGAGCCGTCGGCCGACGAGGTGCTGCGCGCGGCCCGCCGCGAGCTGCGCGCGGCGAAGGCGTCCGAGGTGGTCTTCTGCGGCCTCGGCGAGCCCCTGCTGCGGCTGGATCTCGTCTGCCAGGTGGGCCGCGCCCTGCGCGCCGAGGGCGTCCGGGTGCGGGTCGACACCGACGGGCTGGCCAGCCTGGTCCACGGGCTGGACGCGCCTCGAGCGCTGGCCGGGGCCGCAGACGCGATCAGCATCAGCCTCAATGCCCACGACCGGCAGACCCACGCCGAGCTCTGCCCGTCGGTCCACGGGCCGCGCGCCTTCGACGCGGTCTGCGAGTTCATCCGGGGCTGCGCGGCGCAGCTGCCCGAGGTGACGGCCAGCGTCGTGCGCCAGGCCGAGATCGACATCGACGCGGCGCGGGCGCTGGCGCTCTCCCTGGGCGCCGGTCAGTTCCGGGTCCGGGGCTAGGAAGCCTGTTCAGGTCCAGCCCTGAAAGGGCGAGACGAGAAAGCCCAGGGCGAAGCCGGCTTCAGCCCCAGGGAAGCGGAGAGAACATAATCATGCGCCCTGAAAGGGCGCGGCAATCTCGAGCCCTGTCCGAGACGCAGAGAT
>JAFGRB010000215.1 GCA_016935365.1 Deltaproteobacteria bacterium
CGAGATCTGCGACGGAATCGACAACGACTGCGACACGGTCGTGCCCTCCAACGAGAACGACAGCGACCACGACGGCGTGCGGGTCTGCGCACTCGACTGCGACGATAGCGATCCGGCCCGCTTTCCGGGCAATCCCGAGATCTGCGACGGGATCGACAACGACTGCGACAACATCGTGCCTTCCAACGAGAGCGACGGCGACGGCGACTCCTACATGGTCTGCCAGGACGACTGCGACGACGGCAACCCGAACACCTACCCCTTCGCGCTCGAGATCTGCGACGGCGAGGACAACGACTGCGACTTTGTGATCCCGGCGACCGAGTCCGATGCGGACCACGACGGCTACATGCCTTGCGAGGGAGACTGCGACGACAGCAACCCGGCCCGTTTCTTGGGCAACCCCGAGGTCTGCGACGGATACGACAACAACTGCGACAACATCTTGCCGGCCAACGAGTCCGACGCGGATCACGACGGCTTCATGCCCTGCACCGGCGACTGCGTGGACACGGACGGCGATATCCATCCGGGCCACTCCGAGGACTGCGACGGCAAGGACAATAACTGCGACGGCGAGACCGACACCGTGGGCGGCGTGGGCATCTGCGGCATCGGCGAGCCATGCGTGGTGGGCGAGGGCCGATGTGAGGAGCCCTACTACTGCCAGTACCACGCTGGCGCCGGCGAGAACCGCTGCACCAACTGGTGCAACAACTCCCTGGACACGCCCGGCGCGCTCTGGGATCACGAGTGCCCGGACGGCTTCAGCTGCCAGCCATACTCCAACACGGACTCGGCCGGCTTCTGCTGGCCCAACACCGGCGGCACGAAGCGGGTGGGCGAGACCTGCTCCGACGACTCGGACTGCCGCAGCGAGTGGTGCGACACGACCCTCGGCCGCTGCATCGGCGGCTGCTCCACGACCCAGGACTGCATCTCATCCGGCGCATACACCCTGAACTGGCGCTGCATCCTGCACTTCATCTCGAGCCCCAACGGCGACATGACCCACGGGCTGTGCAAGCCCGAGGACGGATCCGGCTGGACCGGCGACTACTGCACCAACCACGACCAGTGCCGGGACGGCTTCTGCTTCGCAAACGAGTGTCTGAACCTCTGCTGCAATGAGCAGGACTGCCCGGGCAACTACCTATGCGACCCCTGGGATGGAGAGACCTACTACTCGAGCGGCTCGGGAGACTCGGTCTTCAAGGCTTGTTACGACTATGGATTGAGCCTGGGCAGCGGCCAGGTCGGAGACCCCTGCACCGTCCAGTTCAGCCCCTGGTTCTCCTCGAATTGCCAGAGCGGTCTGTGCTGGGACTTCGGCTCCGGGCCGCAGTGCTTCCGGCTGTGCTGCCAGGACGCGGACTGCCCGTCCGGCTGGTCGTGCGACTTCGCCTTCTACTATCCCTACGACTCTACCATCGACGGCCTGGTCCGGGCCTGCATACCCGACTGAAAAAACCTGCCCTCGGGCGGCTCCTTCTGCTACGCTCGGCCCGATCGGGAATCGTAGCTGCGCAAGCGAGGAGGAGCGCCATGATCGATCGTATCTTCCGGCTGAACCACGACTGCTTCCGGATCGAGTCGGACGTGACCCTGTACACCGATCCCTTCCACATCCCCGCGGGCTCGCCCAAGGCGGACATCGTGCTGATCTCACACGATCACTTCGATCACTGCTCACCCGAGGACCTGGAGAGGATCGCCAAGCCCGACACCACCTACGTGGCCATCGCCGCTTGCAAGAAACAGCTAGAAAAGCTGCCCGGCGAGACCATGCTCGTCGCGCCCGGCGATTCGATCGAGGTCAAGGGTGTGCCGATCGAGGCCGTGCCGGCCTACAACACGAACAAGGACTTCCACCCGAAGAGCGCCGGGCACGTGGGCTACATCTTCACCCTGGGCGGCAAGCGGATCTACTTCGCGGGCGACACGGATCGCATCCCGGAGATGAAGGGCTTTCAGGCCGACATCGCCCTGCTGCCGGTGTCCGGCACCTACGTAATGACGGCCGACGAGGCAGTGGGGGCTGCGGCCGACATCGGCGCCGAAGTATGCATCCCGATGCACTACGGCGACATCGTCGGCGGCCAGAAAGACGCCGAGGCATTCTGTAAGCAGCACGACGGCAAGGCCGTCATCAAGTGAAGCGGAGCAACGGATGGCAGAACAAGAGGCACAGCCCCGCGAGGGCAAGCAAAGGCGCGGTCCTGGCTTCTTCGGCTGGCTGCGACGCCTGGTTACGCTCATCGTGCTGGTGGCTCTGGGCACGGCCGGCTACTGGATCTATGATCGCTACCGCGAGGCAGAGGCGCTCAAGGAGATCGTATCCCGGCTGACCGCCGAGGAGCGGGTGGCAGAGGTCCTGGTGGAGGAGTACCACAGAGGACCGGCTGGCAAGGCCGACAAGGTCAAGCTCAAGGTGCTCGAGTACGACACGCAGGGCAAGCCCCTGCCTCCGGTCTACTGCACCTTCTCGGTCAACGACGTGATCCACTTCGAGGCCCTGGTCATCCGGCTCAACGACGAGCTCGTCATGGACGGCAAGGGCAAGAGCATCTTCCTGTTCAGGCGGGCCTTTGCCCTGGACGACTCCGGCCAGACCTACGAGAGCTGCTCTCTGAGCGAGCCCATGGAGGTGCCCGGGGGCTACGCAATGCGAAGCGACGATCCCAAGGTGACCGAGGTGGAGCGCCGTCTGTGGAAGTCGTTCTGGCAGCTCGCACTCGACGAGAAGAGCCGAGAGAAGGCAGGCGTCAAGAACGCCCAGATCGAGGCGCCTGCCACCCGCTTCGTGCCGGACACCATCTACCGCTTGGTGCTCCAGCACGCAGGCGGGCTCTACATCCAGGCCAGACCCGTGCCTGAGATCCTGAAGAACAAGGAAATACAGACACCTGAGGGAGCAGGCGAGGTGAGGTGAAGCATCGTCGCGCCCGGAAACTTGACGTGTATTCATATGTAGGATAAAGTAGGTTACAAGAATACACGAGCCAGGAGGGCGCGATGACCCAGCACGAGAAGCGACTCGACCACAGGCGTGAGCTCGGGATCTTCCTCAACAAGTACATCGGCGACGAGCCCTACATGGTGCGGGCAGCCGATATCTCCACCTCGGGCATCTACCTGCACAAGCTGATCGAACCGGACCTGCCGGATGGCAGCATAGTCAGCCTCGAGTTCCAGCTGCCGGGCAGCGAGGAGGTCATCTGGGCCCGGGGTGCGGTCATGCGTGAAACCCGGCGCTGGGGGGCAGATGGGGTGGGGGTCTGGTTCACCATCCTGCCGCAGGCCTACCGGCACATGATCGAGGACTACATCGCACTCAACTAGCGCTCAGCCAGCCGGATCCTCGAGCCTGATGACCGCTTTTCGTTGCGTACCGGCCGGCGAACGGATAGCGAGCTCCAGCTCCTGCTGGCGCAGCACGTCTAGCAATTCCTGTACACTTTCCGGCTTCTCTGAAGTCACGAGTCGGTCGAAGAACCTGGCGAACGCGCGCAGCATTCCCTCCTCGAAGGGGCCGAGGGTCTCAGCGCGCTGCGTCGGATCAGGTGAGCGGGGGATGAAGAAGGCGAAGCGCCCGCAGCAGTGATAGCAGTCTTCTCCGGGCACGAGCGCGGTCAAGGCGATGCGCAGGCGGATACCATCGGCCTCGAGCGTGAGCAGCGGCTGTTCGCTGTCTGCATCCGCCTCGACCGAAGCGCCTCTCTCCTGCAATAGGTGCAGCTCCGCCGCCTGGATCCAATCACCCTCCACGAAGAAGAGCTCGGCCGCGAAACGGGTGGCTGGATCATCGCCGGTGTGAACGAGCACGCCGTCCCGCTCCTCGATCAGCCCTAGCGAATGTAGCGCCTCGCATTCCGTTTGGAATCGATCTTCGAGGATCTCTGCGAACCTGGACTCGTAATCCTTCAGGCGCAGACCCTTGTCGGCCAGCCGCTTCGTGACGAACCTGCGCTGCTCCTCCGATCTGCCGAGGATCCTGCCACGTGCGATCGGGGCGTCGGAGTGCAGCCTGCCCGGCTCGTGCTCATCGCGCTGATAGGATATCCGCCCGTAGATGAAAGTGCGTGCGCTCGAGCCCAGCCCAAGGAGGGAGGATGGGCGGTCCGCCGTGTCGCTGTAGTCGATCCGCTCTCCAGCCAGTTCCACCTCGTCGCGCATTCGACTGTTGTGGTCGTATCGGTTGACCCCAATGCAAGTGGAGTCGATGCTGGCATAGTAGCCCGCCTGCTCGGACAAGGACAGGATTCGCTCTGCCAAGGGGGCCAAGTCGCGCGGCCCCAGGTCTTCCAAGGGGGTGGATGGTGACAGGTTGTAGATGGTCACCCGCTGCGGTCGCTGTCTCAGTATCCGCTCGAATGTCCTCAGCTCTGACTCGAGCGTATCGCCGGGTAGCCCGTGCAGCAGGTCCACGTTGGTGAAAAAGCGCTGGTTCATCAGAATGCGCAGGCTCTCGAGGACCATGGCTTCTGTCTCGTAGGCACGATTGACGCGGGCCAGAACTTCGGGTTCGAGCGTCTGGACTCCGATGTTGACGTGGTTGAAGCCGTGATCGGAAAAGATCCGGGCCTTGGTCTCGGTGACCGACAGCGGGTTGCACTCGAAGGCCCACTGTCCGCCCCGGCGACGCTGGAAACAGGAGTCCAGATGATCGAGCAGCTCACAGGTCTGGCGATCCGACAGCACCGTCGGAGTGCCACCACCGATGTAGCAGGTTGCGAACTCCAGACCCTCCACCGCCCGAGCCAAGTGGGTCATCTCGGACTTCAGCATTGCCAGGTATGACTCCACGCGCTCTGGAGTGGCGACCGTGCTGTGAAAGATGCAGTACGTGCATCGGTGCTGGCAGAAGGGAACATGGAGATAGAGGTTGACCATTTCCGGTGCCTTGCCGTCTTCGATGTCCCTGGCAAGAGAGCGCCATGATGCACAGATCTGACCAAGGGTGAGCGCTCGAATTCCGGGCAGTGTAGGAGGCTGCAGCGGGCTGACAAAGAAGTACTGCTCGACGCCGCGGTACAAGGCTGCTGCGTCGAGTTGCTCGACGAGGCGCAGATGGGCGCTCAACCGCTCTTCGAAGCCTCTTCTAGCGTCCACTGCGAGCCTCCTCGACGCCCAGCCCCCAGACGATGGCCATGGCCAACACGGCCAGCAGGGCCAACCACTGCGAAAAACCAAGCCCGACGAAGACCCATGCCGGGGCGCCAACACAGCTCGTGTCAGTAGACTGCGGGCCTATCGAGCTCACCGCGGAAGAGCAGCGCTGTAGCTGCACCCAGGGTGAGCGCTCGAAGCAGCCGTCCACACGCGAGATCGCGGCCCTCAGCACCTCGATATCCTGCCCGAGTCCCTTGACTTGCGCCTGGAAGTGACGGCCCCGGTAGTCCGCCTCTTCGCCTCTACCGGCAGCGCGCAGCAGCACCTCGAGCTGCCGTCCGCCGGCGTCCAGCCGCAAGCGGATGCGGTCCTTCTCGATATCGGCCGACATGAGGTGCCAGCCTTGCGGAAGGACATCTGCAATGTCGCCCCGGTCGACACAGCGCGCGAGCTGCTCGCCAGCCTCGGCCGGGAGCATCCAGCCAGCATGAGCCAGTCCTGGCATCATCCAGGCGCACAGCAGAGCAAGCGCGCTCCTCACGGCATGCCCTCTCCAGACATGGCCGCGGCGATGCAGCCTACCTCGCCCGGTCTGCCCTCGACGATCGGGGGTAGAAAACCGTCGTACGTGCTCGCAGGGCAGGCCGGGCTTCCGAGCAACCACTCGAAGCCCAGACTGCCCTCCACGGTAGCTGGAAGGAGCACCGCGCGGCCACCCGCCAGGACCTCGGCGCCGGGGGGTAGATCCAGAATCCGCCCTCCGCCGCAGGGCGCCTGGGGCAGTCGTACCTCGAGCGTCTGCGTACGGCTTCGGAGGAGAGGCACACGCAGGCGCAGCCTCACCGGCACGCGGGAGACATGGCCGGGATCCGGCATGTGATCCAGGGCGTAGCTGGGCTTGCTCCGCTCCGAGCTGGGTTTGAGCAGAATCTGCTCACAGGTGCCCGAGGCGCAGATCTCGAGAGGCCCTCCCCAGTCCAGCGCAGCTGGCTGCTCGGCCACGACGAGCGAGCGGTCCAGCGAGCGCTCCAGGACCTGGCCACTCTTGCAAACCAGCTGGCCGAGCCAGACGTAAAGTGTACGATCGCTCTGCTCATCCGAGCCTGGAAGATGGCGCTCGGCCGCCAGGCCCTCGAGCAGCAAGGCCGTACGCGGGCCCCGGAGCCTTCTGAATGTAGCCTGCTGGCTCCAAGCGCGCGACGCGGTAAAGTCTGCCACCCGGTACAGGTGCCGGTATTGCAGCGCATCCTCTCGATCGGTATGACCGGGTGGAATCAGCATCATCACCACGGCTGCCGCGACAACGGGCGCTGACTGTGCTGGCAGGCGCGGTAGCTCTGGCAGGAGGGGAAGCCGGCGCGCCAGCGCGTCAAGTCCGGCCTGGGCTGCCAGGCCCAGACCCAGTGCGATGGCCGGCACGGACGGCAGAAGGTAGCGATCGGTCTGGCTGAGCTCCAAGCACGACTTGAGCGTCACAAAGGCGGCCGTAGCCGGGAGGGCGACTGCGAGCAGAAGCAGGGCCGGACCCCGCAGGCGAGGCAGGCAGGCGAGCAGGCCCAGGCCTGCGCTGGCAGCCAAGCCGGCGATGGCAACCGGGTAGAACACGTGGCCTGCTCGAGCTGAAGGGACCGGAAGCCAATGACCACCGAGGAGCAGGCCGAGGTCGTGCCACCAGGCCTGGGGCGAGCTCAGCCCGCACACGGCCAGCAAGACGAGGCCGGCACCGAGGAGCCGACACAGCCGCGCACCGGCCGGGAAAAGACATGCGAACAGCACAGCCAGGCCGAGCGGTGCGGCCGCAAGGTGTATGTTGCATGCCAGGGCGGCAGGAAAGGCAGCCGCTGCAGCCAAGAGGAAGCGAGGCCGCTGGATGCACGCCAAGCAGAGCAGCAGGCAGAGCACGCTCAGCGAAAACAGCGGTCTGAAGTTCCAGACCATCTGCTGGGTGAACTCCACCTTGTCGAGCATGACCAGGCTCATCGCAGCGGCCAGAGCGCCAGCCCAGGGGAAGCCGAGCCGCAATCCGGCGAGCAGCAGCAGACAGACGCACAGGCTGTCTATGACCGCCCACAGTATGTGTGCAAGCTCCACACCGCCACCGAGCACGGCAAGCGCACTGCGCATCTGCTGCCAGCTCGCCCCCTGCACCAGGCTGCCAAAGGAGACCGTCGCCCCGTGGAGCTCGCAGCAATCGGTCTGCAGGCAGTTGCGTACCTGACGCTCGTCGTTGAGCGTGTCGATCCACAGCAGAGGCGAGCTGCCAGCGCGGCGCAGCATTGCGAAGAGGGCAGCGGCCAGGCACAGGCATCCAAGGGCCCAGAGCAGAGCCCTGCGGGAACGGATCACGGCTTCGCGCTCCTCTCGCCGCACACGACCAGGTGTCTTGAAAAGCCCTTGGCTGAGGGCTCGTCGCTCAGGCAGACCAGCATCTCGCCGGTTCGGCGGAAGAGCTCAGCATCCCATTCCCGGGACTTGCGGATCTCATCCGGGATGGACAGCAGTCTCAGCAGGCCGCAGACAGCATGGATCACGCTGACGGTCACACCCTGCCGCTCGAAAAAAAACTTGGCCTCCTCGACGCTCATCGCCAGTGGCCGGTGGGCGAATCCGTCGACATCGAAGCAGGTCTCGCTCCATGGCGATCTCAGAAGAGCGAGAGCTTCTTCGGGCCTTTCAGCGAACCGCTCGATGGCCACGCCGATCCTGTTCGTCAGATAGAGCGAGAGCCGCCCGCCTCTCTTGGCGACCCGGACGAGCTCCCTGGCGGCATGCTCTGACATGCCGTCCCAGCAGATAACGAGATCGAAGCTCTCGTCCGCGAAGCCGAGCTCTGCGATGTCGCACTCCACGATCTCCACCCTGTCCGCCAGGTCCTCCTCGACGAGCTTGCGCCTCGCCACCTCCAGCATGCCCGGCGAGATGTCGGCCAGGGTGACCGGATAGCCCATCCTGGCCAGCGGGACGGCAGCCCTGCCGGTGCCGCCGGCCGCATCCAGGATCCTGGCGCTCCTGCTCTCGGGCAGATGCGCTCGCAGGAGCGTCCAGTCGACTTGGTGCTCCACCGCTCCCTCGAATGTGCCATACCACCTGTCGTAGCGCTCGGCGCACGCGTCCCAGCTCCTCCTGGTGTCGTCTGTCCTGCTCATGCTCTCTGCGCCCTCGATCACGTGAGCCGGGAGAGGACATCGAGGCCGGATTGCTGGAACACGTTGTTGCAGTACGGGCACTCGGTCAGCTTGCTCGCGGAGTCGATTTGGATCTCGCCGCCGCAGTGTGGACAGACGAAGCTATCGCCCACCTTGAGGAGGCCGCGATCGAGGCCGTACTTGTGGATGACCTCTCGCTTCTGCTCCTCGCTGGCATCGAAGCCCTTGACGAAGTAGCGGGTCGAATCGACGATGCCTCTCCGGTTCGCCTTGATCAGCTCGGGATCGGCCAGACAGCCCTTGAGCCGATGGTTCTTGAGCGCCAGCAGAGACGACACGCAGTCCTCCAGATCCTGCCTCCCCACGGCATCGAAGTACCTCTGGTGCAACTCCTTCCCCCTCGCGTCGAGGTACTCCATCTTGAAGCCGTGCATCTCGATCTCGAAGGCGCCATTCTCCACCCCCTTCAGGTGGGGAATGAAGGAGAAGCTATAGAGGATCGACTTTCCCTTCTTCTGGATGGCCTTGGAGGGATCGGACAACGCATCGCCGATGGCCTTCTGGGAGAAAGAGAAGGGTGGGGAGACGAAGCTCCTGGCTCCGCAGTATGGGCAGATGAACTGGACGTCCGAGACCTTCTCGGCTCCAGTCATGTTCCCGCCGCAGTTCGTACACTTGACCTGCATGAGATCAGCCATTGCGCTCTCCTTGGAATGAGACGCATTATACCAGCTGTGGCGGAGACGAAAACAGAGACCTTTGCCCTCGACGTGTGCTAGGTTTTCTCTAGACTTAGACTAGACCAGGAGGCATACGAGATGAGAGCTCGTAGCCTGATGGCGCTGGCTGCTGGATGGACCTTACTGGCAGGAGCATCGGTGGAGGCCAAGTCACCCATCAAGTCCGACGAGGAGGTCGTCTTCTTCCCGACATCGGCCTACTGGACCGAGGGCATGTGGATCATTCCCGTCCACGGCTGGATCTTCGAGCCCGAGATGGACTCGAGCTGGCGTGCAAAGCTGACCGCCTCTCTGGGCAGTGCGCTCGAGGACCAGCCGGGCACGGATCGGGCGATCTTCGAGCGCCGGCTGCGGTGGTTCCTGGTGGACAACGAGCGGGGCAAGCAGATTCCGATTCGGCTAGCTGGGGAGCGGGTCCGGAGCGCGGCCTCGGAGTCGAACGGCCACTTCCATCGAGCGATCCGAACAAAGAGCCTCGCCCCGCCCGTCAAGGAGGGCGAGAAGCCGCCATTGATCGAGTTCCTGGCCGAGACGCGCGAGGGAGACAGGCGCCGTTTTGCCGGCCAGGTACAGCTCGTGCCGCCCGAGGGAGTGACCGTGGTGAGCGACATCGATGACACGATCAAGATCACCGAGGTGCTCGATCGCCGCAGCCTGATCCGTCACACCTTCTACCTGCCGTTCGAGGCCGTGACCGGCATGGCTGAGGCATACAGCAGCTGGGCCTCGCGAGGTGCTGCCTTCGCTTATTTGTCGGCCTCTCCCTGGCAGCTCTACCCCGAGCTCGGCGATTTCATGAAGGACGCCGGCTTTCCCTGGGGCACCCTCCGGCTGCGATACTTCCGCCTCAAGGACAGGACTCTGGTGAGCTTCCTGAGCTCTTCCAAGGACTACAAGACAGACAGCATCGAGAGGCTCATGAAGTGCTACCCCAAGCGGCGCTTCATCCTGGTAGGCGACTCGGGCGAGAAGGATCCGGAGGTCTATGGAGCGGTAGCCCGCAAGCACCCCGAGCGTATCCTGCACGTCTTCATCCGCAAGGTACCGAAGTCGGATCTCGGCCAGGAGCGCATGGCCCGCGCCTTCGAGGGTCTGGACGCAGGGCGCTGGACGCTCTTCGACGATCCGGCGGTGCTTTCGAAGTTCAGCCTCGCCGGTCACTGAATGCGTTCAGGGGCTGTCCATCGTGAGCAATATCAGCCACTTGGCCGCCTCTCAAGCGCGAGCTACCGCTTTGTTATTGCGAGCGAATACCACGGCCTTTGGCCGTGTGACCCAAAGAGGTTCGACCGATCCGTGGTGAAGACAGTGGGTGGGACCAA
>JAFGRB010000216.1 GCA_016935365.1 Deltaproteobacteria bacterium
CGATTCCAGCAGCTTCACCCCAAAACGACCGCCCTTCGGGCGGCTAGCCCTGAAAACAAACGCGGCTTGGAAAGCCGCGCTGGTTTTGGTCTAGAAGGAAAACCCCGGCGTTTCAAGTGCTTTTCTAACTGCTCGAGAAAGCTACTAGATCTGAGCCTTGACAAAATAATCTTACCGGGTAATATTCTCATGCGAGAAATGAGCATCGAGACGGAAAGCCATCCCTCCGAGAAGGAGACCCTGCTGCTGGGCCTCTTGGCCGAGGAGCCCATCCACGCCTACGGCCTGGAGGAGAAGATCCGGACCCGGCACATGGACCTGTGGACCGACATCGGCACCTCGTCGATCTACCGGGTGCTGGCCGGTCTCGAGGAGAGGGGACTGATCACGACCCGCTTCGAGCAGGGCGGCCAGGGCGCGGCCCGCAAGGTCCACGACCTGACCGCGAGCGGCCGGCACGCGCTGGCCGAGGGCGCGCTCTGCTTTCTGGGCATCTGCCAGCCGCTGCGCAACCCGTTCCTGGCCGGGCTGATGAACATCACCCGCGCGCCCAGGGCCCGGATCCTCACGGTCCTGCGGGCCAGAGAGCAGCGCCTGGAAGAGGTCCACGAGGAGCTCTCCGAGCTCGAGCAGCAGCACATGGACCGCTTGCCCGACATGGAGCCCGAGGAGCGGCGCTTGCGCTTCCGCTTGACCCTGGAGCTGATCTTCGGCCAGGCCCAGCGCCACATCCAGGCGGAGAAGAGCTTCATTTCCGAGTCCATCGTGAAGATCGAAGACAGCCCGGCTGGCATATTTCCCGATTTCGGCGGTCCGGGCTCCCGCGAGGAGCGATCACCATGATTACCGTGAGGAACTTCTGCCCCTTTCTCATCTGCTTCGCCATGCTCGTCGCCGGCTGCGGGGTGAGCCTGGGGGCCGAGGAGGAGCAGGAGCAGCGGAGGACCGTCCGGGTCGAGGTCCTGGGCCGGACGGACATCGAGCACGTGCTGCGCTACGTGGCGGACCTGAAGCCTTACGCCGAGGTCAAGATCTTCTCCCCGGTGCCGGACCGGATCCTGCACTTCCCATGGGAGAACGGCGATGAGATCAAGCGCCACCAGCGGGTGGCCCTGATCCGCAAGGAGGGCATCGACAAGGGCCTGGAGCAGATCGTGGCCCAGATGGAGGCCCTCGACGTCCAGATCAAGAACGCCGAGGCCGAGCTGGAGCGCTCCCGGGGCCTGCTGGCCGCGGGCGTGATCACCAGGCAGGTCTTCGATCAGGTCCAGACCGGCTACCTGGCGGCGCTGGCCCAGCGCAAGGCACTGGAGGCGGGCCGGGGCCAGATGGCGGTCACCGCCTCCAACGCGGTCATCCTGGCCCCGATGGACGGGGTGATCGCCAACAAGATGCTCGAGAAGGGCGACATGGCCATCCCCCAGATGCCGCTGTGCACGATCATGGCCATCGATCGGCTCAAGGTGAATCTCGATCTGGTCGAGACCGACGTGCCCAAGGTGCACGTGGGCCAGAAGGTCCACATCCGCCTCGACGCATACCCCAAGCGGGATTTCACCGGCGAGCTGACCCGCATCATGCCGTACATGAACGCGGCCACGCGGACCAACTCGGTCGAGATCACCCTGGACAACCCGGGCGGCGAGAACGGCGAGCGCCTGCTCAAGCCCGGCATGTACGGTATCGCCGAGCTGGTCGTCGACCGCAAGCTCGGCGTGCTGGCCGCGCCCGAGCCGGCCCTGCTGCTCGACAACCAGCTTCTCGCCCGCCAGAAGAAGGACGAGATCCTGCGCAAGGCCTTCGTGATCGACGAGGCGGGCTCGGCCCTCAAGCGGATCGTGCGCCTGGGCGTGCGCAAGGGATCGTACTACGAGATCCTGGCCGGCCTGACCGAGGGCGAGCGGATCGTGGTGCGCGGCCAGCACGGGCTCAAGGACGGCGAGAAGGTCGAGATCGTGGGTGTCCTCCAGCCGCCGCACGCATCCACGGTCGCGAAGCCGGCCGAGGGCTCCAGCGCCTCGCCGGCCGAGAGCGGATCGAAACCACCGGCCGAGGACCAGAAGCGTTAGACCGGCCACGAGACGACTCGCGGAGATCCCCACATGAACCTGTCCACCATATCCGTGCGCCGGGGTGTGACCTTCTTCATGCTCTACCTCATCCTGGTCGGCTTCGGCTTCTTCTCCCTGTCCCGGCTTCAGCTCGACCTCTTCCCGGACGTGTCCTTTCCGACGGTGGTGATCATCACCAACTACACCGGCGCGAGCCCCGAGGACATCGAGACCCTGATCACCCGGCCGATCGAGGGCGCGGCTGCCGGGGTCGAGGACGTGGAGGAGGTGCAGTCCGAGTCCAAGCAGAACATCTCGGTCGTCATGGCGAACTTCGACTGGGGCAAGGACATGGATCAGGCCGAGACGGACGTCCGGCGTGCCCTGGAGATGGTCGAGGGCTTTTTGCCGGAAGACGCCGACGACCCGATGGTCTTCGCCTTCGATCCCTCCATGCAGCCGATCGTCATGATGATGGTCCGGGGCCCCTACCCCCTGGACGAGCTGCGGCACATCGCGGAGAACGACCTGCAGCCGCTCATCGAGCGCCTGCCGGGCGTGGCCTCGGCCTATGCCGCCGGCGGCCTCGAGCGCGAGATCCACGTGGTGCTCGACCCGGTCAAGGTCGCCGCCTACGGCCTGGACGTCAACGCCGTGCTGGGCGCGGTCTACGCCGAGAACTCCCAGATCCCCGGCGGCGCGATCCAGCAGGGCAGCCTGGAGTTCACCATCCAGACCAAGGGCAAGTACCAGAGGGTGGCCGAGATCGGCGAGGTGCTGGTCGGCATGCGGCCCGCGCCGGCCGGCTTCGGGGTCGAGCCCTTGCGGCTCAAGGACGTCGCCAGCATCGAGGACAGCTACTACGAGAGCCAGCGGGTGCTCGAGGTGGACGGCGAGCCCGCGGTCTGGATGTACGTGCGCAAGCAGTCGGGCGCCAACACCGTGCGCACGGCCGAGGCCGTCCTCGACGCCCTGCCCAAGCTGGCCCGGGCCGTGGGCGCCGAGATCGAGTTCAAGCTGATCTTCAACCAGGCCGAGTTCATCAACCTCTCGCTGGGCAACCTCTCCTCGACCGGGCTCATCGGCGTGCTGATCTCCTTCGTGATCCTGCTGCTCTTCTTGCGCAACGTCCGCTCGGCGCTGATCGTCTCGACCGCCATCCCCCTGTCGGTCATCGCCACCTTCACGGTCATGGATTCCTTCGACATGACGCTCAACGTGCTGTCCATGGCCGGGCTGGCGCTGGCCATCGGCATGCTGGTCGACAACGCCATCGTGGTGCTGGAGAACGTGTTCCGGCTCCGGGAGGAGGGCGTCGGGCCCTGGGACGCCGCCATCCAGGGCGCCCGGGGCGTGGGCACGGCCGTGACCGCCTCGACGCTGACCACGATCTCGGTCTTCGTGCCGGTGCTCTTCGTGCCCGGCATCGCCGGCGTGCTCTTCAAGGACATGGCGGTCACGATCTGCGCCGCGCTGGCCGTGTCCTTGCTGGTGGCCCTGACCTTCATCCCCCTGGCCGCCTCCCGCGTGCTGGGCGGCGTGCGCGTGGGCAGGCCGACGACCGCCGGTCCGCATGGGGAGCGCGAGAGAGGTCTTCGGGGCTTCTACGGCCGCATGCTGGACTGGAGCCTGTGCCACCGCTGGGTGGTGGGCCTGGGCGTCGCGGGCGTCGTCGCGCTGGCCATCAGCCTGTGGTTCACGGTGCCGACCGAGTTCATCACCGAGGAGGATCGCTCCCTGCTCTTCGTCTCGGTCGAGACGCCGATCGGCAACAACCTCGAGGAGACGACCGCCATCATGCACGAGGTGGCCGATGTGATCGCCGAGGTGGTCAAGCCCGAGGAGCGCAAGCTCATCGGCCTGGACGCGGGCGTGGGCAAGGGCTTCGTATCGATCTTCGCCAAGGGCGTCCACGCGGGCGTGCTGCGCGTGCCCCTGGTCCTGATGGGCCAGCGGGACCGGAGCCAGGCCCAGCTCGAGGATCTGGTCCGCAAGGCGCTTGCGAAGAAGGTCCCCGGCATCAAGGTGACCGTGGCCCCGCCCTTCAACCCCATGGGCGGCGAGGGCGACATCGAGATCCAGATCCGGGGCCACGACCTGGAGACCTCGCGAAAGACGGGTCTCGAGCTCCGGGAGAAGCTGCTCGCCTGGCCGGAGATGACGGACGTGACCTTCTCCATGGAGGATCAGAAGCCCGAGCTGCGGGTGCGCTTCGACCGGGTCAAGATGGCCGAGCTGGGCATCTCGGCCGCGTCCGTGGGCAACGCCATCTCGGCCTTCTTCATGGGCCGGGTCGCCGGCCGCTACGCCGAGGGCGGCGACGAGTACGACATCCTGGTGCGCTACGCCAAGGAGCACCGCCAGGACATCGAGGAGCTCAGGCACATGCCCGTGGCCACCAAGGCCGGCACCGTGCCGCTCGCGAACATCGCCGAGATCAAGCAGGCCCTGGGGCCGGTCTCCATCACCCGGCTGGACCAGGAGCGGGTCACCAAGCTCATCTGCTACCTGGCCGACGAGTACGAGAGCAATGACGGCGAGAAGGCGCGCAAGGACCTGGGCGGATCGATCGGCCGGGTGACCGAGTTCCTGGACGCCTACAAGTGGCCCAAGGACTTCACCTACCTCATCGGCGGCTCGTCCGAGGACTTCATGACCTCGATGAAGTGGCTGGGTGTGGCCTTGATGGTCTCGATCCTGCTGGTCTACATGGTCATGGCCAGCCAGTTCGAGTCGCTGCGTCAGCCCTTCATCATCATCATCGCCGTGCCCCTGTCGGCCATCGGCGTGGCGCTCATGTTCGTCATCAGCCGGGCCACCATGGACGTCTCCTCGCTGGTGGGGGTGATCATGCTGGTGGGCATCGTGGTCAACAACGGCATCGTCATGATCGACGCCGCCAACCAGCTCCGGGCCGAGGGCAAGGACCGACGGGAGGCCATCGCGCTCGCCTCGCGGATGCGCCTGCGGCCGGTGCTGATGACCTCGCTGACCACCATCATGGCCATGGTGCCGCTGGCGCTCGAGATCGGCGAGGGGGCGGCCGGCTGGGGCGGCATGGCCAAAGCGGTCATCGGCGGGCTCTTCGCCTCGACCTTCCTGACCCTGCTGGTCGTGCCGACCATGTACACGCTCTTCGCCCGCAAGACGATGAAGGAGCAGCCCGAGTGCCGTTCCTTCGACGGGGTGCAGCCATGAGGCGCGCGATTCTCATCTTCGCACTCGCCTGCCTGGCCGGTCCGGCAGCGGCTCAGGAGCCTGAGCCGAGCGCGGAGAGGACCGATGCCCGTCCGGGAAGCGGGCAGCGGATCCGGGCGCCCGGTGCAGCCCCGGTGCTGACCATCGAGCAGGCCCTGGAGTCGACCCGGCAGAACAACATTTCCTGGCGCTCGCTGGGCGAGTTCTTGGTCCAGGCCGAGGCCGGCAAGGACATCGGCTGGGGCCTGCTCCTGCCCAAGGCCCAGGCCGAGGTGCAGTGGCTGCACATGGGCGAGCGCCACAGCCCGGACATGTCGGCCCTGGCGGACATGGGCGCCCTGCTCGGCGAGCTGGTCATGGGCATGATCGAGGAGCACCCTGCCCAGGCTGCTCGCTTCGAACCCTACATGGACATGATGAGCTCCGACTCCGGCGGCACCTTCGACGCCTTCGTGCCCAAGAAGGACACCATCTCGGGCACCTTCAATCTGGTCGTGCCGGTCCTGCAGGCTGAGGCCATCGCGGGCCTGGGCGGGATCTACGACCGGGCCGATGCGGCCCTGCAGCAGGTGGGCCACGGCCGCGAGATGCTGCTCTACGGCGTGGCCAAGGCCTACTACGGGCTGTGCACGGTCCAGAACATGATCGCCGTGACCGACCGCTCCATCGACGCGGCCCGCGAGCACCACCGCTCGAGCCGGGTGCGGGCCAACCTCCAGGTGGCCACCCAGCTCGAGGTCAAGCGGGCCGAGCTCGAGGTGGCCAAGGCCGAGAGCCAGAAGATCGAGCTGGTGGCCGGCCTGGGCAAGGCCATGGCGGCCTTCCAGTACCTGGCCGGCGTCGAGGGGGCCTTCTCGGTCGTCGAGCCCGAGCTCGTCTTCGACGAGCGGGCGGGCTGCGAGCACTGGCAGGCGCTGGCCAGAAAGCAGCGCAAGGACCTGGCCGCGGCCCGGATCGAGGCGGCTGTCGCCAAGAACGAGGTCGACAAGATCTGGATGAAGTACGTGCCGACCATCAACTTGATCGGTCAGTTCAAGCTGGACAACAACGAGCGCCAGCGCTTCGACGACGATCCGTTCTCCTGGACGGTCCTGGCCACCATGAGCGTAAACATCTGGGACGGCGGCATCCGCGAGGCCCAGATGGAGCTCGCCCAGTCGCAGCTCCGCCAGGCCGACATGAAGGTCGAGGATCTCGAGCGCGACATCCGCTCCAAGGTCTCGGCCGCGCACCAGGCGCTGACCGACGCCCGGGCCTCGCACGCGCTGGCCGAGCGCCAGCTCGAGGTGGCCCGCGACACCCAGAAGCTGGCCCTGGCCTCGGAGAAAGCCGGGGTGGCCACCAACCTCGAGGTCATCGACGCCAACACGATGGTCTTCGCGTCCGAGGCCCAGCTGATCGGCGCCCGCCTGGGAGAGGCCATGGCCGTGCTCGACCTGCTGTCGGCCTGCGGCAGCCCCCTGCCTTTCGAGTGATCCGTCTCGGCAGCCCCAAAGGGGCGGAACAACATAGCCCAGGGCGCAGCCGGCCTTGCCTTGCCGGCGAAGCCCTGGGTCAAAGGTGAAGCGATCGAAGAAGCCCTGACGGGGCGCAATAGAACAACATCGGTTGTTACGCCCGCGTCGGGATCGGATCCCGAGACAGCCCCTGCCATGAGCTCTCAGGAATTCGGTATACTCTCACCCGTCGGTTTCCTGGGAGAGGCTGATTCGAAGTCCCTGCATCATTCCGTGAATTGCGTATGGAACGCCTCCGAACCCGGCTTCAATAATGTCGAAGGATTCTTCAGCGCGTAGTCGGAGTCTGCCGGCGTCATTTTCTCCATCGAGAAATGCGCATATCACGTCCGCCAGTGCGTTCCAGACTGCAACGGCAAGATCGGCTGGCGAGTCCTCCATCGATGCAGTCGCCCATGAGCAGTGTCCTGCGAAGACCGAGACGCCAGAACGCGTTGCAGCATGACCAAAAGCAGTCACGTCATCATCATCGGTCAGGTGAGTTCCCATCGTCTTGCATGCGAATGCATACACACGAGAGCCGGCGAAGGCCTTCCCGAACTGCTCCGCTGTTGCCCACGGTGGACCCTCCGCGAAGGCGCGCAGCGACCCTCCGCCATCATGCCCGAAAACAAGCGCCTGCCGTGCTTTCGCGACTTCGGCGCTCACGTCATCCAGGTTCGGTGCAGGCTCATGGAAGCTTTCGCTAGGCGGTCTTCTTTTCTCGAACCGGAGCGCAAAGTCATCCGCTTCCCGCGTCGCCTCATCTCCAACGAGTGACACCAAGACGTACATCACTGCTTCGGCTTCTCTTGTTGTTTTCGAATGGAGAGGACAACAGACCGCGTAGCCGTGTCGACGAATTCACGTGCGAGCTTTCGATTCCCTTCGATCGACTCTAGAAGGTCTTGCGCGCGAATGGGCTCCCCATTTGCATTCAGGGTGATGACCGCGTTCTTTTCAAGGCCGGAAGACACCAACTCGCGAAGCGCATCCCAGAAGGGGCCAGGTTCGTAGAAATGTTCCACCGCTTCCGACCGGGGTCGACGACGGACAACTGTGGCTCCGTCGTCGTCGAGTGAGACATCGAAGAAGTCCTCGTCGATCGCAAACATGTGATGGTGCGTCGCCATCCAGATCTGGTCGATGTCAGGTTGCTCGTCGGCAACGACTACAGACTCGCTCAGGAAATCGGCGAGTGGACCCATCAACTTCGGATGAAGATGCGCTTCAGGCTCTTCAAGGAGCGCTATCGGACGCCGGCTGATCAGACTCTGACCGAGCATCAGGATGATCTGCTGTTCGCCCGTGCCCAGGTTGCTGATCGGAAGCCAGCCATGCGGCGACCTGAAAAAGTGAACCTGTCTTTCTCCGAAAGTCGTGACGACTGGGCGTAGCGCCACAGGCGAGGTCTGGGCACCGAAAAGCCGTACTCTCGCAAGTCTCTCGCCCAACCTGTCAATAGCCGACTGGTTCTCTGGATCTGGTGACAACATTGCATCATGGAGAGCACGCTCCAGGCCAGGCTCACCTCCTGGCATGCGGTAGGCTTCGTGGAGTTGAAGGAGTTCACGACAAAGGACCAACCTGATGCGGTCCGCAGCCAGCGCACTCTCACCGAGCTCCTTTTCAAACTCGATCAGATCTTGTTTCAAAGACTCCTTTTTTGCTGTGGCTTGCAGAATGGCTGCGCGATATTTCGCCTCGACATGTTCTCGCGGGAAGGTTTTAACCTCTTGTTCGATGGTAGATAGGTAGTTTGCTATCTGCGATTCGACTCCAATGATCTGGTTTCGAACGGCATTGATCTTCTTGCGAATCTGTCGGATTTTTTCGTCCTCTGGCCTGCCGATCATCAGAGTCCCATCCACATCGGCCCGATCACACCAGAAGAGAATTTTCCCATCTCCGATGCTCTGAAAGATCCCGCAAAGAGTCAGGATGTACAAGTCTTCCGCCACGGGGACACCCAGAATCGAGCGGGCGCGATCACCGATGCCGATTTCCACAGAAACTCGAATTTCTGGTTTGCCGCCTCGATAGAAATCCTCAAGTCGCAGGTGAAGCTTCTTGTCCGCCTCTTGTAGCGAAAGAGAAACGGCTTCTTCCCTCTTCGTGGGCACCTCGTCTGCCGTGGTCACAGCGCGGAGCAACAGCCGAACAGCGCGCATCAGGCTGGATTTGCCGGAGCCATTCGGTCCGTACAGTATGACCTTCTCAGGAAGACCGTCGATTTCGACATCCCGCAGGCTTCGGTATCCATGGACCGATAGCCTTCGAATCCATGTCCTCCTGTAGTTCTTCGGCTCTTTGTGACTGTTCACCACGGTCTTCACCCTCCAAAGAGGTAGCTGTTCTGCGGACTCTCGTGAGGCTAGCATTTCTCGGGCGGCCGTTGAACAGAAACTTACTTCGCCTCGAGGTTATCGACTCCAACACGATGGTCTTCGCGTCTGCCTTTCGAGTGATCCGGCGATCCCGAGGCATCAATCCGCGTCGTAGCGGACTCTGCTCCAGTACTCGCCAGCCTCTCCCAGGAAGCCCACGACGGTCAGGAAGTAGCTCTCGCTGGCGACGACCGGAATCCCGGTCACCTGCTCGGGCCGGCCGTCAGTCGTCCCTTGAAAGCCGTCGACAGACTGGCCGTCGATATCCAGCAGGATGATGTCATAGTCGCTTTCTTCGGACAGCCAGTCCAGGTCGTAGCTCAATGTACCGTCGTTCTCCGGGATGAACCGGAACATGTCCCGGTCGCCGGAATACGACCCGTCGTTTACGACGGTGTGCAGATCTCCGCGTAGGGTGACGGTCTCGCCGCCTGCCAGGAAGATGTCGTTGGCGGTTTCCGAGCTGTCATTGGGCTCCTGTTCCACCATCTCGGGGAAGTCGCAGACGTCGCCCTTGCCGTCACCGTCGCTGTCTTCCTGGTCGGGATTGTGCGTCTTCGGGCAGTTGTCGTCTGTCTCGACGATCCCGTCCCCGTCGTCGTCTTCGTCGCAAGCGTCGCCTTGCTCATCTTCATCGATGTCATACTGGCCGGGATTGTGGACATCGATGCAGTTGTCGCACGCGTCGCCGACCTCGTCACCGTCGGAATCCTCCTGGTCGGGATTGGGCGTATTCCGGCAGTTGTCTTCCCAGTCCTCCAGCCCATCGTTGTCCCAGTCCACCTCGCAGGCGTCGCCGAGACCCGATCCGTTGGAGTCCGTCTGTTCAGGATTGGGGACCTGGGGGCAATTGTCCTCGGAGTCCAATACCCCGTCCGCGTCATCGTCCAGGTCGCAGGGGTCTCCCTCGGAGTCGCCGTCGATGTCGCGCTGGCTGGGATTGGCCTGGCCCTGGCAGTTGTCATCGCAGCTCTCGAAGGCCCCGCCGGTGCATGGGTTGTCGATAGTCGACCCGCTCGAGTCTCCGTCGCTGCATATTCCATCCCTGTCCGGGTCGAGTTCTTCCGGGATGGCCTCGGCACGGACATGGAGATGGAAGGCGGTTGGAGAAGTGGACTCGCCGCTCTTGACCAATCGCAACAGATAGGGATAGCCAGCAGCTCCCGGGACCTGCAGAGCGGCGGGAGATGCGCCCTCGATGTCCCAGCCCATGAACTCCCCTGCCTCGTATGCGTCTACCAGGTAGGCGAGAAGGAAAATGGAGTCCTGCTCGCTCTCCCAGGTCAGATCGATGTGGAGTACAGAGCTCTGCATTGCCAGGAAGCGCAGCCAGACCGTACCGGGCTCGTTGCAGGTTTCACCGCCGGTGGGCTGGTCGATGCTTCCCTCGGCGTCGAGTGGCCGGTCTTCGGACACCGAGCCCAGGCTGTGCGCCGAGTCCCAGCAGTTCCCCGGGCTGCAGCTTCCGCAGTCGCTCTCACACAGAGGGTCTACCCCGCAGTCCATGTCACGGCAGCATTGCTCGCAGTGACCCTCGGGATTGCACGCCCATCCATCCGAGCAGCTGCCGCACAGCCCGCCGCAGCCATCGGGACCGCATTCCTTTACCTGACAGGAGGGTATACACCCATCGGGATCCTTCCCGCATTGCCCCCAGGATTTCAGAGGGCAAGACTCGCAGCCTCGATCGCGGCAGACCTCTTCGCAGTTCATGCAGGATCCACCGCTCTCGATCGTCGAGTGACCCGAGCAGTCTGTGCCCTCGCATGTACACGAGCAGCAGGTGACGCAATCACCCTCGCATGCGACGAAGACTCCGCCTGCGGACAAGACGAGCCCTGCGAAGGCCGCGAGCATACAGAATCGCATGGTTTCCTCCAGCTGCCTGGATGGTGGGTATACGAGCAGCGTTCTTCACGCGCGTAGAATTGTCAACCATCGAAGTGGGGCCCAGTCAGCGGTGGAAGACCAGCAGCCCGGTCGTGGGAGGGTGCAGAATGTCATCCGGCGAGTATCTCGGGATGCTGATCCACGATCCGGAGCAATGCACGCGCTGGACCGCGTGGCTTGCGGCGACCCTGCTCCCAGTCCTGCAAGGTTCGCTTGCTCACACCGAGCAATGCTGCGAAGGCGGACTGGGAGAGGTCGAGACGTTTTCGGATCGCGATGACATCCTCGGGCATCTCGAAGCGCGTGCGCTTGCCGCCGCCCGCCTTGATCTCCTGGATGCCGTCGAGGATCTCCTGGCCGATGTCTCGTTTTGCACTCATGTCTCCAGCTCCTCTCGAATCGCCCTCAACACGGCCATGGGGATGTTGACGGCTTCACTCTTTGCATAGATGGTCAACAACCAGATCTCGCCAGCCTGGTTGCGCCAGTAGTAGATCACTCGAAGTCCTCCTCGTTTCCCCTTGCCACTTCCCGGCCAACGGATCTTCCGCAGTCCTCCGCTGCCAGGAATGATGTCGCCTGCATCTGGGTGCTGGACCAGATGCCATTGCAGGGAAGCGTACTCGAGCTCATCCAGATAATGTCGAACGAGGCGTGTGAAGATGGACGACTCGATGAATTCCACACCAAACATTGTACGGCAATGCCGTATGGTCGTCAAGTGGGGCGAAAATAGTTGCTCAGTACACCCAGGCGGCCCGCAGGAAGACGTGGTGGGTCCAGTGGCCGGCCGCGGCCGGGTCGTTGCCCGCGTCGGGATCGAAGTCGGGCGCCAGCTCGGCGCGGCCGTAGCGGACCGCCTGCCAGGCGGCGCTCAGGCGCAGGCCGATCTCGAAGTAGTAGTTGAGCCCGGCCGTCCAGGCCTCCACCCAGGAGTCGGCGAGCGGGGCGTGGTCCTCGGTCCCCTCGGCGGTCTCGACGCTGCGCTTGCCGTCCGCGAAGTCGATCGACTCGAAGCGCCCGGCGATCTCCAGCCCCTCCACCGGGCCGTGCGCGTCGCGCAGGCCGAAGACCTGGACAGCCAGCTCGGCGTAGAAGCCCCGGATCTCCCAGGGCTCGAGATCGCTGACCGCCACCAGGCTCCCGCCGATGCGCTGGTTGTCGCTCAGCCCCTCGCGCGCCTGGCGGACTTGCTGGTACTCGGCGGCCAGCCGCACGATCGGTGCTGTGTAGGAGAGCTCCGCTCCCAGGCGGAGCTGGGCGCCCCGGATGACGGGCGGCTCGACGAAGCTGTAACCCGACATGTTGCGGCCCCTAAAGCCGTTGCGGGTCGGGCCCGGGCCCCAGCTCAGAGATCCGCCCAGGCTTGCACCCTCGAGCCACGGCCCGAGGCCGACCAGGGGGTGGAGCACGAGCCGGGCGGCGAGGTCGGGCTTCTCGTTCACGTCCACGGCCAGGTCGCGGCTGCCCGATACGGCGGCGAGAGAGTAGGCGATCCGCCCCCGCCACAGCCGGCCGAGCAGCGCCGCGCCCACGTCCCGGAAGTCCTTGGTGTTGCCGGCGATCATCGGCGTCTCGAGCAGCCGCCGATCGGCGAGCCGGCTCTGCTGGGCCAGGCCGAAGGGCACCCGGATGCGCCCGACCCGCAGGCCCAGGAACGTAAAGGGCCGGTACTCGATCCAGGCCTCGGTCAGCGAGAGGCTCGCGAAATCGGCATACAAGCGCCCGCGCCAGGCTGGCGTGAGCCGAAAGCGGGCATCGGCCCGGGCCGAGCGCAGCGAGGGCTCGACGTTCCAGCTCGGCCCGAAGCCGGTTTCCGTTCGCGGAAAAACGGCCAGGTCGGTCATGATCCAGCCGCCGAGCTCGAGCCGCGCCTCGCCCATCTGCCAGGCCAGGGCCCTGTCCTCCTCGGCCCGGGCGAGCGAGGGCAGGCAGGCTGCCAGCCCGAGCCAGGCGAGCAGCAGGCGCCGCATCTCAGCCCCCGGCCGGGGTACACACCATCAGGTAGGCGTCCTTGACCCGGAAGGAGTGGGGCAGCTCCTGGCTCGGCTCCCAGACCACCCGCCTGGTGCCCAGCTCGATGTAGCCGTTCTGGATGTTGTCCCAGGTGGCATAGCCGCCGAAGGTGTAGCCGTCGGTGCCGTAGATCATATAGCGGAAGTCCTCCGGGACCTCGGCCACCTCGGCGTCGACGAGCTCGGCGAGCCGGATCACCGTGCGGGTATAGTCGCCGTCCTGGAACTCGAAGGACTCGAAGCGATCCAGGTAGCGGCAGAACGACGACTCGCCGCGCTGGATCTCGAAGGCGTTGGTGTCCTCGAGCCCGTCGCACTCGCCCGGCCCCAGGTCGGCGTAGTACCTGTCTGTCCGCGATGCGTCCTCGACCGCCGCGTCCGAGCCGCCGGAGTCCGCCGGGTGGCAGCCGAAGCACCATACTGCGACCGCGATCCAGGAGATGGCGCCCGCGCGTCTCATGACCCGCTCCTCACTCGACCGGGATGCCCTGGACGATCACGGTGTCGCGCACCCGCCAGCAGCAGACCTGCGTGTCCCAGGCCTCCTCGGAGACGACCTTGCGATCGACCGGCTCGATCCAGGAGTGGCTCGTGTTCTCGTAGGGCATCAGGTTGGTGTCGATGTTGGTGAAGCCGTCGTTGCCGTAGAACTTGTAGTCGAAGGCGTCCGCCGTGTCCAGCTCGCCGGCCTCGAAGAAGGTCGCCATCGGCACCATGGGCCTGGCGCCGTCCTCGGGGTGCTTGTAGTCGACGACCTCCTCGGTCGCCAGGGCCGAGATGTCGATCCGGGTCCGGACCTGGCCAGCGACGAGCAGGATCTCGGAGGCCCCGAAGGGGATCGTCGCGATGGTGCCGCCCTGCATCTGCTTGACGCCGAGCGCGCCGGGCATGTCCACCTCGTCGTCCCAGAACACGCGCAGCCCGTCCTCCTCGGTCCAGGCCAAAAACCCGTGCTCCAGCTCCCCGTAGAAGGGCAGCACCGCCGGGTCGCCCTCGTAGCGGTCGACGAGCACGTCGAAGCCGTCCGAGGAGACGAAATTGTACTGGTGATCCCAGGGCAGCTCGAGCCCGCCCTGCTCCACGACGCGGATCAGGCGGATGGCCGGCTGGCCCTCGTACTCGGTGCACTCGAGCTCGCCGAGCTCGACCGTCCGGCTGCCGCCGCTTCCCAGGTCGAGGACGATCTGCAAGCCGTCGAAGGGACCGGGCGTGTAGCAGGTGAAGTCGCCGTCCTCCTCGACGCAGGTCGCGCCCTCCGCGGCGCAGTCCTGCTCCACGCTCCAGGCGCCGCCGGCGCAGATCTCGATCCGGTCCTGCGCGCAGCGCCTGGCGCCGTCCTCGCAGAGCGGATCGCTCTCCGATCCGCAGGCAGCGCAGAGCAAGCCCCCCGTGACCAGCATGAGAAAACGGAGTGGATCTCGGACGCGCATGGGCTTCCTCCTCTGGTTTTGGGTCGGCGATCAGTCCGGAATCACGAGCTCGGTCACGTCGCAGCTCGGCTCGGGAAAGCGCAGGTCCATGTCCTCGAGCGTGTCGGCGATGATCCGCGAGATGGCCAGGTTGCGGAACCACTTCTTGTCGGACGGGATCACGTACCAGGGCGCGTACCTGGTCGAGCACTTCTCGATGGCGTCCTCGAAGGCCTGCATGTAGTCGTCCCAGTGCTTGCGCTCGTCGAAGTCCTTGGGGTTGACCTTCCAGTGCTTCTCGGGCTTCTCGATGCGATCCTGGAAGCGCGCCTTCTGCTCCTGCTTGGAGATGTGCAGGTAGAACTTGATGATCGTCACGCCGTTTCTTCCGAGCATCTTCTCGAAGTCGTTGATCATGTCGTAGCGCCGGGACCAGACCTTCTTGGGGACGATGTCGTGGACCCGCACGACCAGCACGTCCTCGTAGTGCGAGCGGTTGAAGATCCCGATCATGCCCTTGGCCGGCACGGCCTTGTGGATGCGCCACAGGAAGTCGTGCGCCAGCTCCTCGTCGCTCGGCGCCCTGAACGAGGTCACCCGGCAGCCCTGCGGGTTGACGCCCCGCATGACGTGGCGGATCGTGCCGTCCTTGCCGCCGGCGTCCATGGCCTGCAGCACGACGAGCAGGGCCTGCTTGCCCTCGGCGAAGAGCTTGTGCTGCAGCTCGGCCAGCTTGGCCCGGTTCTCCGCCAGCTTCTCGCGGGCCTCCTCCTTGCTCTTGTAGCCGGCCGTGTCGCCGGGATCGGCGCGCTCGATCTTGAAGCCCTTGCCCGGCTCGACTCGATACTCCTTGCGAAAGTCCATCTCTCGTTCGCCTCCTCGGGTTCTCGGTTGCCGACAGACTGCAACAAGTCGACCCGGAAGGCAACCGTCGCGTTCACCGTTTGGCCACACCGGAAAGCCCCAAAGGGGCGGGATAAGAAAGCCCAGGGCGAAGCCCTGGGTATTGGAGGGAGGAGTAAGGCGAAGCCCCACCGGGGCGAGATAGGAGTGCGCGACACAAGGTCATCGCGCCCCGCAGCCCGGCGACCGCACCGCCCAGGAACACAACCTCCTCGCGGAGCTCGCCCAGGTGCCGGGCCACCAGGCCGATCATCTCCACGCTGCGCATCAGCTCGTCTCCAGCAGCCGCTGCCTGAGCAGCTCGACCGCCAGCTCGCGCACCCGGGCGCCTCCGACCCGGCTCGCGTCCACGAGGGCCAGCGCCTCGTACATGTCCGGGTGCTCGGCCGCTGCCCGCGGCACGCCGCGGTGGAGAGGCTCGAGCGACTCGCCACGCGCTCGCCCTTCGGCGAACGGCCAGACCAGCGCGCCCGACTCGCCGCCCTGGAGCCGCGAGGCGAGCACCGGCGCCGAGTGGGCGGTGGGCACGCCGCGGGTGACGCGCCCACGGACGGCCGGGAATGCATAGCGCACGCCGTGGACCAGGAACTCCAGGAGGTTCTCGCGGAGCGCGAGCACCTGCTCCCTGGCAGATGGTTCTCTCGCCACCGCGCGCGCTCGGACCGGGTCCTGCACGGGAAGAATGGAGTACGTGCCGACGATCAACCTGGTGGGCCAGCTCGAGCTGGACAACAACGTTCAGGCCTTCCCCGGATCACTCGGTATAATTTATTGCGAGCGAATACCACGGCCTTTGGCCGTGTGACCCAAAGAGGTTCGACCGATCCGTGGTGAAGACAGTGGGTGGGACCAA
>JAFGRB010000217.1 GCA_016935365.1 Deltaproteobacteria bacterium
TGATACGATGTCCAAGTCTGAAAACCGGCGCTGGTCACGCCACTTGGATGTGACTTGATATCCGGATCGATGAGGCGGATCGGCACATCTACCGAGGGGCTTGGTGATGCGGGATTCAGCATTCATGGATCCGCCTTTCAGCGCGGGGAAGTACCTTTACTTGACCTGGAACGACAGTGAGGCAGACAAGTTGTTCGTCTCTATCTTGCAGGACTGGGCATATGATGGAGGCAAGGGCTGGTTTACGAGGCCGATATCGATTTTCAACTATGATGAGACATGTGACAGTGGTGTGTTTGCGAGAAGTCCGAGTGACACACCCTGCAGGGTTAGTTACGACTACGTAGACTCAAGCGGTTATGGGCATGGCAAGACAATCCATGGGCTATATTAACGAGGATGATTATACGAAATGATGGAGGAGAGGTCTATGTCTGGAGGGAAGATCGTAGGAATCGTGCTGGCCATTGTTCTTGCTTTTCTTGCGTCTTGCAGCGAGTCGACCAAGTGCAAGTCCGACTCTGACTGTGGGGAGGGGGAGATCTGCAGGCACCCGGAGCAGGTATGCGTCCATTGCGAGCCGAGATGCGCGGGAAGGTGCTGTGGTGATGATGGATGCGGTGGAGTTTGCGAGGATGGATGCTCTTCTGTGGGCGAGGTGTGCAATACGGAGAACTGCACATGCGAGTGTGTTCCGAGTTGCGATGGGAAGTGCTGTGGGGACGATGGGTGCGGCGGTGCCTGTGCAGATGACTGCCCGGCGGGTCAGGTCTGCGTGACGGATACCTGTCTTTGTGCAGAGCCGGGAAAGCCTGGCGATCCGTGTCCTTTCGAGGATGTCCACCTGGACCACCCTTCCTGTGGTGAGGACATGGTTTGCTATGGAAAAGGCGCTGCGAGCAATGCCATCCCGTGCCCTGGAGGTACGAATGAGGGGTGTATAGGGGTTTTTGGCCACGATTTGAACGTCACGTGCCACGATGGCTTCTGTGGCATGTCCATGTGCTTGAAGAGGTGCAGGAGGATCTGCGGCGATTGCCCGGAAGGTCAGTATGCTCATTATAGAGAGCCCTACTTCTTGATCGAGGGTGAGAAGTGTTTGTGCTTGTCGGAATATTTTGATCCGCCAGGCTCGATATGCCCATTTGGTTTCTTCAACCTCAACCCATGCAACGAATATTGCCCTGGTGCGTGGAGTTGCCTGTTTTTCGAAGCAGATGGTCGTTTCGGAGCATGCGATGCGTTCTGGGAATGCGAGTCCATTCCTCCCGAGCTGGGACGAGACTGCGTCGATGGATACTGCGGAGCGAGCTTTTGCGCCAGATACATCGATGTTGGGGAAGACTGCGATGATTTCTTGCACAAGCTGAGCGACGGAGAGGTTTCATACTGTATTTTTACGCATTCCAGAGCCGCAGGCGAGCCCTGCGCGCTCGACAGCATCAACGAGCTCTGGGGAAGCTGCCGCGACGGGCTGACCTGTGTGGGGATGGGCTCGGAGGTGGCGTGCCCGGGCGGGATCCCGGACTGCGAGGGCGTGTTTCCGGGCTCCTGGAACCCGTGGTGCACCCTGGATACGGGGCTCTGCGGGGCGAGCTTCTGTGCGGCGCCTTGCGGGGCGGGTGATACCTGCGGGGCTAGCTTCGAGCCGGTGGACGTGGAGGGGGAGTGCTTCTGCGCGCCTAGCTTATGAGCTCGGCGAGGGCGCGCTCGACGGCCTGCTTCTGGGCCTGGTAGCGGGCAAGGCGCTCGCGCTGCTCGGCGACCACCTCGGCCGGGGCGCGGCTTTTGAACTTCTCGTTGCCTAGCTTCTTTTCGCAGGCGGCGATCTCCTTGCCCAGCCGGCCGAGCTCCTTCTCGAGCCGGTCGCGCTCCTGCTCGGGGTCGATGAGATCGTGGACGAAGATCTGGATCTCGCCCACCACCCGCGAGGCGGCGCCCCTGGGGGCCCGGGCGTCGGGGTCGATCTCGAGCTTCTCCACGTTGGCCAGCCGCTCGATCACGTGGGCCTGGGAGGCGAGCTGGCTCGCGCGCCCGGCGCTCGGGCGCAGGGTGACCCTGAGCGGCACGGAGGGCGAGACGCCGCGGCTCGAGCGCAGCTCGCGAACGCCGCTGGTCGCGGCCTGGAGGTCTCGGAAGGTCTCGCGGAGCTCGGCGTCGTCGAGCGAGGCGTTCGGCCTGGGCCAGGGGGCCGCGATCAGGAGCTCGGGCGCGTCGTCGTCGCTCAAACCCGGCAGGCCGCGCTCGGGCACCAGCTCGCGCAGGCGTCCGAAGAGGTGCTCCGAGATGTAGGGCACGAAGGGGTGCAGGAGCCGGAGCGTCTGGTCCAGGCAGTGGGCCAGCACCCGGCGCGCGGTCGCGGCGCTGGTCTCGTCCTCGCCCGCGAGCCTGGGTTTCACCAGCTCGAGGTACCAGTCGCAGAGCTCGCCCCACATGAAGTCGCGCGCCGCGCCCAGGGCGGCCGACGGGTTGTAAGCCTCGAGCTGGCGGCTCACCTCGCGCACGGCCGCGTTCAGGGCGGAGAGGATCCAGCGGTCCTCGACCTCGAGCCGCTCGCGGTCGAAGGCGCCCGCGCCCTCGCCGAGGTGGCCGAGGGCGAAGCGGGCCGTGTTCCACAGCTTGTTGCAGAACTTGCGCCCGTCGATGAAGCGCTCGCTCAGCAGCTTGGCCGCCGGCACGTCGGGCATGGTGCCCAGCACGTCGAACTCGGCTTGGCAGCTCGCGCACACGAAGGTGAACTTGGTCCGGCCGTGCTCCGTCGCGCTCAAGTCGTTGTGCGCCTCGCAGGCCGGGCAGACGGCCGTGACCGGCAGGCGGATGTCCTGCATGCCGGTCTGCATGTCGCACAGCACGTAGCGCATGGCGTCCGTGCCGTAGGCCTCGATGATGTCGACCGGGTCGATACCGTTGCCCTTGGACTTGCTCATCCGCTCGCCCTTGCCGTCTAAGATGTTGGCGTGGATGAAGACGTCGGAAAACGGCACGTCGCCGAGGTTGTAGAGCCCGGTCAGCACCATGCGGGCCACCCAGAGCGTGATGATGTCGCGGGCGGTCACCAGGCAGGAGCCGGGGTAGTAGTAGGAAAGGCAGTCAAGCCCGCCCGAAGGGCCCGCGAGCGGCGCCCCGTCCCCGGTCTCGGCCGTGGCCGGGTCCGGCCAGCCCAGGGTCGAGTGCGGCCAGAGGGCCGAGGAGAACCAGGTGTCGAGCACGTCCGGATCGCGCTCGAAGCCGCGCGCCTCGAGCGGCTCGACGAGGGAGGGATCGTCTTCGAGCAGGCAGGCGTCGAGCAGCCAGGCCTCGCCCTGGCGGCCCGGAAGCGCACCGAGGTCGTCCGTGCAGGCGATTGCAAAGCTCGCGCTGTCTTCCCTGCGCACCGCCCGCAGCGCTGCCCGCGTGCCGAGCGCGGCCGCGAGCGGCTCGAGGAGATCGGAGCCGACGTCGGCGAGCTCCTCGAAGCGAAGCGCTCGCGACCAGACCGGGATGCGGTGACCCCACCAGAGCTGGCGGCTGATGGGCCAGTCGCGCTTCTCGGACAGCCAGTCGGTGTAGGTCTTGACGAAGCGCTCGGGGTGGAAGCGCACCCGTCCGTCCGCGGCCGCGTCCATGGCCGCCTGGACCAGGCCCGGGCTGCGGAAGGCTCGCCTCGTGCCGCGGCCCATCTCGACGCCGCCTTCCACGTCGCCCATGCGCACGAACCACTGGTCGGACAGGTAGGGCTCGATGGGGGTCTTGGAGCGGTCCGAGTGGCCGATCTCGACCTGGCGCTGCTCCACCTCGCCCAGCAGCCCGGCCGCGTCCAGGTCGGCCACGACTTGATCGCGGGCGGCGAAGCGATCCAGCCCGGCGTAGCGGCCGGCGCTGGCGTTGAGGCTCCCGTCCGGCTCGAGGATGTTGATGATGGCGATCCGCTCCCGGTGCCGGGTCCAGACCTCGTAGTCGTTGGGGTCGTGGGCCGGGGTGATCTTGACGCAGCCCGAGCCCAGCTCGGGCCTGGCCCAGACGTCCGCGATCAGCGGGATGGGCCGATCCATGAGCGGCAGCATCACCTGCCGGCCGTCGGCGGCCATGTCGCGAAGCCGCATCAGCTCGGGCAGGACCTCTGCGCGCCGGGCGCGGATCTCTGCGAGCTGCGCCTCCAGCGCGGCCCGGTCCCGGTCCCGGGCCCGGCCGAGCGCCTCGGCCGTCTCCGCCTCGAGCGCATCCAGGGCCCGGTCCGGCTCCGGGTGGACGGCGACTGCCGTGTCGCCCAGCATGGTCTCGGGCCGGGTGGTGGCCACCACCACGAACTCGGGCTCGCCGGGCCGCGGGTCGATGACCGGGTAGCGCAGGTGCCAGAAGTGGCCCTGGACCGTCTCGTGGTAGACCTCGTCGTCCGAGATGCTGGTGCGCAGGAAGGGATCCCAGTTGACCAGGCGCTTGCCGCGCACGATCAATCCATCCGCGAACATGCGGAAGAAGGTATGCCGCACCGCCCGCGAGCAGACCGCGTCCATGGTGAAGCGCTGCCGCTGCCAGTCGGCGCTGCAGCCCATGCGCTGCTGCTGCTCGACGATCCGGGCCTGGAACTGGTCCTTCCACTTCCAGATGCGCTCGACCAGGCCCTCGCGGCCCACGTCGTGGCGGGTCAGGCCCTCGAGCTCCTGCAGGCGCTTCTCCACCACGGCCTGGGTGGCGATGCCGGCGTGATCGGTGCCCGGCATCCACAAGGCGTTGTCGCCCAGCATGCGGTGGTAGCGGATGAGCAGGTCCTGCATCACGTTGTCCATGGCGTGGCCCATGTGCAGGGCCCCGGTCACGTTGGGCAGCGGCATCATGATCACGTAGCTCGGCCGATCGTCGGGCTCGGCGTGGAAGGCCCGGCTGTCCAGCCACAGCCGGTAGGTCTCCGACTCGAAGCTCTGCGGGTCGTAGGTCTTGGGGAGGCTGTACTCGGTCACGGCGTGCTCCGTCGTCTGTCCAAGGCCGGATCTCTAGCGCATCGCGCGCGTGGAAGCAAAGAATCCCTGCGAGGCCCCGGATCTGGCGTCCCGGCTCGGGGAATCCTGTGCGAGCAGTGTATTTATTGCGAGCGAATACCACGGCCTTTGGCCGTGTGACCCAAAGAGGTTCGACCGATCCGTGGTGAAGACAGTGGGTGGGACCAA
>JAFGRB010000218.1 GCA_016935365.1 Deltaproteobacteria bacterium
CCGAGCATGTCGAACGCCGTCTGGTCGAGCGGGACGGTCCAGCCACCCGTGCCCCCGGCTCCCACGGGCTGCGGCCGGATCACGGCCGGCCACGGGCTGTCCGCCGATCACCGCTCGGTCCGGTCCTGCGACGGTCGCTTCGAGCTCGCCCTGCAGGCCGACGGCAACCTGGTGCTCTACCAGGGAGCGACGCCGCTGTGGGCCACCGGCACCTGGGGCCAGGACGGCTACCGGCTCGACATGCAATCCGACGGCAACCTGGTGCTCTACTCGACGGGCGGAACGCCGCTCTGGAACGCGGGCACGGTGGGCCACCCGGGCGCCTGGCTGGCCGTCCAGACCGATGGCAACCTGGTCGTCTACCCGGGCCCGGCCATGGAGAACCCCATCTGGTGGACCGGCACCTGCTGCCACTGACGCCGCCTGCCGACCGCTCCCAATCTCCCAATCCGGTCCGATTGCCCGGGCAGCGCCGGGGTGCTAGGCTGCCGGGCGATGAGGGAGCGCAAAGAGGCGGCCGAGCGGGATCCCGCCGAGCTCGCGGCACTGCTGGATGCGGGCGGGCCGGCCGAGCGCGTGCTGGCCGGCTTCGAGCCGCGCGCGCCGCAGCTCGCCATGCTGCGGGCGGTCGGCGAGGCGCTTCGCGATGGGGGGGTGCTGCTGGTGGAGGCCGGGACAGGGGTGGGCAAGAGCCTGGCGTACGGGCTGCCGGCAGCCGAGCTGGCCATGCGCCGCGGCGAGCGGGTCGTGATCTCGACCGGGACGATCAACCTCCAGGAGCAGCTGATCGGCAAGGACCTGCCCGCGGTCGCGCGCATCCTGGGGCGCGAGCTCAGCTTCGTGCTGGTCAAGGGCAGGCACAACTACCTCTGCCGCCGCCGGCTCGCAGACCGGCTCCGCCAGCGGGTGCTGCTCGAGCCCAGCGCGCAGGATGCGCAGGTCGAGGCGCTCGCCGAGTGGGCCGAGCGCAGCGCGGACGGCAGCCGTTCGGATCTCGACTTGCCGATCGACGAGAGCCTGTGGCAGGAGCTGTGCTCGGATGCCGATGCCTGCCTGCGCCGCAAGTGCCCGCACCGTCCGGAGTGCTTCCTGGCCGAGGCCCGCCGGCAGGCAGAGCAGGCCTCGGTGCTGGTCGTCAACCACCACCTGCTCTTCGCCGACCTCGCTTTGCGGCTGCGGCTGGAGGACTGGCAGCACCGGGTCGTGCTGCCGAACTTCCGCCACGCTATCCTCGACGAGGGCCATGAGATCGAGAAGGTCGCCTCGGCCTTCTTCGGCCACCGGCTGACCCGTATCGGGGCGCTGCGCACCCTCGGGCGGCTGATCCCCGCCCACAGGGCGCAGGCCGGTCTGGCAGCCGAGCTGGGCGCCGAGCTCGCCAGCCTGGATGGTGTCCAGCCGGCGGGCAGGCTGCGCGATCCGCTCGCCCCACTCGTCGCCCAGGCGCGCGAGGCTTTCAGCGGCGCCTTCGACCTGCTGGCCGCCGCCTGCGCGCCGCAGCTCCGCGGCCGGGCCGGCAAGCTGCGCCTGGAGGCGATCCGGGCGCGGCCGGAATGGACGGCCGTGCGCGAGGCCTTCCTGGCCGCGGCCTCGCGCGCGGAGCGGGCCGCGGTGGAGCTAGAGCGCATCGTCGATGGGGTCGAGGCGCTCAGCGAGGACAGCAGCCGGGCTGCGGAGGGACGCGCGGCCCTGCGCGGCCTGCACGAGCTGGCCCAGGCCTGCGGGCGGCTGGTGAGCGAGGACGGCGACGAGCACGTCCGCTGGTCGGAGCTGTCCACGGACGGCCGGCGGATCGCGCTGGCCTCGGCGCCGCTGTCGGTCGGCGAGCTGCTGGACCGGGCCCTGTTCGGCTCGCTGCGCAGCACGGTGGTCACCTCGGCCACGCTCAGCATCGACGGCCGATTCGACTTCCTCGCGTCCAGGCTGGGGGCGGACCGCCAGGCTGGCGAGCGCCTGCGCTGCCTGCAGCTCGACAGCCCCTTCGACTTCGGTAGCCAGGCCAGGCTGGCCGTCGCCACGGACGGGCCGGATCCGACCGGGCCCGAGTACGAGTCCTGGCTGCCCACCGCAGTCCGGTCCGTGGTCGAGGCCAGCCGCGGCCGGGCCCTGGTGCTGTTCACGGCCTGGGGCGCGCTGAGCCGGACCTTCGAGCTCGTCCGGGACGACCTGGAGGCGGCCGGCATCGAGCCGCTCTGCCAGGGTACGGCACCACGGGATCGGCTCCTTACGCGCTTTCGCGAGGATGAGAGCAGTGTGCTCTTCGGCACCCAGTCCTTCTGGCAGGGCGTGGACGTGATCGGACCTTCGCTCTCCTGCGTCATCATCCAGCGCCTGCCCTTCGACGTGCCCGACGAGCCGCTGATCCAGGCCCGGATGGAGGAGTGCGAGAAGCGGGGCCAGAGCGCCTTCTCGCACTTCATGCTGCCGCGGGCCGTGCTGCGTTTCAAGCAGGGCTTCGGCCGCCTGATCCGCCACCGCGCGGATCGAGGGGTGGTGGTCGTGCTCGATCGGCGCCTGCTCGGACGCAGCTACGGCAAGCGCTTCCTGGCCAGCCTGCCCGAGGTCGAGATCCTGTCCGCCCCGCTCCGGGAGCTGTGCGGAGAGCTGGCCGCCTTTCTCGACCCCGGCAGCGAGGACCGCACAGGGTGAGCCACAGCTATCGAGAGATCGGCGGCGTGCTGCTGATCGGCGCGGGCCTCTTTCCCCTGCTGCACGCCGTCGAGCACGGCGGCGAGCGCGGCACCTGGCTGATGGGTGTGCTGACCGCACCGCTGCTCGTCTGGGGCTTGCTGCGCTTCGTCGCCGACTGGCGGCGGCCCCTGGTGCGCATCGGGCCGCAGGGCGTGCGCGTGCGCGCCACGCTGCGAAGGCCCGCGGCCGAGCTCCGCTGGGACGAGATCGAGTCCGTTCGCAGCCGCCCCGGCCGCATCCGCCTGCAGCGCGCCGAGGCCGGCCCGGTCGCCGTGCGCACCTGGCTGCTGGACCCCTTCACCCGCCGGGCCCTGCTGGCCGCGATGCGCGCGGGCAGCTCCGATCGTGCAGCGGGCGATTCTTGAGCCCGAGGACGAGACCCGCCAGACTGAGGCATCCGCGATGTCAGAAAGTCTTACTGCAAGCGGTCGAGCGACGAAGCATCGAAAAAAATGCCCCGGGATTTGGCCGAGAAATGGCACGCAATCACCATGTTCGAACGAGCTACGCGCCCCTCCCTCGGCCTTCGGCCGGTCCCTCCCGCCAGGGGAGGGACGTTCAACACTTTGTGCACTTTCGAGAAATACACACCTCCCCCTCGACGAGACTGTCGATAATCGCCAGATTATCGAAAAAAATTCCGCAACTCTGCGGAACGCCGAGGTATGCAAGTCGAAAAACTTCGTTTTTCGACAGTCTCCGACTGGGGAGGCCGGGGGTGGGGGGAGCGCACAGCGCGGATAGCCCAGCCCAAGAACCCTTACAAGTCGTTGCGGCATGTGATACACTCCGGCCTGCCATGAAAGCGCGATCGTTCTTCCAGGTCTTCCTCGCCACAGCCTGCATCCTGCCGCTCTTGGGCTCCGCGCGACCTGCCCAGGCCGGCAAGAAGCTGGTGGTGGCCTTCTTCGGCATCCGGGACAAGGGCTTCGTCTTCGGCGACGAGGTGCTCGATCGGCTGGACAAGGCGGTCGAGACGGTGCTCGGCGAGGACGGCATCCAGGTCATCCCGCCCGGCAAGGTCGGCGATCAGGTGGGCAAGCGGCGCTGCAAGGACGTCAAGTGCCTCAAGGAGCTGGGCAAGGTCTTCGCGGCCGAGCAGGCGCTGGAGATCAAGATCGTCCGCTCGGGCACCGTCTGCGGTGTGGTCGAGACCCTGCTGGGCACCGGAGGCAGGGGCCGGGTGACGGCCCGCATGCACGAGACGGCCTGCGAGGAGAAGGCCGTGCACGACGTGCTGCGCGAGACCGTGCCGCGGCTCGTCTTCGAGGTAACCGGCTGGACGGGCGCGAGTGCGAAGACCGGCGATCTGCCCGTCAGGCTGAGCGAGGACCGGATCGACCGGGTCTTCGGCAAGCACGCCGGCGCCATCGAGCGCTGCATTCACGATCAGCACCAGCGCGATCCGGAAGTGAAGGGCGTGCTGAGGCTCTCCTATGTCATCCAGCCCAGCGGGATCGTCGGACGGATCCTGGTGCTGAGCCAGGAGCACCGCGACACCTTCATCGTCGAGTGCATCACCCACGAGATGAAGCAGATGCGCTTTCCGCCGTTCTCCGGCGACACCATGACAGGCCTGAAGCGGGAGTTCCGGCTGGGAGGCTGAGCCTCGCGGCCCTCCGGCGCTGCAGGCCGACCATCACGAAGACGCCGCCCGCCAGGGCGAAGAAGATAAAACCCAAGAACAACAATGACATCACGATACCGACGCCGACCTCTTTGAGCAGCATGCCCATACCTCCGTCCCCATTCTGAGACGGAGCCGATCCGCGTTTTTCAGCTCTCGATCGCGTAGCCGCGGGCCTGGAGGCGGAACATTCGCGCGTAGAGGCCGCCCGCGGCGAGCAGCTCGGCGTGGGTGCCCTGCTCGACCAGGCGGCCCTCGTCCAGCACCACGATCCGGTCGGCGAAGCGGACCGTGGAGAAGCGGTGGGTGATGAGGATGGCGGTCCGGCCCTGCTTGAGGTCGTCCAGGCGTCCGAAGAGCCTGGCCTCGCTCTCGGCGTCCAGCGCCGCAGTGGGCTCGTCCAGCACGAGCACGTCCGAGCGGCGCATGAAGGCCCTGGAGAGCGCGATGCGCTGCCACTGGCCGATCGAGAGCTGGGCCCCGCCGTAGTAGCGGCCCAGCATCGTGTCGTAGCCCTGCTCGAGCTTCTGCACGAAGCCGTCCGCGTCGCCCTGCTCGGCCGCGGCGCGGATCTCGTCCGCCCGCCCGATCGAAGGGATCCAGCCCACGCCGATGTTCTCGCCCGCCGTGAGGTGGAACTGGACGAAGTCCTGGAAGATGATCCCGATCCGCCGCCTGAGCTCGGCCGGCGCCATCTCGCCCGCGTCCCGGCCGCCGACCCGCACGCGCCCCGAGCTCGGCTCGTACAGCCGGGCCAGCAGCTTGATGAGCGTGGTCTTGCCCGCACCGTTGGGCCCCACCAGGGCCACGGTCTCGCCCGGTTGCACGCAAAACGACACGCCGTCGAGCGCCAGCGCCTCGCAGCCCGGGTAGCAAAAACGGATCTCCTCGAAGCGTATCTCGGGCGGCTCCGCCGCGGACGGCTGCGGCCGGTCCTCGATGTCCCGCCAGGGCTCGTCCTCCGGGAGCGCCAGGTACTCGAAGAGGTTCGACATGAAGAGCTTGCCCTCGTAGACCTTGGCCGCGTTGTTCAGCAGGGCCTCGAAGCTCTCCTGGCTGCCCCGGACCACGAGCATCAACATGGTCATGTCGCCCAGGCTGATCAAGCGCAGCACGGTGTCGCGAACCACCCAGAAGTACAGGCCGTAGAAGACCAGCGTGGCCAGGATGCGCATGGCGAAGGTCCAGCCGAGCGTGCGGCGTACTGCGCGTTGATCCTGGGAGAAGAAGTCCTCCTGGTGATCGAGGTAGCGCGAGAGCAGGTAGCGGCCCAGGGCGAAGAGCTTGACCTCCTTGACAAAGGCCTCGCGCAGCAGCACCTCCCGCAGGTAGTCGGCCCGCCGCTCGTCCAGGGTGCGGGCCTGCTGGACCGCGAAGGCGACCGAGGCGGCCCAGGCCTGAACGGCGAACTGGGGCGCGGTGCCGGCCAGGACGGCCAGCACCGCCCAGGGAGAGAAGCCCCACAGCAGCACGATGTAGGAGACCAGGCGAACCGCCTCGCGCACGAAGCCGAAGCCGTGCATGATCATGTGCAGCGGGCGCGAGCTGGCCTCCTTGGCGGCCCGGGCCAGCTGGTCGCAAAAAGCGCTGTCCTCGAAGTGCCGGGCGCTCATCTGCAACGCCTTGTCGACGATGAGCGAGTTGACGCGGATCGACAGCCTCCCGCCAAGCCAGGTCTTGAGGTAGTCGTCGCCGTGGTAGAGCACCGAGCGCAGCGCGACCAGCCCGCACTCCACGCCGACCCAGGCCAGGGCCGTGTCCATCTGGCCCGCCACGACCGCGTCGACGATGCGCTTGGCCACCCAGGCGACGAGCGCCGGCAGCAGCGCATCGGACAGCGTGACCGCCCCGTACAACAGGGTGCGCGGCGGGCTGATCGACCACAGCAGGCCGAAGGCCCGGCGGATGCTCTGCAGCGCGGAGCGGATCTCGGCCAGCCAGCCCCTCATGGCGCGCTCCCGGTCGCAGCGAAGCGCCGGGACCAGTCCCGGTGAAGGTCCGCGTAGCGGTTGCAGGCGTCGGCCGGCTGCGTGCCGTCGCGCCAGGTCCAGCCGAAGGCGTCCCAACCGTCCGGCCGGTCATCGGTGGAAAAGGACCAGGAGCAAGCGCCGGCCACGGCCGGCCGCGCCAGGGCAGTCTCGATCCAGCTCGAGTAGATCCGGCGGCGCGCCTCGAGCGCCAGCCCATCGTTACGCAGGCCGAACTCGCCGAGCACCAGCGGCCGCTGGCTGCGCGCGGCCGCCTCGGCATGGCGCTCGATCCACGCAACACCGTCCGCCTCGGCATGCTCGCGCGGCCAGGCCCAGTTCTCGGGGTAGAGGTGGATCGAGGCCAGGTCGACCAGCAGGCTGTTGCGCTCGAAATCGGTACCCGGCCCGGAGCCCTCCTCGCCGGTGGCCACGAGCTGGCTCGCGCTCGCGCGCACCCGGCCGGCCATCTCGGCCACCCAGTCGGCCATGGCCTCGCCGTTCGGATCCAGGCCTGCGCCCCGCGGCTCGTTCATCAGCTCCCAGGCCAGCACGCACGGGTCGCACCCCCAGGCCAGGCCGGTCAGCGGGTTGACCCGCTCGAGCAGGCCCTGGACGTGATCGCCGAAGTGGGCCCGCAGCGCCGGCTCGGTGAAGAAGCGCTGCGGCTCGGTCGCCGGCAGCCCGTGCCAGCGCAGGTACTGGGCCACACCGCCATAGTCGGGCCAGTAGTTGATCAGGGAGAGGATCAGGCGCAGGCCGTGCTCGCGCGCAGCCCGCAGGGCCAGGTCCACCCCGGCCAGGCCGGCCGGGTTCGTGCGGCCGGGTGCGGGCTGCAGCGCGGCCGGGTTCTCGGGATCGTCGTGGAAAGCCCAGGCCCGCACGACCTGCATGCCGAGCGCGGCCGCCTTGGCGAGCGCCTCGTCGACCCGCCCGGCGTAGCCTTCCCAGCCCAGCGCCTGCCGGGCGCCCTCCTCCTGGAGGAAATAGCAGTTCGTGCCCATGAAGCGAAACGGCCGGCCGCCGAGCTGCAGCCCGCCGTCGACGGCCCGCACGAAGGCGTCCGGCTGCGGCAGCCCGCTCATGGACCGGCGCCCCGCGACCGGCCGTAGACGTCCCGGCCAGCCGTGAAGTCGTCGAAGAGCCGGTTCCAGTCATCCACCCAGCGCTGCTCGCTGTAGCGCTCCAGGGCCAGCCGCCGGCTGGCCGCCCCCATGCGCGCCGCCAGATCGGCGTCTTCGAGCAAGGCGCGGCAGTGCTCGCGCAGCTCGGCCGGGTCGTCCGACACGAATCCGTTGACGCCATGCTGCACGTGCCGCTCGACGTACGGCATGGCGCAGGTGACGATCGGCGCGCCGACCATCATGGCCTCGATCAGGGCGACCGTGTACTCGTTCTCGCCGTCGTGGTAGTAGACACGGCAACGCCGCATCAAGTCGATGACCTGATCGTAGCGCAGCGGCCCTTCCGGACCGGGGTGCATGTGGTCGACGTGCCGGGTCGGCAGCCCCTCGGTGGCGGCCCGGTAGGTCTCGTGGTGCCAGCCGCGCTCGGCCCAGGAGTGGATGACCGACAGGATGACCGGCTCCTCGCCGGTCCATTCGCCGTAGTCCTCCGGGCTCACGCCCAGCTCGATGAGCGGCACCCGCACGCCGAAGCGCGCCTCGATCTCGTCGACCGTGTAGCGGTAGTACGACGCCAGGGCGTACGCCTCGGGCTGCGAGAGGATGCGATCGTAGTCGGCCGGCTCGAGCTCGGCGTACTTGGCCACCCGGTGGACCTTTCGGATGCCCGAGAAGGGCGCGAAGACCTTGTACTGCTCGTTCCACATCGACCAGGCCAGGTCGTAGTCCTCTGGAAAGCCGAACGCCTTGCCCCCGGCCAGCAGGCGCTGGAAGTCGGCCACGCCGTAGTCGAGATGGGCCGGCTCGAAGGCCGGCAGCAGGCTGTGGACGTTGGCAGGCCTGGGCCGCCAGCAGGCGAACTGATCCCAGTGGGCCAGGATGAAGAAGTCGTGGCCGGTCCGGGCGATGTGGTACTGCATGGCCGGGTGTCCCGGGACGTAGATGATCCTGTAGCGCCGGCCGCGCGTCATAGGCGTTCTCCTCTCCGGTCGTAGAGCGCCACACCCGGATAGCTGCGCAGCCGCGCGACGAGCGCCTCCGCATCCGCCCGCCTGACCTCCTCGACGCACAGCACCGCGCTGTGCAGCTCGATCTGCAGGGCCTCGACGCGGGCCAGGCCGCGCTCCAGTGCGGCCTCGCTCGGCTCGCCCAGGACGAGCTTGGCGCCCAGGGCGAGGCCCGCCTCGCGGCCGAGGGCCACGCCCGCGGCCACGTCGTCGAGCCCGGGCTCGGTCACGCGCGCCCTCCGGCCAAGCCGGACCGGTCGCGGGAAGTCGCCGCCGGCGAGCAGCTCGACCTCGACGCCCGTGAGCCCGGCCCGGCGCAGTCGCCTCGCCGTCCCGGAAGCGGCCAGCGGCGCGGCCGTGCTCTCGGCCGTGATGCGCTCGGCACCGCACTGCGCGGCCTGGGCGAGGATCGGCTCGATGTCGCCGCGCATCAGCACGTCGCCGCCCAGCAAGTACAGCCCGCGCGCGCCCAGCTTGCGGGCGTAGGCCAGCCGATCGCAGATGGCCTCGAAGCTGCGGCCGCCCGGGTGGCGTGCGTGCAGCCTGACAAAGGGCCAGTCGAAGGGATAGGGCGCTCCGCACTCCACGCCGATCGTCTCGGGCGGGGAGCCGATCTCGGCCACGTCCGCGCGCAAGCGCTCGCAGAACGCCCAGATCGCGCCGTCGTCCGGGTGGCGGCCGGCCAGGGTGTCCAGGTTGGCGAGCACGGGCGCGAAGCGCTCCGGTGACGGCGCGGGATCCCGGAAGGGATTGGAGGGCCTTGCGTCGGCCTGCTCCGCATCCGCCATGTGGTAGCCGAGCGCCCAGCGCGAGAAGACCCAGGTCGCGCCGGCCCGCTGCAGGCGCACGCCCAGGTCCACGTCCTCGAAGCCCCAGCCCGCAAAGCCGTCCGCGAAGCCTCCGGCCTCGGCGAGCAGGTCGGCGGGCAGCGAGAGGTTGCCGGTGTAAGCGAGCTGCCAGGGCTCGTCGAGGCCGGCCAGGTTGTCCAGGCAGGCGGCCAGGGCCTGCTCGCGAGAGCGGTCCGGGATGACCGGCAGCGCGTCCCCGCACAGCCTGTCGGCCTCGGCGATCTGCTCCAGGCTGTGCGTCCAGCCCAGGTCGTGGAGGTTGTAGCCGGACAGGTAGCCGAGCACGACCGCGCGCGGATAAGCCCGGTGGCACCAGGCCAGGTGCCAGAGGTAGTCGCGGTCGACGGCCACGTCCGCGTCGACGAAGGCCACGATCTCGTGGGCGGCCGCGTCCGCGCCGGCCTGCCTGGCCTGCCCGGCGCGGAAGGTACGGTCCGAGCCTGGCAGGCGCAGCAGACGCACGCGCTCGGACAGCTGAGGCGCCAGGGCCCGGGCCAGATCGGCCACAGAGCCGTCGTCGACCACGATCACCTCGTGCCGGTCTTCGGGGTAGCTCTGGGCGGCCAGGCGGCGGACCACCTCCCCGAGCAGCGCCACCCGCTCGCAGGCCGGCACCACCACGCTGATGCCCGGCAGCGCGCCGTCGTCGAGCGCGGGGGCGCCGGGCTCCTGGCGCGGGATGGCCATCCGGCTGCCGTCCCAGTCCGCATCCAGCGATACGGTGAAGGCGGCCCGGTAGCCGGCCTGCAGCGCGGCCGCCCTGGCAGCCGACGGCGCCTCGCCGAAGGGGTAGGCGAAGAGCTCGACCGGCACGTCGAGCCGAGCCTCGAGGGTCGCTCTCGAGCGAGACGCGTCCCGGGCGAGCCGCGCGAGCTGGCCCGCCTCGTCCTCGTCGTACAGCCGCCAGGAGGCGCGCAGGTGCCGCTCGCCGTGGGAGCCGATGCACCAGCCCGGCGTGCGGGCGAGCGCGCGCAGCGCCTGCCAGTCCATGACCCAGTCGGTCTCGCCCGGGTAGGTGCTGGGCACGAAGACGGTCGCGCCCACCCCGAGCCGGCGCAGGATCGGCATGGCCAGCTCGAGCACCGAGGGGTGGGCATCGTCGAAGGAGACCGTGAAACGGTTCGCGCCCGGGGGCTCGGGCCCCAGGTAATCGCGAAGGCTGGCCGGCGTGCGCCCGGCCGAGAGCTCGGCCTCGATCGCCGCGCCCAGCTCGTCGAGGCTGCAGAGGGCCGGCCTCCGGGCCTCGGCTGCGCGCCGGGTCAGCACGTGGAAGAGCAGGTTGCGCGCGCACTCGGCCATGGCGCCGCGGAGTATGCCACGGAAGCGGTGGCGGGTACACCCCCGAGACGGCTCAGGCCGAGGGGGCCGGTACGAAGAGCGCCACGCCGAGCCTGGCGTGGAAGCGCTCGAAGTCCCGGTCCACGGTGAACACGGCCAGGTGCCTCCGGACAGCCAGCGCGCAGAGGAGCAGATCGGTGTTCGAGCCCTGGATCCCAATGGCGCGGCAGCGGTTGTAGTACTCGGCGGCCAGCTCGAAGTCGAACGGCTCCAGGGCGAGATCCGGGAAAGCGCGCAGCCGGTCCCTCACCCGCACGAAGTCCTCCTCGACGCGGATGCCGGAGAGGATCTCCTGGCGCACGGGGCAGATCATGACGACCCGCAGCTCGCGGATGAGCTCCTCGAGCGCATCCACGATCCGCTTCTCCCGCTCCGTCCTGCGCCTCCTTCGCAGCGCCAGCGACCAGATGCAGGTGTCGACGAGGACTCTCATCTCTTCTTTCGCTGCTTCTTGTAGTCGTACTCCGGATCGAGGTCGATCTGACCGAAGAGGGACAGAATCCGCAGCTGCTCGCGGCGCTGGATGTACTCCTCGAGCGCCTCCTGGACGACCGCTTTCTTGGTGCGCTTGCCTCCCAACCGGAGCGCCGTATCGAGCAGATCCGCGTCGATGTCGAGATTCGTGGCCACCATGGGTCTCCAGCTGAACGTCTCGTCTGTCAGAATTTTCGCACAATGCTCCACACAAATCAATGTACCGATCGAGTCCATTGCGCAGCGAGGCCCATCATGGTTATGGTCATCTCCATGGGAGGGACGATGCACGAGATGCGGGTCCTGCTCGCCTGCGGGGACAGCCCGGAGTGCAGGCCGGTGGCTGCCTGGCTCGAGGCGGACGGCTTCGAGATCGCGCGGGCTGTGAGCCTGGACGAGGCGCGCGAGCGCGAGGCGGAGGTCGATCTGGTCCTGATCGACGAGGCGCTCGGCGTACCCTGGCCGGTCGAGGAGCCGGGCGGTGCGGCAGGCGGGAACGGCTCGCTGCTGGTCCTGGGACGGGGAGCGAGCCTGGCGTCGGCCCTGGAGGCGCTTCGCCGCCGGGCGGTCGACTACCTGCCGGAGCCGTGGACCGAGAGCCTCGTCCGCGAGCGCGTCGGGGCCGCGGCCGCGCTCCAGAGCGCCCGGCGCGAGCGGGAGGCGGAGCTGGTGTCGCTGCGGCGGCGCTGCAGCGAGCTCGAGGCCATGGCGGTCCGCGACTCGCTGACCGGGCTGTACAACCACGCCTACTTCCAGGAGCGGCTGAGCGTGGAGATGAGCCGCAGCCGCCGCTACGGCCACCCTCTGGGCCTGCTCTTCATCGACGTGGACGAGTTCAAGCGCATCAACGACTCGCTGGGCCACCTGGTGGGAGACGCGGTGCTGCGCGGTATCGCCTCCATCCTGCGCGGTTCCTCGCGCTCGGTCGACGTCCACTTCCGGCTTCGCCAGCACGACATCGCGGCCCGATACGGCGGGGACGAGTTCGTGCTCCTGCTGCCCGAGACCCCCAGGGCCGGCGCGGCCATCACCGCCGAGCGCCTGAGGCTGTGCGTCGAGGATCACGACTTCGGCCCGGCCGGCTCGGTCAGCCTGTCGATCGGGGTGGCCTGCTTTCCGGACGACGGGGCCGACCGGGACGCCCTGATCGCCGCGGCCGACCTGGCCCTGTATGCGGCCAAGCAGTCCGGCCGCAACCGGGTGATCACGTATAGCCCGGCCCTCGAGTCGATCGAGTCAGACGGCTCCTGGGAGGAGCAGATCGACATCCGGCGCCTGGTCGCCCTGCAGCGCACGATCGCCTTCGTCGGGCTGACGCAGAGCTTGCGACCCCTGCGGGCCGGCGACGGGCGGATCTCGGGCCAGGAGGCCATCTGCCAGCCGTCCGAGCCCGAGTTCGGAGACCTGCAGACCTTGCTGCAGGTCGCCGAGCGCTCGGGCAAGGTGGCCCAGCTCGGGCGGGTGATGCGCGAGCGGTCCCTGGAGGGCCTGAAGCAGCTCGAAGACGATCAGCTGCTCTTCCTGCGCGTCCACCCGCGCGAGGTCTTCGACCCCGAGCTGGCAGCTGGCGACGGGCTGGAGCGGGTGGTCTACATGCTCGACCGGATCCGGGAGATCGACGATAGCGACCAGCTGCGCGCGGCCGTGGATCGGCTGCGGGAGGCGGGCTGCCGGATCGGGCTGGCCGGACTGCCGGCCGGCTACACCGGCCTGGATCGCCTGCTCGGCCTGAGGCCTGACTACGTCGAGATCGACCTGCACGAGGTCGGCCGAGGCGACGCACGCTGCGATCTGCTCGCCCGGCACATGATCGAGTGCGCCTCGGCCGAGGGCGTGACGGTCGTCGCGGCCGGCCTGCAGGGTCCTGCCGACCGGGATCGGGCCCGCAGCCTGGGCTGCGACTTGATCCCCGACCCGCCGCCCGGCGACCCGTGAGCTTCCACCGGGCAGCGCCCGTTCGCTGTCCAATCGAGACGAGATCGCAACAGCGCATGCCCATGGGCACGAAGAGACAGTCCGAACGAGGAGGTCGGCCGTGAGATCGGTCTTTATTGCGAGCGAATACCACGGCCTTTGGCCGTGTGACCCAAAGAGGTTCGACCGATCCGTGGTGAAGACAGTGGGTGGGACCAA
>JAFGRB010000219.1 GCA_016935365.1 Deltaproteobacteria bacterium
ATATCCATGCCTACAGCCAATCCACGCCGCCTATACTTGCCTGAGGTCGCTAGTAGATGAGAATCTCGAATAGCGAGAGTCACGACACCCTGGGTGGCGTTCATGGCGATGCTGTGCGTGAGGCCGCCGTTGGCGCCGATCGAGCGGATGCCGAAGCTCCCGCCGATGGAGGTGATCTGCGAGCCGTAGAAGCCGTCTTCGCTCTGCAGATCCATCGAGAACAGATCGTGTTCCTCGCTGTAAGCGACGAAGTCCCGGATCTCGTAGCTCGGCACCAGGGTGAACGAGGAGAAGATGTTGTCCGGACCCGGCCCCGACTGGCTGGCGAGGTGATAGCCGATGCACCCGAGCACCCGGTGGCCGCCCAGGGTGGAGTTGTGGCCCTGATCGACGCCATAGATGGCGACGGTCTGGCTGTCATCCGATGGCCCGAAGGTGTCCCAGGTGCCGATGCAGTTCTCCATCAGGGTCTCTTCGGAGTAGTAGGTGAAGGTGGCGCCGAGCTTCCATTCGGTGGTGTTGAAACCGCTCCAGCGGAAGAAGGCGCGGCGGAATACCGTGCGATACGCCTGGCCGCCGAGTCCGAGAATCTTGCGGCCCGTGCCCCAGCCGGCGACATCCTCGAAGACGTTGCCCTCCATGCCGCTGCAGCCGAAGACGACGGAGTTGGAGTTCGGGTCTGCGTCCCAGGCCACGACCCGGCGAATGACGTTGAACTCGGTGGCGTACTCGAACTCGATGACGTCGCTGTTGCTGCAACAGGCGTTGATCCCCTCGATGATGAAATGACTGCTGTACTTGAAGTACAGCGGCTGGCGGGCGTGCTCGCCGTCGATCAGCACCTGGCCGTCGTGGGCGGCCTTGATGGTGATCGGCGCCCCCGAAGTGCCGCTCAGGCTCTGGGGCGGCGTGATCATCGACTCGTCTCCGGTGTAGACTCCATCCAGGAGCACCAGCACGTCCCCTGGCTGGGCCACGTCCCAGAAATCGGCGATCCGAAAAGGAGCCTCCGGGCTCAGGCCATCGCCCGCGCCGTCGGGGGATGCGTAGTAGTCGCCGCTTACCTGCTCGCGGACCTCGATCCGCAGCGTGTCCGCGCCGCTCAACTCGCCGTCGAAGGCGCTGAGCTCCAGCACGTACACCCCGGGCGCGCTCAAGCTCGCGTTGCTGCTCGCTTGATCGGCCGGAGAAAAGACCACCTCACCGGGACCGCTCTGCTCGCTCCAGGCCAGCGTCAGCGCGGCGGGAGGATCGGGCAGACCGTCGTCGCTGACCGAGCCGGCGAGCGCCACGACGTTGTCGGGCCAGTCGATGACCTGATCCGCACCGGCGTCCACGCTCGGTGAGCGATTGGGCCGATGCTCCAGGTAGAGCGTCTCGATCTCGAGCTCGGTCAGGGCTTGATCGAAGATCCGAACCTCGTCGATCAATCCGTAGAAGGCGGTCGTGCCGCCGTCGGTCGGATTGCCGTCGTTTCCGATCTGGGCCAGGGGGCCGATGCTGCCGAGGCCGGTGTAGCTCTCCGTGAAGACCGCGATGCCATCGACGAAGAGCACCAGCTCTCCCGCTCCGTCCTCGTCGGGATCGTCCCAGCTGAGGGCGAGATGCTGCCAGGCGCCGGGTGTCAGGTCCACGCCGGTGTCGGGGATGCGGGTGTCTCCGACACCGACGCCGATCCGGGTGCCGTCCGGCGCCGCCGGGCCCTGGCGCGGATCGGAGAAGATCTGCAGGCGGTCCTGCCAGCCGGCGGAGGCGTGGCCGAAGACGGTCTTGGGCCGATAGGGGCTCGCTTCGAAAAGGCGCACCCAGAGCGCCACGGTGCCGGCGGATGTGCGCAGGCCGTCGGTCGGGATCTCGAGGTTGTCGTCGCGCGCCCCGACATCTTCGAGGCTGCCGGTCTCGTGGAAGCCGAGGGCGACCCCGGCCACGCCGTCGGGCGCCCAGCGCATCTCGCCCAGGCTCTGGCTCGTGCCCGATTGAAGGTGGCCCACCAGATCGGCGAAGACGTCGTGGGTCAGCGTGCCCGCGCTGTCGTCGAGGGGCCAGTACTGGACCAAGGCCGGATGATAGACGGAAGCGAGCTCGCAGTCGTCGGTGCAGTCTTCTCCGCCGTCGCACTCCTCGTCGCCGGCGACGATCCCGTCGCCGCAGTCCGTCTCGCAGCTCGATGGCTCGCCCGTGCAATACCAACCCGCCTCGATCTGACAGTCCGCGTCGCAGCCGTCGAGTGGTTCGAGGTCGCCGTCGTCGCAGGTCTCACCCGCCTCGATGCGCTCGTTTGAGCAGATCGGCAAGTCGACCGGCACGCAGGCGCCGTCTCGGCAATGCTCGCTCGCCGACTTGCAGTCCTGGTCGTCCTCACACACGGCTCGGCAGATCCCGTCGCGGCAGATGGCCTCTTCCACGCAAGCGCCGGCGACGCAGGCCTCGCCGACCTTGCCGGCCTCGTCCCCCTGGCCCGCGCTGCAAGCAGCCAGGAGCATGAGCATCGCGATCGAGCAAACGATATGTCGCCTGGCTTTCATCTTCCACAGCATCGGTCCAGTCCTCCATGGGCCCGCCTCAGAACCTGCCTCGCGCCAGCAAGCTGGGCGTGGGCCAGACCTGGCGCAGGTGGGGTACGAAGGATCCGCCGTAGCCATGGAACTCGACGAACTCGGGCAGGCCGTCGCCGTCCAGGTCGAAGGCCGGCGTCAGCATCTCGCCGCAGCGGATCTGCTCGAGGCCTTGCGAGCCCTTCTCGAAGAGGCAGGTGAGCTGGCCTATGTACTCGTGCCGGTAGCACCAGGGCACGATCGCGGCCAGGAAGCGCTCGCCGGCCCGGGTCGCGATCCAGTAGCCGGCGATCTCCGGCGCGCGCTCTTTCGTGTCATACCAGGGGCACATGGCGCGGACCACATCCGGGTCGCGCTCGTTCTGCTCGCGCGCGTGCCGCACGGCGACTTCTCGGACGAAGCGCAGGTCGGCGGCTGTCGCCGGCTCGGTCTTCCAGGTCTGCGCCGGCGGCTCGCCGAAGACGAGCAGCAGGATCCGCTCCTGCTCCGGGCGCTCGAGCTCCGGCGAGGCCAGCCGGATCTCCGCCCGGCCCGACACGCCGTCGGCTCCCGGAGCGCTCGAGAGCGCGAGCTCGGCCCGGACGGGCCGCGCGGGCCGCGGCCGCAGGATGCAGGCCAGATCGCCGGGCGGTTGCAGATCGAAGGCCACCAGCCTGGCCCGGCTGTCCGAGGTCTCGCACCACCGGGGTGTCTCTGCGGAGTAGAGGTCGAAGCGCAGCCTCTCGGGAGGCGGCGCCTCGGGGTGACGGGCCGGGATCTTCTCGATCCCGATCAGACAGGCCTTGCGTGGTCGGGGCTCGGGTACGAAGTCCCGGGCGGTCGGCTTGTAGATGCGCTTGAAGTAGCTCATCCGGGAGGCGTGCCGGAAGTAGGCGGCCAGGTACTCGGCCTTCTTGAAGCTCTTGACGCCCTTCGGCTCCCAGAACGCCTTCTGCCCCTGCCAGGTCATGCGCTCGCCGCTGTAGTCGATCTGCGGCCAGTCCCGCCCGATCACGTGGGAGTGGTTGATGTCGAGCTGGCGCAGGTTCTTGAACTTTCCGGCCTCGCTCATCCGCAGCAGGAAGTCGGCCATCGCCTCGGCGTCCTCGCTGGGTACGCCGCGCTCGTGCATCGCGCTCACCAGCTCGACCGCCGAGTGCGGCATGCGCTCGGCCAGCGCGGCCACCCGGACGAGCTCTGCCGGCAGCGCCGCGAAGTAGCCCGCGATGGCCCGGGCCTCGGCCGGGCCGAGCTTCATCTTGGGCGAGCGCTGCTCTGTCCGCGCGCGCAGCACGGCCTCGATCTGTTTCGGCACCGGACGCGCCTTGGACTCGGCCGCAGAGAGGCAGGCGGCGAGCAGCGACAGCACGAGCAGCAGATTTCCGATGCGCATGACCAGGCCAGCCTAGCAGCGCTGGCCCGCGGGCGGCAAGTGGGCTCGGCCGACTGCGCAAAGCAAGACAAAGGGCGTAGGAAGGTGAGGAGCTTTC
>JAFGRB010000220.1 GCA_016935365.1 Deltaproteobacteria bacterium
AGTATGACTCGATCTGTGTCGCGCAACTCACTGATACATCAGGCAATTTTGAGTTGCAACCGGATCCTGACTCGGTAGTAATGAGACACGACTTGTTCAATCTTAACAATCTATTGCAAGAAATCCCGTCCGCGATTCCCCACATGACCCTACATGGCTCAGAACACCCGCCGCGCCCCGGCATAGCGCGTCTTGTAGTAGCTCGAGCTCAGCCTCGAGCGCACCACGCCGCGGGTGGACGAGGCGTGGATGAACTCGTCTTTGGACGGGTCTGTCACCATGCCCACGTGGGAGATGCGATTGCCCACGGTGCGGAAGAAGACCAGGTCCCCGGCCTGCAGGGCAGAGCGGGCCACGGGGCGGCCGGCCTTCCACTGGTCCTGGACCCGCCGGCCGATCTCCAAGCCCACCTGGGCATAGACCGCCTGGGTCATGCCCGAGCAGTCGGTGCCCTGCCGGCTGCGGCCACCCCAGACGTAGGGCGTGCCCAGGAAGGACTCCAGGGCGCGCATGAGCTGGGCAAGCCTGTCCGCGCGCGACGGCTGCTTCGGCGAGGGGCGGGGAGCGGGGACGGGATCCAGGACCGGGCTCCTGTAGGCGACGGACGGGGGCGGCCTGCCCGCCCGGGCTGCGCGGTCGAAGGCCCGGGTCGCCTCGGCGGCCACGGCCCCGGGGCGGACGCGGCCTCGGGCGTGGCGCGCCATCAAGTAGCGGGCGAAGCGCTCGGGGTCGTGGCCCGCTCGCTTGGCCCGGACCAGGGCCCACTTGTAGGTCCGGAAGCTGTCCTCGGACCAGTCGCCCTGGACCGCATTGCGGATCAGATCCTCGACCACCGGCCGGGGCACGTCGAAGCGCAGCAGCTCGGAAGCCCCGTCCGACAGGGCCGCGATGCGGTCGGCGCTCAGGGCGCGCTGGAATCCGTAGCGCGCGATCCCCGAGGCCAGCTCGGCCGGCGCGCCTCGGGCCATGGCCCGGTAGATCGCCGCGGCCACGGCCGCGGTGCGCGCCGGCGAGACGCCGCCGTCCAGGCCCTCGCTGGCGAGCTCGGTAACGGCGTCGGCCGCGGCCCGCTTCCCGGGCGACAGCACGTCGAAGGCGTAGGCGCCGAGCTCCTGGCGGAGCGCGGCCAGGAGCTCCGCCCGGACCGCCTCCGAGATGGACGCGTCGCGGGCCAGCCCGGCCTGGACGTGCTCGATCAGGTTGGTCTTCTCCGCGGCCATGGCCGGGCCCAGGCCGACTAAGACGATCGCGATCCATGAGATCGGGTGGCGCATGTGGGTTGGACCGCAGCGCACGGGCTGTATATTCTCTGCTGGCCTTGTGATAAAAAAGGACTGTCCTGCATTTTCGGCAAGAGGAGAACGGCGATGAGAGAGAGCCCGGCCCAAGGTCGAGGAGATCCTGAAAAGGGAAGGCAGGAAACAGGTTGGTGCTGATGTGGATCCGTGAATGGGATTGGCGTCGCTTGACAGGTCAGAGTGCCTTGCGAACATACACAAGATAGGCCGCGAGTGGCGCGTGAGCAAGGACGAGCTGCGCGAGTACGCCCACGGCGAGCTCGCGGGCCGGCCCGAGGAGCCGCACTCCAGCTTGCGGCTCGAGGAGCGCATCCGGGTCTCGGCCGTGATCGAGCTCGAAGAGGGGCACTCCGACGAGGTCGCGCGGATCTCCAACAGCCTGATCGCCGTGCTCAACAACAAGGACCCCGCCTGGGGCGAGTCGCGCTACGATCTGATCTACCACCCCGAGACCCGCAAGGCGCGCTTCGTCCTCCACGGCAGCCAGCGCTTCATCCGCGCGATCCTCGAGCTTCTGGAGGTCCTGACGAGGCAGGACGAGAACCTGTGACCGACGGGCCGCCCTGTGGCATGCTGGGGCAGAGGCGAGGCAAAGATGAGAGCGCTCTGTCTCCGGACCATCGTCACCCGCGGCTGCTGATCGACGCAACGGAGCCGGGAGATGAGCGACGTGGATGTCGAGCTTCGCGAGGCGGTCCAGGAGGACGCGAGGGCCCTGGCCGGGCTGGTGGCGGCTCTGGGCTACCCATCCGTCGAGGCGCAGGTCTCCCGGCGCCTGTCGGCGGTGCTCCGGCGCGAGGATCACCTCGCGTTCGTGGCGGTCGATGATGGCGGTGGCGTCATCGGCCTGATCCATGCCTGCGAGCTGTACAGGATCGAGAGCGATCGGATGATCGAGATCGCGGCGCTCGTGGTGGCAGAGCACGAGCGCGGGAAGGGCGTCGGCCGGATGCTCCTGGAGTCGGCCGAGGCCTGGGCCGCCGGGCGCAGCGCAGGCTCGATCCGGCTCCGGAGCAACGTCCTGAGAAAGCGCGCGCACGCCTTCTTCGAGCGGGCGGGCTACTGCGCGCACAAGTGCTCGCAGGTCTTCGACAAGGCCCTCCGAGACGTCGGGGGAGACTGAGCGTGGTCGAGCTAGAGAAGAAACGCTCGCGACTCGTGGTCGCGCTCAGCCTGGTCAACCTGGCCATCCTGGGGGTGAACCTGGTCGGGGGCTGGATCCGCTTCTTCACCTTCGGCGCGCGCCCGGACGGCGTCGAGCCGGCGCTCCACCTGTGGCTCGGGGTGATCTGGCTCCTGGGACCCCTGCTCGCGCTCTGCAGCCTGGTGGTCGCGGCCGTCAGCCGCCGCAGTATGCGAATGGTCTGGGCCAACGCGGGCGTGCTCGCGGCCTACGCGATCATCTGGGGCGCCGTCCTGGCGCTCTAGGCTCAGTCCCGGGCGAAGCTCTCCGGGCTCTGGTCCTGGAAGACGCCGGCGTAGCGGCCCTGGCCGGCGATGCGCTGGAAGACGAACTGGCAGATGGCCACCCCGGGGCGGATCTCCAGGGGGATGGGGCCGAAGTTGCTCATCTCGAGCACCTGGTGGTTGGCGATGCCGGGCTGCATGAAGCTGGCCGAGATGTGCACCAGCAGGCCCAGGCGGGCGAAGCGGCTGCGGCCCTCGAGCCAGCCGCAGACGTCCTCGGCCAAGGTCAGGCGCTCGGCGGTCATGCCGAGCACGGTGTCGCCCGGGCGCATGAGCAGGTGATCGCCGTCCTCGATCCACAGGCCCTTGGTGGCCATGCGGAAGTCCACCTCGTCGAAGACCCGCACGTTGCGCGGCAGGCGGACGAAGACCCGGAAGGCGTTCGACAGGTGCAGGTCGACCGAGGCGGGCCCCACGCAGTCCGGGTCGTATGGGTCGATGCGGATCTTGCCGGCCTCGATGGCTTTCAGGATCTCGCTCTTCGCCAGGATGGCCATCGCTCTCCTCCTCGCGCTCGCAGCGGAGCGAAGCATATCAAACCCCGGCCGGGAGACAAAGCCCCCTTGTCTGACCAGGCCGGGCGTGGCAGGCTGCTGTTCAGCGGAGGTGCGGTGGTAGGCGTGCAGGCACTCCTGTCCGAGGCGGGCTTCGGGCTCGACGACGGGGCGCTCGTCAATGCGGCCCGCGATCTCGGGCGGGCCATGCGGGAAGGGCTCGGGCGGGAGGGGGCCGGCGTGGCCATGATCCCGGCCTATGTCCCGCCCGGCTGCCCGGGCACGGCCGGCGAGGTGGTGGTGGTCGACGCGGGCGGCACCCACGTCCGGGCCGCCCGGGTGCGCGTGCAGCCGGACGGCCGGGCCCAGGTGCTGGCCGTGCGCCGGGGCGCGCTTCCGGGCACCGGCGGCGAGCCGATCGAGCGCGAGGCCTTCTTCGACGCGCTGGCCGGGCTGGTGGCCGAGCTCCCCGAGCAGGGCGGGCCGGTCGGCTTCTGCTTCTCGTACCCGGCCCGCATCCTGCCGTCCGGCGACGGGGTCCTGCTGCGCTGGACCAAGGAGGTCCGCGCGCCTGCGGTGGTCGGCACCCGGGTCGGCGAGGGCCTGGTGCAGGCCATGCAGCGGCGCGGGCTCGAGACCGGGTCGGCCGTGGTGCTCAACGACACGGTGGCGGCCGCCGCGGCCGGGAGCCTGTCCGGCTCCGGGCCGGCCACCCTGGGTCTGGTGGTGGGCACCGGGACCAACATGGCCTACTTCGAGCAGAGCGTGCGGATCGAGAAGCTCTCCGCCGACCAGGCCAGCGCGCACCGCTTCCAGGCCATCAACATGGAGTCGGGCAACTTCGACGCCGCGCCGCGGACCCGCTTCGACGAGGCCCTGGATGCGGGCAGCGCGGACCCCGGCAGCCAGCGCTTCGAGAAGATGGTCTCGGGCCGCTACCTCGGGAAGCTGGCCGGGGCGGTGCTCGCGGAGCTCGGGCTGGTAGCCGACCCGCCGCAGGCGGCCTCCCTGGAGGCCGGGCAGGTGGCGGCCTTCCTCGACGGGCAGCGCGAGGCGGCCGGGTGGCTTGCGGGCGCGGGCGAGCCGGACATCGTGCGCGCGGTCCTCGAGGCCGTGCGCGACCGGGCCGCCGACCTGGTGGCCGCAGGCCTGCTGGCCGTGGTCGCGCACGCGGAGCCGCCCGGCGGGCGGATGACCGTCGTGGCCGAGGGCACGCTCTTCTGGCAGATGCCCGGCTTTGCCGGGCGGGTCTCGGCCAGCCTGGATCGATTGCTGGCCGCCGTGCTGCCCGGGCAGCGCGCCGAGCTGGTGCGGATCGAACACGCCAACCTGGTGGGGGCTGCGGCCGCCGCATTGAGCATGCGCGGCTGAGCCCGCAGCGTTCTCAGTCGGCGTAGTGCTCTTCCGAGCAGTCGGGCTGGATCGTCTTCACCTCGCCGCGATAGGCGTGGCGGATGTACTCGCGGACGATGGGGCCGCGGCCTTCGGCGAGCTGGACGATGCGGGCGCGGGAGCGCTGCTTGTCGAGGAAGCGGATCTCGGCCAGCTCGAGCAGGCCGCCTGCGGGCGTGCAGGCCACGACCGAGTAAGTACCCTCGCCCGTGCGCACCGCGGCGTCGGCCTCGAGCTCGTACGCGTCGCCGGGCGGGCCGACGACCATGCGGGCCGGGGCGCCTTTCTCCCGGATCAAGCGCAGCGTGTGGAAGCTCCCGTCGCAGCGCGCCCGGATCACACGCTCGGCGCCCTCTTTGTTCAGCTCGTACCAGGTGTCGGCCACGGGTTCGAGCCCGGCCTGGCGGCGCTCGAGATCGGTCTTCTGGGCCTTGCTCAGGGGACGGGCGATCTTGACCATGGGCGTCTTCTCCCAGGGCGACTGGTAGAAGGCCAGCTGCTCGACTCCATCCTGCACGAAGACGGCCGGGCCGCGGGCCTCGTGCTCGGGCACGATCTTGCTCAGGGCTCTCGTCTTCAGGTCGTAGCGCCAGATGCAGGCCACGGCGCCGCCGTTGTCGAAGAAAAGCGCGCTCGAGTCCGCAGACCAGGCCAGGTGGCCGATCGACCAGTCGCCCGTGTAGGCCTGCCTGAGGACGGTATCCTCCTCGCCCGAGGCCGTGTGAGCGACGGTGAGCACGATGTTCTCGCCGTCCTGGGCCCGGCCCCGGTGCTTGCCGTCGGGCGAGACGGCCTCGGGCACCAGGGCGTTCGACCGCTTGGCGGGCGCATCGAGGACCTTCGGCCTGTAGGGCCGCTCGCCCGCGAGCGGCAGGCGCCAGCGGAAGGTCTTCTTGGCCTTCATGTCGTAGCCGTCGACGATCAGCGCGAGCTCCTCGCCCTGGCCCGAGACGCGGACCCGCTCGAAGGACATGGGCCAGTAGGCGCCGAGCACGGTGCGAACCAGCCAGGGATCGTCGCGCGCCCCGACGTCGGGCGCTGCGGGCGCTGCAGGCGCGGCGGGCTCGGCGGCCGAGGCCGGAGCCATCGAGAGCCACCAGATCATCCAGGGCCATGTCCGCATGCGCATGTCTGCTCCCTCCGTGTTCAGAATGCCTGCAAGAAGGCGATCGTCACCCAGTCGATCACATGGCTGTGAAAGTCTGCCCCGAGCGGGATGCCGATGTCCAGCCGGGTGGTCCAGCGATCGAGGGCCGGGAAGATGCCCCGCAGGCCTAGCCCGGCGCTCTGGTGGTAGCTGAAGTCGCGCTCGGCCGTGAATCCGTATGCGTCGCCCCCGTCGTAGAAGACGACGAAGCCCAGGTGGATGGTGTCGAAGACCCAGGGCCGGGAGCGGAACTCGACGTTGACGTTGAGCAGCCGCTCTCCGGCCCGGAAGCCCGACACGAAGCCGCGCAGGGTGTTCTCGCCCCCGAGGCTGTACCGCGTCCGGGCGCGGCTGTACTGGGAGTAGACGTAGCGCAGCCGGACGAAGAGCCGGCCCAGGTCCCACAGGGACGGCGAGACGTTCTCGAGCTCGATCTCGGCGTAGCGGTCGATCCAATCCGTGTGCGCCTGCTCGATGCCGTGCTCCGGCATGTAGCGGATCGAGCCGACCAGCCGCGCCGAGACGATGTCGCCGGAGAAGCACTCGCGCCAGCCGAGCTCGACGTACAGGCGCAGGTGCTCCTGGGAGAAGCCGAACACGGGCTCGGCCCAGCCCAGCTCGCCGAGCGCTCGCGGCCCGAGCCGGAAGTCCTCGGTCAGGCCGAGGGTCTGGATGTTCTGGAAGCGGCGGTAGCGCGCCTCGAAGAACTCGACGCCGGCGACCAGGGAGCCGTACTGCTCGTCGAGCGGCATGATCGAGGCGCGGAACACGTCGCGCACGGGCTCGGGCAGCAAGGCCATGCCGTCGGTCAGCTCGTAGGTGTACGAGCGCATGCTGTAGCCCGCCGACAGCACGGTGCGGAAGCGCTCCCCGAAGGCCGCCTGGCCGATGGCCCGGGCGGCGAAGTGCTGGTGGGCGTAGATCTCGGGCAGGATCCAGCTCGCGCCCGTCGCCTCGTCATCGACCTTCCACAGCCGGTAATCCGCGCCCTGGTAATGGCGATCGATCCCCAGGTCGAAGCGCCCGTCGACGAAGAAGCCCCAGCGGGTCGAAAGCGAGAACAGGGGCCGCTGAAAGAGCAGGCTCCCGTAGCCGCCCTCCGTGCCGCCACGGCGGTGGTTGATGCGCACGGCCGCGTCCTCCTCGACCTGGATCCGGCTGCCCAGCAGGCGCGGGACGCGGTAGGCCTGGCCGATGGCGTAGGTGTCGCGGTCGAGATAGAAGTGCAGGCTCAGCCGCTGGTTGTAGCCGAGGAAGTTCTGCTCCGAGGGGGTCATGTAGAAGTAGTTGAACACCCCGCCGCCGAAGTTGCCGTTGGAGTTGAGCCGGATGCTCCACAGGTCCTTGGTGATGACGACCACCACGACGCGGTCCGGGCTCGAGCCCCGGGCGGTGACGATGCGCACCGTGGAGAAGATCAGCGGCAGGGCCCGCAGGTTCCGGGCGCTCTCGCGCACCAGCGCCTCGTCGTAGACCTGGCCGTCCGCGAAGAGCAGCTCCTGGCGGATGATGTGCTCGCGCGTGACCACGTGGAGGAGGTTGGCGTACTCCAGGACGACCGGCACGTAGGTGCGGTGCAACCAGCGCTGCCCCGGGTCGAGGGGGCGGACGATCGGAAAGCGAACCACGGCCACGCGCTCGATCCGCTTGCCCGCGGGGTCCGGCTCGGGCTCGAGATCGAGCCTGGACAGCGCCGCCTCGATGAGCTCTCGCTCGTACAGCTCGCGATCCGCAAACGGCTCCTCGGCATGCGCTCGCGGGCCCGTGCACAGCAAGACCCACGCGAGCACGACAATCGCTCGCGACAGATGCGCGGACTCGGCAATGGAGATGGGCGAAGACGTGGGATGCGGGCGCTCGTGCGCCATCCGCTCTCAGCGACCGGGCCGCAGTGTGGACTGCTCGCGCTGGATCCGCTCGAGCTCTTCCTTGTGGGTGACCGAGTAGCGGGCCCAGGGGCGCGCCTTGAGCCGGGCGTAGCCGATCGGCTCCATGGTGCCCTCGCACAGGCCGTACTCGTCGCTCTCGAACTTCTTCAGGGCGCGCTCGACTTCGCGGAGCAGCTTGACTTCCTTGTCCAGGATCCGCAGCGAGACGTCCTGGTGCTGGCCGGCGGACGCCTGCTCGAGCTCCTCGATGATCTCGCTCGGATCGATGGTCGAGTCGCGGTCCCGGCGGGTGGAAATGGAACGCCTCAGCTCATCCCGCTTGTCGGTGAGGATCTTCAACAGCTCCTTGGCCTGGGATGCCGACAGTCCGTTGACTGCGCTTTTTCTCGCTGACATCGAGCACTCCTTGTCTGCTCGCGTTGATCTCCGAAGGGATCAAGTTTATCAAACGCTGCCGGAGATCTGTAAAGAAAAATCGCCCCGGCCGGCAAGCCCCGGATTTGGAAGGAGAAGCCCAGAAAGGGGCACCACCATGTTTCGTGTTGACTCGACACATCGACCCCAATATATTGTGGTCTCCGAGAAGGAAGGCCAAACCGATCTCGAAGGCAGGAGCTCGTTCGCATGGAAGCTGTCCCCGTCCGCCCGTCCGACGTGCAAGCAGGTATCCAGCGCCCCGCATCGCGGCCCCTTCACAGGGCCATCAAGCGCGACGGATCGGTGGTCCCGTTCGAGCAGGAGCGGATCCGATCGGCCATCGAGCGGGCCGGTGCGGCCACCGGCGAGTTCGACGCGATCGAGGCCGGCCTGCTCACCGCCCAGGTGCTCAAGGTGCTCTCCTACCGCCACGGAGAGGGGCACCCGCACATCGAGACCATCCAGGACGTGGTGGAGCAGGTGCTCATCAGCTCCAACCACCTGCGCACGGCGCGCTCCTACATCATCTACCGGGAGCAGCACGCGCGCCTGCGCGAGCAGAGCCGGGTGCTGGTGGACGTGGGCCGCACGATCGACGAGTACCTCAACCGGCAGGACTGGCGCATCAACGCCAACGCCAACCAGGGCTACTCGCTCGGCGGGCTCGTGCTCAACATCGCCGGCAAGATGGTGGCCAACTACTGGCTCAGCCACGTCTACCCGCCCGAGGTGGGTCAGGCCCACCGCGAGGGCGACTTCCACATCCACGACCTGGACATGCTGAGCGGTTACTGCGCGGGCTGGTCGCTGCGCCTGCTGCTCATGGAGGGCTTCAACGGCGTGCCGGGCAAGGTCGAGGCCGGCCCGCCCCGCCACCTGTCGAGCGCCGTGGGCCAGATGGTCAACTTCCTGGGCACGCTGCAGAACGAGTGGGCCGGCGCCCAGGCGTTCAGCTCCTTCGACACCTACCTGGCGCCCTTCGTGCGCAAGGACGGCCTCACCTACCCCGAGGTCAAGCAGAGCATCCAGGAGTTCATCTACAACCTCAACGTACCGTCGCGCTGGGGCACCCAGACTCCGTTCACCAACGTCACCTTCGACCTGGTCTGCCCCGACGACCTCCGAGACGAGCACCCGGTCATCGCCGGCGAGACGCTGGACTTCACTTACGGCGAGCTGCAGGCCGAGATGGATCTGATCAACCGGGCCTACATCGAGGTGATGACGGCCGGGGATGCCCGCGGGCGGATCTTCACCTTCCCGATCCCCACCTACAACATCACGCCCGACTTCGACTGGGATCACCCCAACGCGGGTCTGCTCTTCGAGATGTGCGCCAAGTACGGCCTGCCCTACTTCCAGAACTTCCTCAACTCGGACCTCTCTCCGCACATGGTGCGCTCGATGTGCTGCCGGCTGCAGCTCGATCTTCACGAGCTGCTCAAGAGGGGCAACGGCCTGTTCGGCTCGGCCGAGCAGACCGGCTCCATCGGGGTGGTGACCATCAACTGCGCGCGCCTGGGCCACCGCTTCGCCGGCGATCGGACCGGGCTGATCGAGCAGCTCGACCGCCTGCTCGAGCTGGCCAAGCGCAGCCTGGAGATCAAGCGCAAGGTGATCCAGCGCCAGATCGACGCTGGGCTCTTGCCCTACACGCGCCGCTTTCTCGGCAGCCTGCGCAACCACTTCTCGACCGTCGGGGTGAACGGGTTGAACGAGCTGGTGCGCAACTTCACGGCCGACGAGCAGAGCATCCTCGACCCCGAGGGGCAGGAGCTGGCCAGCTGGGTCCTGGATCACCTCCGCAAGCGGCTGATCGCCTTCCAGGAAGAGACCGGCCACATGTACAACCTGGAGGCCACCCCGGCCGAGGGCACGACCTACCGCTTCGCCAAGGAGGATCAGAAGCGCTTTCCGGGCATCCTGCAGGCCGGCTGCGAGCAGGCCCCCTACTACACCAACTCCTCGCAGCTGCCGCCGGGGGCGACCGATGACCCGTTCAGTGCCCTGGAGCTTCAGGAGTCGCTCCAGCGCAAGTACACCGGCGGGACGGTCTTCCACTTGTTCTTGGGCGAGCGCATCACGGACGCCCAGGTGTGCAAGCGGCTCGTGCACCGGATCCTCGAGCGCTTCCGCATCCCCTACCTGACGATCACGCCGACCTTCTCCATCTGCCCGCAGCACGGCTACCTCTCGGGCGAGCAACCCACCTGCCCCCATTGCGGCGAGGTCTGCGAGGTCTGGACGCGGGTGATGGGCTACCACCGGCCGGTGTCCGAGTTCAACATCGGCAAGAAGTCCGAGTACGCCGACCGCAAGAGCTTCGATATCGGAGGCCCGGAGTGCTGAGCGCCGAGCCGATCCGCGTCGGCGGCATCCAGCCGCTGTCGGTCAACGACTGGCCGGGACAAATCGCGGCCGTGCTCTTCCTGCGCGGCTGCCCGTGGCGCTGCCCATACTGCCACAATCCCGAGCTGCAATCCGCCCGCGGGGAGACCTACGGATGGACCGGGGTGCTGAACTTCCTGCAGACCCGGCGCGGGCTGCTGGACGGGGTGGTCTTCTCGGGCGGCGAGCCCTGCATGCAGCCGAACCTGGCCGCCGCCATGGCGGAGCTGCGCGCCCTGGGCTTCGCCACCGGTCTGCACACCGGCGGGTACTACCCAGAGCGGCTGGCCGAGATTCTCGACGGCGCGCTCGTCGACTGGGTCGGCTTCGACGTGAAGGCGGCCTGGGACGACTATGCGCAGGTGACCGGCCGGGCCGACTCGGGCGCGCGCGCCCGCCGCTCGCTCGAGCTGCTGGCCGACTCCGGCGTCGACTACGAGCTTCGCACCACGGTCTGGCCCGCGCTGCTCACCCCGGAGCGCGTGGAGGCCATGGCCTGCGATCTCGGCCCGCGCGCGCGGGGCAGGCTGGTGCTCCAGCGCTGCCACGACTGCACCGGCCAGCTCGAGATGGATCTGCTCGCCATGGCCGGCTCCCTGCAGGGCCGTCTGGGCAGGGTCCAGGTCCGGGCCTGAGCCCGCCCATCGCAGCGCTGCACATGCATCGTGGAGGTGAGTAGCCATGGGACTCGATGAGCGGGTGAGCCTCAACCTGAACGTCCGCGGCCTGAATCTCTCGGCCACGCTGGCGAGCAACGAGCGCTCGGCCGAGATCGAGCAGCAGGGCCGGCGGATCTCGCGGCTGGGCCTGGGCCAGTCGCCCTTCCCGGTGCCCGATCCAGTGGTCGAGGCGCTGCGGCTCCACGCCCACGAGAAGGACTACCTGCCGGTCCGGGGCCTGCGCGAGCTGCGCGAGGCCGTGGCCTCCTTCCACCGGGACAAGGACCACGTCGACGTCGACGCAGAGGGCGTGCTGGTGGGGCCAGGGTCCAAGGAGCTGATGTTCCTGGCGCAGCTCGCCTTCTACGGCGAGATCCTCATCCCCACGCCCTGCTGGGTCTCCTACACACCCCAGGCCGAGATCCTCGGCCGGGCGGTGAAGCTGATCCACACCCACTTCGAGGACCGGTGGAAGATCGCTCCCGAGCGCCTGGACGGGCTGCTGTCCGGCGAGCAGGACACCTACCGGCCCAGGATGCTGGTGCTCAACTACCCCTCCAACCCCCACGGCGGAAGCTACTCGGCCGGGGAGCTCGAAGAGATCGCCAAGGTGTCCCGTCGCTACGAGGTGATCGTGCTCTCGGACGAGATCTACGGCCAGCTCCACTACCGGGGCGAGCACGTCTCCATCGCCCGCAGCTACCCGGAGGGTACCATCATCAGCTCCGGGCTCTCCAAGTGGTGCGGCGCCGGGGGATGGCGGCTCGGCACCTTCGCCTTCCCGGCCAGATTGCGCTGGCTGATGGATGCGATGGCCGCGGTGGCCAGCGAGACCTACACCTCGGTGAGCGCGCCCATCCAGTACGCCGCCGTGCGCGCCTTCCAGGGCGGCATCAAGATCGAGCGCTACCTCTGGCACGCGCGGCGCATCCTGGAGGCGCTGGGCCAGCGCTGCGCCGACATCCTGGCCGAGATCGGCGTTCGGGTCCACCGGCCGGTGGGCGGCTTCTACCTCTTCGTCGACTTCTCGCCGCTTTCCGAGCCGCTGGCCGCGCGCGGGATCCGCTCGGGGGCTGCGCTCTGCGAGCGGCTGCTCGAGGAGGCAGGCGTGGCCGTGCTGCCGGGCGAGGAGTTCGACCGGCCGGCCGAGGAGCTGAGCCTGCGGGTCGCCTTCGTCAACTTCGACGGCTCCGAGGCACTGGCGGCCAGCGAGACCACGCCCCTCGACGAATCCCTGCCCGACTCCTTCCTCGACACCTGGTGCGAGGAGACGGTCTCGGCCGTGGAGCGCATCGCCGACTGGACGCGCTCGGGCTGAGCAGTCCCCGGCACCCCGATCCGCTCGGGGTGCGCTCAGAGCCGGTTGTGCTCGAAGTGGGGCAGGACCCAGAACGTGAAGAGCAGCAGGGCGAGCCCGGCCAGGCCGGCGGAGATCAGGAAGATGACCGGCAGCTCGACCGTGCGGGCGAGCAGGCCGAAGCCCATCGAGCCGGCGGCGATGCCGATGTCGAAGGAGGAGAAGACCGTGGCGTTGGCCGCCCCGCGGCGCTCGGGCTCGACCAGGTCGACGGTCATGGCCTGCACGCCGGGCATCAGCAGGCCGAAGCCGAAGCCGAGCCCGGCCGCGGATACGATCAGCCCGGTGGCGCTTCGCCACAGTCCGAGGCCCAGCCAGCAGACGACCAGCAGCCCCAGCCCGACCAGGCCCGGTCTTCGCGGGCCCAGCTCATCGTAGAGCTTGCCGCCGGGCAAGCGGGCCAGGACCGCACCCGCGGCCCAGGCGGTGAACAGCGGCCCGGCGTTCTCGAAGCCCACCTGCGGGGCATAGAGCGGGCCGAAGGCCACCACCCCGCCGTAGCCCACGCAGAGCACGAGCATGAGCCAGAACAGCCGGCCGACCCGGAGCTCGATCATGTCCCGCAGGCGCAGCCGGACGCGCGGGTTGTGGATGACGGGCATCCGGACGTCGGCGAAGCAGCCGAAGGCCGCCGCCGCCAGCACGCCGCAGATGCAGAAGACGAGCCCGAAGCGCGTGCCGGACAGCAGGCTCGCGCCCAGCATCGGCCCGACCGACAGCGCCAGCGGCATGGCCATGCCCCACCAGCCCATGCCCGTGCCCCGCCGATTCGCGGGCACCAGGTCGGCCGCCACCGTGGTCCCGGTCACGCTCACCAGCCCCCAGGCCAGGCCGTGCAGCAGGCGGTTGGCGACCAGCAGCTCCAGGGAGTCGGCCAGGGCATAGGCGAACATGGCCGCGGTGAACAACAGCGAGGCGCCCAGCAGAAAGCCCCGCCGGCCGAAGCGGTCCAGCAGGAAGCCGGAGAAGGGCCTTATCAGCACGGCTGTCGCCGAGAAGATCCCGACCACCAGCCCGACCTCCTGCTCGCCGAGGCCCAGCCGGCCGGTGACCAGCATCGGCAGCACGGGCAGCAGGAAGTAGAACGAGATGCCCTGCAGCAGCCAGCCGCTGAGCAGCAGCGAGAAGTCCCGGGTGAAGATGCGAGAGTCGTCTTCCACGGCGAGCTGGAAGCTATCACGCGCCCTCAGCGGACGCCAAGCGTCCCGGAACGGAGGCATCCGCGCTGTCGCGTTTTCACTCCCACCCGGGCCTCGCCCGACCTCCCCCGTCAAGAGACTGCCGAAAAACGAAGTTTTTTCGACTTGCACGCCTCTGCGTTCCGCGGAGTTGCAGAGGTCTTTTTCGATAATCTGGCGATTATCGACAGTCTCTCAAGGGGGAGGTGGATTTTCCAATGTGCACAGAGTGTTATCCGTCCCTCCCCTGGCGGGAGGGACCGGCCGAAGGCCGAGGGAGGG